>NZ_JPOO01000003.1:638249-957374 GCF_000733925.1 Arenibacter algicola
TTTTGGCAAATAGCCCAAAATGCATAATTTTCGTATAGCTCCGCTATTTTGCATAATACCAGATATGGCTTCTTTAGAACCATATCGGCTGGTATTATGTAAAAGAAAATTTTGCCAACAAGTCCAACGGCATCAACCCGCCGAAAAAAATAATCACCCACCGGGTAATCCATTTTTATCGCGTATGTAAAAGCTAAATTCAAGACTAAAGTACCTGTCAAAACTAGAGAATCAGGCTATTTTGATCCATTTAAGGTCTTATAGGTTTTTGGCCTCTTCTATGTAAAAATCTTTTAGATGTTCCTGTCCATAGGTTGGCGCAATATTGTCCTCCGCCATCAGGGTCAGAAAAAACTCGATAGGGCCATAGGTTTTAACACTTGTGAAAGATCTTAAACACCGAATGCTTAGTTTTCTTGACCAATCGGGTAAATGAACGATTTTTATGGGCTTGTTCAAAGCGGTCAGGGCGAGTTTGGCAATATCATTAAGACTCAGAACATCGGGGCCTCCAATGGTCAATTCCTTATTGTCATCATCCAAGATATCTACAATGGCTCTAGCAAGGTCCGCACCATGGATAGGGTTGAATTTTTGATTGCCAGATCCAAACAAAAACACACGACCCGATTTGGCGATTTGTAAAAAGTGGCCCATATCTGAAAAGAAACCGTTTGGCCGCACTATGGTATAGTTGAGCCCAGAAGCTTTTAAAGCAGCGACAAACTTCTCTTTGGCTTCAAAAATCTTTAAATCCCGATATTTGTCGCCATTAATGGCAGAAACGTATACAAAGTGTGCTACACCACTTTTTTTGGCTTCTTCGAGCAAATTCATATTGGCCCTATAATCTACATCCATATACGTTAGGCCATCTTTTTGTTTTGTAATGCCGACCGTGGATATTACCGTGTTTATTCCTTTACAAATGTCTCGTAATGTTTCAGGCTTTGTAGCCTCTGCCTGTTTTATCTCTAAATAGTTTTCATCACTATTTTGCAGCTTATCAGCATTGCGTACAATAGCGATTACCTGATTTTTTTTCTCTAGCAGTTCTTTTAATATATACTTGCCCAAATAGCCTGTGGCGCCCGCTAATAATATGTTGGTATCTTTCATTTAGGTAACTATATTAACGTGAGTACGATTTATATTTAATTGTTAATGAGTTGTTTATGATAATTTTGTCCGGTCGAGCGGAGTCGAGACCTCATTGTAAAAGCATTACAGTAAAATAACCTCTCGACTCCGCTCGAGGAGACAATAGCAATTTTTTAATTTGCACGAAATCAATGTCTTGAAATTATTTTCATGTCGAACTCACGTTATATTACGCCGGTTTAGTTGAACTTTCTTTTAAGAATATAGCGGGTAATAAAAATACCGTTGTCATCGTTTTTCCCCGCATCGCTTTCTACGGCACTGGTTATGAACATCAGGTCCCAACCTTTGGAAAGCATTTCGG
The DNA here is from genome assembly GCF_000733925.1 of Arenibacter algicola. Classification (NCBI taxonomy): domain Bacteria; kingdom Pseudomonadati; phylum Bacteroidota; class Flavobacteriia; order Flavobacteriales; family Flavobacteriaceae; genus Arenibacter; species Arenibacter algicola. The sequence continues at coordinate 639,715 of NZ_JPOO01000003.1, forward strand.
TCAATTTTGAAGAAATCAAGGCATCATTGGCGGCTATATTTTGAAACCGGATTCCGCCGAGGTTATAAAAGTTCAATAATTTCGTTTCTTCAAAATTTTTAAGTCTAATATCTTTTCTTTTCGATTTGTTTCTGGTATTGTTTTCTTCCGTTCTACTAGAGGTAAATTGTTTGTAATCCCTTTCTTCGTTGGACGAAATTAAACGTGACCGTCCCAGCCCGCTCGGAATGATAGATTCTACACTTGTAATGACCTTGATCTCAAATGCTTGTTTCGATGTTTCCTGCCCATACATATGTGCTACTGACAATGTAAGTAATGTGACTATTGACGCTAACTTTTTCATGTGTTTATTGATTAAATGATTGTATTCTATTGTTAATTAAATTCTTTCGTTAATAATTGACGGATAATGGTATTGCGTTGCCAGCCTCTATCGTCTTGCCGATGGCTCAGCAAGACAATTGTGGCATCGTGTTCTGGCACAAAGCCAATCATGCTATTTAGAATATTCCCTAAATAAGTTTTGGCTCCTAAAATGGATGCATTCATAATTGATCGTTTTTTGATTATAAATTATGCAGCAAAGATTCACCGGATTATTGGGCAAATCGTTCTAAATTATAATCTGAAACGAAATAGGCGAGATTTACAATGAGTTGGCTTTCATCCAAGCCCTAGGGGTTACCCCTTCTATTTTTTTAAAATAGGTGTTGAATACGGTTTTAGAATTAAAACCACTATCATAAGCCAACCCAAGAATGGTAAGGTGAGAATTATTGGAATCGAGTGCTATCAATTTAAAGTGTTTGAGGCGATAAGAATTAACAAAGTCATTAAAATTTACATCAAACGCCTGATTGATCAGAAATGATACTTTATTGTTGTTCAGCTCCAAAACCTGAGCAACGAACTGTAAGTTTAATTGTGGATTTAAAAAAGGTTCATCTTCCTTAAAATATGAAAGTAATTTGCCTTTTTGTTTCTTAATTTGGTCTTTATCCAAAACATTTGCCGTTGCTTTCTCTTCATCTTTCTTAGTAGATTTGATATCCGCAGACGATAAATTTGACCGGTGTAGATCTGTGAAACCATTTATTTTATGCAGGGGCCTCAAGAATGGATCCTGCCTATAGTTAATGATTTGACCGCGTCTTTGGTCGATCATTTCCTTTAAGAGAGAAAAGGCCGTCCCCGTTTGATGCGAGTTGGCCAAAATAAACACGTCATAAGGTAACAGCATGGTTTTATCTTTACTGAGACTAGACCATTTTTCAATAATTTGATGGGGAACGTCAATATGCTTTTCGTTAACAAGGCTAAACAAGAGATTTTTCTCTTCTATTAATGAGGTGTTGTGTATAAATTCCTGAAACTGCTGTTTTTTGTTCAGCCATATTAAACAAAAGCATTTTAAATGATGCGCTAATTCTAGTTCAGGGTTAAGTGTTAAGGCGTAATCGACATTTTCAAGGGCTTTGTCAAATAGGCCTTGAAAATAGTGAATATGGGCCAATGTGTAATGATTGTTTGCAGAAAGCGGATCTACCTCTAAAAGTTTGTTTGCATATGGCAAGGCCATGTCAAAAAAACCAAGCGCTATGAACAACTCTGTTAAAGCTTCTAAACCGTCAATATGATTGGGGTTAATGGCCAAGACTTTCTTAATATGAATATAGGCATTCTTAAAATCCCATTCTCCCCACAAAAACTTTCCGACATAAGACAAAGGATATTCCGGTAAAGAGGCGTCTAATTCTTTTGCCATAAGCAAATTGTTGATGGCCGACTCCATAGCCTCGTCATAAGGAATATAACCCCACATTGCCGATAACCCATAGCATTGTAAATTGGCATAATAGGCCTTGGCGTAATTTTTATCCAATGCAATGGCCTTGTTATAGTAGTTTATGGCCTGGTTAAGGCCCTCTGGTGTCCATTTCAATTGAAAAGAACGTCCTTTCAAATACATTTGATAGGCATCTACGCTGCTTGTTGGCTGCTCTATTAAATGCTCTTGAATTTCAAAATGCCCAAAATTGTTTCGAACTTCTTCAGCTATTGTTAAACTAATTTCATCCTCTAAATCAAAAATATCTATTAATCGCCTATCAAATTTTTTAGACCAATAGTGCGTACCATCTTCAACGTCTATTAATTGGGCCGTTATCCTAACCCTTTCCCGGGATTTCTTAATGCTTCCTTCAAGAATTGTGCTTACCCCTAGTTGCCCCCCAATTTTTCGGATATCTATATCTTTTCCCTTAAAGGCAAAAGATGAGGTTCTGGCAATAACCTTAAGTTTGTCAATTTTTGTTAGTGCGTTTATAATTTCTTCAGTGATACCGTCACAGAAATATTCGTTGTCAATATCATTGCTCATATTAACAAAGGGTAAAACTGCTACTGATTTTTGATTGTTCAAAGTGTTGATTTGTTAAAACAAATCTATAAAATTAATTACACAAAGAACCCATTCCTCACAGCTGTCTGACGAACAGGCCCGCCTGAATGGAACGGCCATTTATTCATAACTAGTTTTTGGTTAAAAGAAATTCATGCACCTCACGACAAGTTCGGTGTAACTCCCCTCCTACCATCGGCTCCCAAGCTGGCTCGAGCGTCACGCTCGTGCCCATACCATGCCTCTTAATCTTTTCTACTATTCCCCATAATTCCAGTATACCTAAATGAATGCCATCATTATCTATTTTATAACCGAATCATCCTTCTCATAGTTCCTTGCGCTGCTATATTTCCAAGCCACTGGGTCCTTAACTAATCCTTGTTCTACGCAGTTGTTGTGGATATAGTCAATTGTTATTGACAACTTTTACTCAAAGCTGCTCTGTGATACATATTGCTGAGGGCACGAACCTAAGGGGCGAGGTATTGAACCTAGATCCCGCCGAAAAAGGCGGGATTAGTTCAACTTGCAATTTTAAGTGCGTCTTACAGACTTCCCAAAATTGAGTTTCAATAATAATAGGAATCGACCTAAGGGTCGAGGTATTGAACCTAGATCCCGCCGAAAATGGCGGGATTAGTTCAACTTGCAATTTTAAGTGCGTCTTACAGACTTCTCAAAATTGAGTTTCACTAATAATAGGAATCGACCCAAGGGCGAGGTATTGAACCTAGATCCCGCCGAAAATGGCGGGATTAGTTCAACTTGCAATTTTAAGTGCGTCTTACAGACTTCTCAAAATTGAGTTTCACTAATAATAGGAATCGGCCCAAGGGGCGAGGTATTGAACCTAGATCCCGCCGAAAAAGGCGGGATTAGTTCAACTTGCAATTTTAAGTGCGTCTTACCGACTTCTCAAAATTGAGTTTCACTAATAATACAATCTAAAATCAAGCAATTTGCAGACATTGTAATGTCTTTGGTGCAATTCTTCTACAACATCCAACATATTATCATCTTCCTTAAACAAGTTAAAGAATGCTTTATCAAGATTTGAGCTACTTAGTCCATTAAATTCATTGCCATAGCCAGAAACCGCTTTTGCGTTGGTGATATCCAAAAAATATTGTGCTTCTTCTTCGTCCAGATCCAGCACTTTTGCATTGGAAAAATGTAAGATCTTTCCTTTTAACTTTCCTTCAAAAAGTTCTGCAATTTCCTGTAAACTATAGTAGTAGTCATTTAAACAAATACTATTAGCCTCACCCGTCATCACCAAGTAGATTATTTCATAGTCTTTAAAATGATGATCATCCATGACCAAGGCATTTAAACTGGCTTCTAGCCCTTCAATGGTGTCGCATGTTTTATAAATACTGGCTACTCCGTACTGCATGGCCAATTGTTCCAGGTTTTTTTGTGCTTCGGTAAGCTTGTCCGTTTCTATGTCAGGAACCCCTTCCAAACAATAAATGAAATAATCTGCATCAGTTAATTGCTCTTGGGGCAATTGTCGTCTTTTCTCTAACAAGTTTCTGAAATTATGTATAGTATATGAAATACAAAATTACTGTAACTCTTCTGGTTTTTCAACGTTTTCACATAAAATACCGTTTCACGCACATAGCCTTCCCTCCTGCCGTTGGCTCATATAATAGGTTATCAACCTGCCATTATCTCTATTCCGGCCACTTGGGCCAATAATTGTTCATTCAGCCTTCCGGGATACCCTTCTTTTATTGTTTGAAGACAACCATATCCATCACAATCATAATACTGTGTGCGGCCAATACCCCAATGTCCAATTCAGCAAATCCCAATCAATAATGATGGGTAACTGCTTATCATTTACCTGAGCTTTTACGCTGATATGTGCGAAAAGGAATAGTGGAATTATAAATTGAAGCAAAGGGATATGAATAGCTTTATGATAATTTAGGGTTTTAAATGTCCGGTATTTGTTGTTATGCTGCTGCATTCAATCTTTCTATAAATGTTGATCCTGCTTTTGGTCCTTTAAATGGATAGAACATTACCAATCGGGCCAGGCACCATTATCATTCAAAATAGCTTCCCGTCGACTTTTGCGTTCCGTTCATCATTTTTAAAAACTATTTCATATTAAAAATGACTTTCTTTACACGAAACACACACTAAAAAAAAAGCCTTACGAATATGGCCCATGTTAAACATTTACTATTTTTTTGCATAAGCCTTTTATACTCCAATTCTTCTTTTTCTCAATGGACCCAAACTTCAGGGCCCATTGGTGGCTCTACTGAAGAAATTTTTAAAGTTCAGAATAGCTTAGTTTTAACAACCCAGTGGGGCGGAGTTTATAAATCTATAGATAATGGCGAATCATGGAATCCCAGCAATTCCGGTTTCCCTAACAATCCACGTATTTATGACATGTTCGAAAAAGATGGTATTCTTTATACCAGTATCGAAAACAAGGGAATTTATGTCTCTGAAAATCAAGGCGATAGTTGGACCTCTATAAGTCCTTTACAAAAAGATGAAACCTCATATCACATATTTATCGAAGGAGATAACATTTATGGAGGATTGGCTTATGGCGGCCTGATATATTCACCTGATAAGGGGGATACTTGGCAGTTCAAAACAGAGGGGACAACTGGTCATCAATTTGTCAACTTACATGTTTACAATTCAAAACTTTATGCCAAGCGAAATAATAAACTATACGAAACCCAAGACCATGGGGATACATGGGTCGAAATTATTGTGCCGGGGCTCTCGCCAAATGGAGTAAGCTCAATGACGACACATAATGATATGTTGTTTATTGCAGATCAATCCAACGTCTTTTTTAGTCAAGATGCATTAACCTGGACTAACGCCAATATACCGTCCCCCGGGGCAAGTATAACCAGTATGCAGAGTCATGAAGGGACCTTGTACGCTACCACGAACAAGGGAAGATATTTTTACTTATCGGAAATTGGACAAAGTTGGACGTTAGTCCAGAAGCCTAATACTGAAGGTTTTGTTAGTAATCTTTTGTTCTTGGATGAAGGTATAATTATGTCTGCCTCCGACGGTATTAATAAAAGTGTCGATGACGGGCTAACATGGTCAGTGAAAAACAATGGTATTAGGGCACAATCTGCGTATAGCATGGCCAAAAACGAAAATTATGTTTTTGCCTCTGGAAGCGACGGTATTTACAGATCGAATGACAATGGTCAAAATTGGAGTATTGTAAATAATGAATTCTTGAGACCAAGATATCCTCAAAACACTCCAGATATAGTTAACGTGGACAATACCCTTTTTGTTAGCACTTTTGGAGGGGTTTTCAGTTCAAGCGACAATGGAGATTCATGGGTTCCCAAATATCTTTCTAATTCTTATTCTAAGTATACCGGGCATCTGGCATATGACAACGGTGTTTTGGTTACTTCCGAATCTGGAACCGGTGTGCTTCTCTCCACCGATATGGGAGAAACTTGGATTTTAGCTCAAACCGCTGGTCTAAATCCTAATTTTCAATACATAAGCATGTTGATTAAAGGAGATACTATTGTCTTAGGGACCTATCAGGGTGAAATATTCCTCTCCACAGATTTGGGACAGAGTTGGAGTGATATTGCTATACCAGGACAATATAGCAATCAGCGTCCCATTGATCTAGAATATCATAATGACAAACTTTATGTAACAACAACCCAAGGTCTTTGGGTAAGTGAAGACCTTGGCGGTCACTGGCTGCCCTTTATAGCCAACGATACACAATACATGTGGGACGTAGAGATTTTAGGGGATGCCGTATACGTGGCCACTTTTAATGGGGTTCAGGTAAGTACCGAAGGAAGAAGTTCTTGGTATCCCCTGACCGAGGGAATGGGACCCAAACGTATCATCAAGCTATTAGTACACGATGATGTCATGTTTGCAGCAATTGAGGCCAATGGAATTTGGTCAAGGCCACTTTCAGAGCTGGGCGTCCCTCCACCAGATGACGACAAGGATGGAATTGCGAATGTAGACGATGTTTGTCCTAATACATTTCCTGGAGTTCCAGTGAACAATTCTGGCTGTGACCTGATCGCTTTGAATGCTATAAGTGTTTATGGCGCGACCCCTACCTGTCCCAATGTCGACAATGGGATCATTGAAATAGCTACTACGCTTATAGGCTATAGCTTTGATATTCATATTGTAGGTGAAGGAAGGGACCAAAGTTTTAAAGCTATAAATTTGAATGGAAATTTAAAAGTAGACGACCTAGCGCCAGGTACTTATGATGTCACGGTTTCTATACCCGCTGTTCTTCATGAGCAAACTTTCGGGGTTAAGGTTAACGAGCTGAGCAGTATTGCTGGAAAGTTTCAAGGAGCTGATTATAAATCCCGAAGTGCTAGATATATCGTTTCGGGAAGCAACGAGTATATGGTAAATGTCAATGGAATTCAAAAAAAATACGTATTCGATTCCACCATAGATAACGAGATTGTACTACATAACTTAAAAATGTCGAACAAAGTTCTTATTTCAGGAAATAATGATTGTCAGGGAAAAATTGACGATTCATTTTCTCTGGAAGCTCAAATTATGGTCTATCCGACCATTACCTCTGGCCTGCTGTCAATGTCGGGCGGATCTACGGTTACCGAAATAAGAGTTTATAATTCAGTTGGGCAGCTTGTTTTAAGTGAAAAAACAGAAACTGGAGGGGTTAACAACATTCATTTGGATAATTGTACTCCCGGATTGTATATCGTACATGTTTTGTCAAAAGGAGATTTAGAATCCTTTAAAATCATTAAACTATGAAAACACTACTGCAAAGATATACTATGGTATTTACATTTTTGATTGCATTTATAGCTGGGTGTTCGAAATCGGGATCAGAGACAAATAAAATGGAATCAATACTACCTGGAAAAGCTGTTGGTATTCTACCGGTAAATGGCGAAACGTGCACTGATTTTGAGGAGGTTTCCGGAGAAGCGAACATGGCGACTATCACCATAAGTTGGTCAGCTGCTGAAAATGCCTCTAGCTATTTAGTACAAGTTTTTGAATCTGATGTCGAAATTGGTGATGCGACAGCAACAACCAATCAAAGCAAATTTACACTCGAAAAAGGAAAATCATACTCATGGATGGTAACTGCAAAGAACAATAATGGTGAGACCCAAAGTGATACCTTTTCATTTATCACACCCGGTGAGGCGATAGGTAATTATGTACCGTTCGCCGCCGAAATTACTATGCTTTATAATACAAATAATGGTGAATTGGCTATATCTTGGATTGGGAACGATGAAGATGGGGATCTTTTGACCTATGATGTTGTTGTAATGGAAAATGATGCCATCATTGAGGAACAAGAAGATTTGACAACAGTTGAATTGGATCCTATTAATGCTTTAGCAGGAGCCACATATAACGTTCAGGTAAAAAGTAAAGATAGTTTTGGAAATTTCTCTGTTTCTATTCACACTATAACCATAGCCGATTAGTTAAATACAGTTATTATTACTATAAAGGTAGTCTTGAAATTTAATTTTTTTCACCTTACCCAAAACAAAGTGTCAAAACGCAAAACATTATAAATGTTGATCTTAGGTTTGGTCTTACAAATTGATAGAACATTACCAATGTAATATTGAGAACGTTTTTTTAAAAGGTCTCGCTGGCTGAGCCAAAATATAGATGCTCCTTGAATGATTAATTGACTGAACCCCAGATAGCTGACTCCCTAAATTATTCCCCCTGGGCTTTTTCTTTACGGCCCGCCCAGTTTTGACTTAAATATTGGGAGGCCTAATAAAAGGCATTAAACCTCAGGGCAAGCCCTGAACCCAATAAAAGGAATCGACCCAAGGGTCGAGGTATTGAACCTAGATCCCGCCGAAAAAGGCGGGATTAGTTCAACTTGCAATTTTCAGTGCGTCTTACCGACTTCTCAAAATTGAGTTTCACTAATAAAAAACATGAACATAGCAACAACTTTGCCTTCGCCCCACCTTTCAAAAAAAGAAAGAGAAGGCACTGTAATTCTATGGCTTTAAAACGCTCAGTTGGCAAGAGTAACCTTAAGCCAAAATGAAAATTAAACATAAAAAAAACGTTCTCCCCACAGTTGGAAAGAACGTCTTTTATTATATCGATAGACTTATCCTATTGTAAATCGAAATAAGAAATCACTTCTTCATAACTCATTTTCTTAAAATCCTTCTGGACGCCTTTAGCCGTAGGTGCTATGGTAGTAGCCGGAATGATCACAAACCTAACACTGATTTCCAACGGATCTGTTAAATGGGTATATTCTAGACGATAGGAAGGCGTTACATTGATTCCTAAACTATTCAATGTTAGCATAGCGGTATATGCAACTGCCATCATCTCGTCTGCATGATATACATAGGGCATTTGAACAATTTGGCCCGTACTCAATTTAAGATATACCAAAATAACATCCTGATCCAAAGCCGCTTGCGTTAATAGCGCAGTGCTGTAACTGGCATCGTACATATCCCCATAACCAGCGGTCTTTTGAGAAATTGTAAAATCGCTTTCCGTTAGGGCGATCCAAGTACTGGCAACTACTGTCGCATCCACTCCATCAACACCATCTTGACCATCAGCACCATCTTGACCATCAACACCATCTTGTCCATCAACACCATCTTTGCCATCTTGGCCATCTTGGCCATCGGCACCATCTTGACCATCAATTCCATCAACACCATCTTGGCCATCAACACCATCGATTCCATCTTTTCCGTCAATTCCATTTTGGCCGTCGGCTCCGGCATCCCCAGTTTCCCCTTTGTCGCCCTTTGGTCCCTGCTCTCCTTGTATACCCTGCTCTCCTTGAATACCTTGAAGCCCCATAGCTCCATCAACGCCATCATCTACACTACATGAGGTCAGTGAAATAGACGACAACAATACACAACAAGCAATAATTTTAAAATGTTTTTTCATAAAATAGATTTGATTGGTTTGGTTTATATTTTTATCAAAATTTACTTGAAGAAAAAAACGTATCAGTCATGTTTATATTGTAAGAAAAATGCCACATTGTTGTTGTAAAAGGCTAATTCCCTGAAAACATGTATACTTAGCTTTTTATTTTTTTTTTTATAAAAGGTATTAAACCTCAGGGCAAGCCTGTCTACCGACAAAGGCAGGCCCTGAACACAATAATAGGAATCGACCCATGGGTCTAGGTATTGAACCTAGATCCCGCCGAAAATGGCGGGATTAGTTCAACTTGCAATTTTAAGTGCGTCTTACCGACTTCTCAAAATTGAGTTTCACTAATAAATAGCAATCTCCTCTGCGCCTACTTACGGGCAGTTAAAAAAAAGTTCATTGACGAAGATTTTATTAATTTGAAAAGGAGTCCATGAATCTAGCAAAATTGCTAGATTTATTCATTGAAGATCTACTGCTTTTGATTGGACCTTTCACTACCTTATCTTTTTAATTAGGACGTAACCAAGGTTCAAGTTACATAACCCTCCTGTAAAAAAATCCATGGCAAGTAGGCGCAGGATATTTTAGTTATAACCAAGCCATCGACCCAACCGGCTCAAAAAATAAAAGATCTATAAGATCTTCCATTTTTTATGCCGTATTATTGGGTTGGCAGCTATCCAAATCAGGAAAGATAGCAAATAGCGTTTATAGCCTTGCACAAAAAATTACTCCAATTTGGCAATTTCCTGCTGTAATAGTTTTTCCACTATACTATCCTGTTTTTTTACTAAAAGCCATTCATCAATAAGCCTTTTAAAAACGGAGTCTTTTTGGATCAGATAGCCAAAGTCAAAAGAATTAAAGGGCTTGTTAAGGCTAACAGCTTCCAATTCTTTATGTATTTGTTCTTGTATTCTGGTTTCTATAGCATCCGTAACCATTACATCTGCTTGTTTGTCTATCAGTTTTTGAAAAATGGTTATGTTGTCTTCATTCAATATCAGTGTGGCCTTTGGAAAATTTTCCCTGGCGAAAGATTCATTGGTACCGCCAGGATTAAAAATAACCTTAACCTCTTTTCTGTTAATGCTTTCTATACTATTGTATAAAGAAACATTTTCATCCCGAGTTATAGCAACCTTTCCGCTAGAATACACCGGAATGCTAAATAATGCCTGTTTTTCTCTAGCGCTGGTAATGGTGATGCCACTCATACCAACATCAAACTTTCCCTCCATTAAATCTGTCATTAATGTAGGCCAAGTGGTTTCTATAAATTTAAGGTTTACACCAAGGTGCTTGGCTAAATCTTTGGCCATTGCTATATCTATTCCCAAATAGTTGTTACTAGAGTCTGTTTTATAGGAAAATGGCATAAAATCACCTGTAGTACCAATATTAACGGTATCCCTGCCAAGTATAGTATTTAATATTGGTGATACATTGGCTGCAACCGAATTAGAATACTTGTTGGTCCTGGATAATTTAGGGCTGCAGGCCGTAAGTAGTAGTAATACGAATACAAGGACTATATTCTTAATTTGGAAGTTAATTTTAAACATGGATTAATTTTAAAAAACGTGCCTTAACACGATAATTTTATGCCTTCCAAAGTTCCGTAAGAACTTTTGTAAATTCTTTAATTTCTTCCACCGTTCCCATACTCACTCTACACCACTTCTTGCCCAAATAGTCACGGGTCCCGATCAATATTCCCTTATTTTTCATATCCATCATAAAATCCGTTGGATATTTTGAAATATCAAAAAGAATAAAACTAGTCTGCGACGGAATGTAGTCGATTTCCAATTTGCTCAAAGTCTCCACTACAATGGCTTTGGATTCTGTGTTTTTTTTTACCACAAAATCTACAAAATTCTCGTCATCAAGGGCCACCGTAGCAACAGAAAAGGAAGGAGAGGATATAGGGAGACCGGCAAAAATCATAAATTTTTCCAATTCATTGACCCACTCATTATGTGCAAAACCATACCCAATACGTAGGCCTGCCAAACCATATACTTTGGAGAATGTTTTAATCACCATGACCCTTGGATTTATAACCATATCTATCATCGATTCCGGGTTATCGCAGAATTCAAGATAGGCCTCATCAATTAAGACGTAGGAATATTTAGTGGCCTCAGTAATAAACTGCCTAAGCTCTTGAGAAGCTACGACCGTACCAATAGGATTATTGGGATTGACAATATATACCAAACCCGGATGCTCTTGGGTTTTGGCCAACATAGCATCCAAATCAAGGGTATGATCTTGTTTTAAGCGTATATAGTGTGCTTTTCTGCCAAACTTTTCCAACATGGAAGGCAATATATCAAAGGTAGGTGTGGCAGTGGTTACATCACCTTCCCTTTGTAGCATAAAATGTACGACAGCTTCCAAGATACCGGAGGAGCCAGCACCCAATAAAATGTTTTCCGCTGTTAGTTGAAAACGTTTTGCCAGGGCTATTTTTAGTTGAGGTATTGACGGAAAAGCATATCTATTAATAGCTGAAGCAGAAGTTAAATAGGACTTTTTTACATGTTCCGAGCACCCATATGGATTTTCATTGGAAGCTAATCTAAGATAGGTATCACCTAGGTTGGTCTTTGGCATGGCAATTCCTAAATGTGGAAGTATTACCACTCCCGTAGAACCGAGTGTTGCCTTTGATAACCAGTTTCTTCTATTCATTTCCAATCAATTTTGAAAATAAGTTACGTATTTTTTTTATATAGGGTAAAACAGTTAAATGCTTTAGTTTTATTTTTACCTATTATGGAAATATGACACCTAATTATTGCGAATAGCTATTGGATTAATTCTTGAAATTACAAGATACTTCCACGCACATTGCCATCCCTCCTATCCCTTTGGCTCCACTCAGGACAGGCTTTGGATCGCATAATAAGCCCGCCTGAATGACAATGTCGGGCAGGCCCGCCTGAATGACAATGGCGGGCGTTCGGGCGGGTGCCATTTAAAAGCTAACTATTTCTTTTGAATTCATTTTTTTTTAAATCTAAATATATTATCAACTAAATTCTCATCAGAACGCGTTCCATAAGGATCAATAGCAATGTAATCGGGAATTTCACTTACTATAAACTTAACTTCGGTGATTTCCTTATTGATTTGATTTGACTCATAATACAATACGGAACTGTCCTCTTTTACCATTGATGGATGTGTTTTAAAGGCTCCAATTTTAATAGGTTCGTTTATTCCTATTTGGATTATTTCCCCTTTACCTATAGTTTCAAATCGCCTGGATTTTACGGTTGCAGTAATCTCATAAGTACCATTTTCCAATTCTTCATAAGAACTTTCCTCTATGCTTAAGTGATACGTTATTATTTTTTTAAACCAATCGTCTATTAAGTGATGATGCTCTTTTGGAGTGACGTTATAAACCAAATCCAAAAATTCAATGGTATTGGCTTCTAAGGTATCACTGTTGCGATAGGTATCGGTTATTTTTTTTAAAACACGATTTACTTGTTCTTCACCAATAAGATCTCGTAATGCCAGCATAACGTTTAATGATTTTCCATAAGAAATATAACCTTGGCCTAGTACCTTATAAACTGGTGGTTCTAGGTCGGTTGCATATGATCTTCCTGAAAAATAACGCCTCCTGGCATTTTCACTCAAGGCGTATACAGCACGTTTGCCATACATTTTTTCCATGACAACGGCTTCGGTATATTTTGCAAAACCTTCTATAAGGACAGACCCACCTGCAACTGGTTTGGCAGACAGCGTATGTCCCCAATATTGATGTGCAACTTCATGAATAACCCTTTTAGCAACCAAATTGAATGTTTCTTCCCTACTAACATCTACCAAATACAAACGGTCTTCAACCATACTGATCATTCCTGGATGCGCAAAGCCACCAAAAGACCAATGTGATGGTACTTCTGCTATTCTAATATGGTCAAAAGCATAGTCTCCAAAGTTTTCCTCACAATAATCTATGGTTCGTTTGGTGCTGTTTTCAATGTCTTCAATGTTAAATGAATGAGCTTCATCGAAATACTGCTCAATAGAAATTCCTTTGTAATCCACTTTTTTGGTTTTATAGTCGGCTGAAAAATAGGCAATCATTGGGATGACTTTATTCTTGGTTTTATAGTGAAAGTAGTTTCTATTATTTTCTGCCCATTTTTTTACCAAGTTACCAGAACTCAATGCCGTTTGCTTGCTACTGGTAGATACAATGGTTTCGAAATCTGTTTTTTCATTGTTAAAATCTTCAAGAGCAATATGTGCATCAGAGATAATTTCTACTTCACGCTTTGGCAAATTTCTCTTTTCCCGTTCTACCTTGCCAGTAATTTCCAATCCAGAGCTATACCCCAATATAGGTTCAAAATTTGTGTGTGTGATATAGGTACCATTATTTACAATGGTTTTGTCCTCTTCATAACCTTTACGATGGTGTTTCAATTCAAAATTATAGCCTACCGTATGGTTGGGCTGTAACGGCTTTTCAAACTGAAATATATAAATACCATACACACTGTCGTGGGTTACTAAATTTGCATTTTCAATAGCGATGGTTTCCAACGGAAGGCGTTGTGTAACAAAAACTTTAGTTATAGGTTGTTCACCTCCGTTTTTCAATATATAATCTGCCTTTATGGTATAACGTCGTTCTTCAGGAAAAATAGCAACTTCTGTTTTTCTATATATGGCATATGGGCGTACCAAGTCTTCGTACTGTTTGAATTTTTTTTCATACTGTTCTCTAAATTCTAAACCGTCATCTGTTGTTAAATAATCTGAAACGATATTCAAATTATAAAAAACCGCGCTTCCGAAGCTTAAAAATACTATGATTAAAAATGAAAAAGATAATTTTTGAAAGTTTGTAAAACCACTTCTTAGTAGTTTTAGTTTTGTTGAATAGTTAGCCGTTACGCCTCTATTCCAAATTTTAAAAATGACCAACATTATTAACAAACCAAAAGCCAACCAATAGATGGCCAAATGGTTATATAGGTTTGATCCACCATAAAAACCATTCATATTGGAATAAGAAATTCTTGGTATAAACCCAAGACTAGTTAAAGGGTGTTCAAGACCAATTGCATCAGATTTTAAACTTAACAGCACAAACAAACCAAAAACACCCATACCTAAATATTTGCTTTTCGCCAAACTGCTAATAAACAACCCAATCATACTAAATACACCAAGTTGCAATCCGTAATGATAATATAAAGATGCATATTGGCCAAACTCAAAATTTGTATAGTTTAAACTTATCTGAAACAGCATGCACATTATAATTCCGGTTGTAATTAGGATGACCGGTAATAATAGGATTGCAAAAAATTTTGAGAGAAAGAACACGCCGTTCTTTGTTGGTAGGGCATCAACAATTAAGTGGAAGTTTATGCTTCGCTCTTTCCAAACAATTTCGGAACAATAGAAAATAATTAAAATGAGACTAAAGAGCGTTAGAGGGTTTACTATTAAACTTATGAGTTGATTTGTAAATGGATATTGACTAACGCCATATTCCCCACCACTAATAACTGTGCTATATAATTCTGAAAACACAATAGCTAACCACATAATCAATACCGCAATGAATGGCAAACTCTTAAACACACTTTTCAATTCTATCTTTAGCAAAGAGAAAAATGCTAAATACTGTGCTTTAAAATTATGTAATGTCTTTAAAGGTCTATAAGCTACTAATTGGGTAGTTTGGCCCGTTACTTTTTTGGCTTTTTTTACTTTTTTGGAGATTTTTCTAAAAGAGAACAAGCTGTAGGTACCAAATAAAATACCCAAACCTACTACTATCCAAATCAATCTATTCCATAAAAACAATCCGGAAAAAGATAGTAATTGTGAGTTTTTTTGGAAAGGCGTCCAGTATTGCGTTTGCTCAAAAAAAGCAGCAATACCAAAGGGATCTGCAATTGCAGCAATGGCCATACTTTCTGGTGATGCTGGAACGGCCTGTGCCAATAATGGCGAATTTAGAAAGAGGGAACTAACAAAATACAACATGTAAACAAAGACGGCACTTACATACGTTGCTGTACTGTTTTTTGTTAAGGTACATACAGAAAATACGATGGCCGAACAGACAAATATATTTGGCACAACTATATATAACCATGGTTGAACATAAGTTAGCAATTGAAAATCACCTAAACGTTCTGCATCCAGATCAGAAAAATAATTCCCAAAAATATAGCCTAATATAAATGGTGTAAATGCCAGGACGCTAAATATAAATGTGCCTATAAACCGACTCCAAAAGTAATGGGCCTTTTGTATGGAAGAGCTGTAAATTAACTGTTCCATATGGTTTTGCTTATCTCTAAGCATAGCACTAATGGCAAAGAACATGATGATAAAAACACTTCCTAAAGTAAACAAACTTGTGTGGAAATAAACTTGATATACAGAGTTATAATTAACACCTGTTGGTGCAAATCCTTGTCTACCAACAAAAACTCCCAAGAATAAAAATAAGACAGCGAATATAAGAAATGCACGTTGTTTTAACTGATAAAAAACTTCAAATTTTAATAATTTAGTAAACATGACTTATTGCTTTTTTGTTGAATTATTAAAAAGTATAGCGAAATAAAAATCTTCCAAATTTGGTGTAATAGCTTCAAAACCATCTTCAGGTTTATAATCGGATAATACTCTAAGTTGTGTTTCACCTGCAACTAATTTTGTTGAGATAACATCAAAGGTTTTTTTGTATACTTCAATGTCTTTTTTAAGTACCATCTTTGTCCATATTTTGCCTTCAATACTCGCAACTAAATCTTTCGGGTTTCCTTCAGAAATAATTTCACCATTAGATAATATGGCCATTTTTGGACATAAGTTTCTAACATCTTCAACAATGTGTGTAGATAAAATGACAATAACGTTCTCTCCTATTGCGCTTAATAAGTTTAAAAAGCGATTGCTTTCTTCTGGATCTAAACCTGCAGTTGGCTCATCTACAATAATTAACTGCGGATTTCCCAATAAGGCTTGTGCAATCCCAAAACGTTGACGCATACCACCAGAAAATGTATACACTGATTTTTTTCTGTGTTGATACAAATTAACCTGTTGCAACAAGGCTGTCACATGCTCTTTACGTTGCTTTGTGTCTAATATTCCATTTAAAACTGCCAAATGATCTAATAATTTTTCGGCCGAAATTTTTGGGTACACACCAAACTCTTGTGGTAAATAGCCTAAATATTTTCTTATATTTTCTGGCTCTTTAATGATATCGGAACCATTAAAGGAAATACTTCCAGAAGTGGGTTCTTGTAATGATGCAATAGTTTTCATTAAGGAAGACTTACCAGCTCCATTTGCTCCTAGCAAACCAAACATTCCATTGGTGATTTCTAAATTAATGTCGTTTAACGCCCTAACACCATTAGGATAGGTCTTACTTAAATTATGGATTTTTAGTGTATTCATATCTGTTGATTTCTAATTGAAGTGCTGTTTTAGTTTTAATTTGGGACAAACATAAATTGAAGAAAGAGTCCCTTATAATTTATATGATGTATAACATTATTATAAAGCCATATTTAATGAAAAACAGTATCAATTATGTTCATGTAGAAAACAATAGCGTTCGTGTTGATTTTAGTAGTGTCTATCAACTTTCTTGTTAATGCAGAATTACGTACTTACTTTTGTTCTATGGTACAGTTTTTAAATAAATACAAAGCATTTTTTATTGGGGTTCTACTTATGTTTCCAATATTCTATGTGATGAATTTTTTTGAATTTATTCTCCTTCCAAAAAACAATCCATTAGAAATTATTATTTATGCTATTTTTTGGGGAATATTAGTTGCATTACCATTTTATAATTACAGCTATTTAAAAACCAAGAAGAAAACAGTTTTAAATGTATTGGGCTTAATTGTGCTCTTTTTTGTTGCATTGTTTATAGATTCTTATATGCAGATGCCCGATAATCCAGTCACTTTTATTCTTCTAATGGTATTTTGGTTTGGTTTTGCTTATCTTTTAATTCCTGATTTTATAAAAAAATATTGGAAGTTAATTTCATTTATATATGGTCCTTTATTTTTATATTTTCTGTACTTAAGATTGTTTACTGGGAATTTAGAGACATACCTAAAAATTAAAGAGGACTTTCCTTTCTATTTATTTTTTTTACCAATTCCTATATTATTTCTTATTTGGCTTTTTGAGCAATGGAAATGGCTTCAAAACCTTAAAGCGGACAAAGCAAAAGCAGAATTATCAATGTTAAGAACGCAAATAAGCCCACATTTTTTCTTTAATACCTTGAATAATCTGTATGCCTTAACCGTAAAACAATCTGAAAAAGCTCCAGAGGTAATTTTAAAATTATCTGATATGATGCGATATACCATTTATGAAGGAGATAAGGAAATGGTAACCCTTGAAAATGAAATAGAATACCTAAATAACTATATTGAATTACATAAAATACGCTATAAAAAGTCTGTAGAGATTATTTTTAATCATGACGTGGATACCAGTTTAACTATTGCACCTTTGTTGTACATTATTCTCTTGGAAAATGCCTTTAAACATGGCATTGAAACTTTAGCTGAAAATGCTTTTATACATATTAACTTAAAGGAAGAAACAGATTTTATTGTTTTTTCAATTGAAAATAATTTTGATCCTAATGAAATAAGTCCATCAAACGGAATAGGCTTACAAAATATAAGAAGAAGACTATCTTTATTATATAAAAACAAACATGAGTTAAAAGTTGATGTGTCACATAACCTATATATAACAACCTTAAAGATTGCTAAACATGCTTAAGTATATAATTATTGATGATGAACCGTTGGCTCATGAAATTATTGAAGAGTATTGTAGCATGTTACCACATTTACAATTAGAGAAACATTGCTACAGCGCTATGGAAGCCATGCAGTATCTAAATAAAAGTACGGTCGATTTTATTTTTTTGGATATTAATATGCCTAAATTAAAAGGTTTGGATTTTTTAAAAACATTATCAAATCCCCCACTGACCATAGTTACAACTGCCTATAAGGAACATGCTTTAGAAGGGTTTGAGTTGAATGTTGTAGATTATATTTTAAAACCTTTTAGTTTCGACCGATTAGTGAAAGCTGTAAACAAAGTTTCCGAAATACATTTGCCTAAAACAGTTTCAAAAGAAATTACATCTGAAACTTCTAAGCGATTCTTTATAAAAGGTGATAAAAAGTATCATCAAATAGATTTGAAGGATCTACTCTATATTGAAGCCCACGGAAACTATACCAAATTGTTCTTAAAGGGTGAAATGATTATAAGCCATGAAAAAATATCGCAATATCAATCTATTTTAAATGAAGATAATTTTTTGAGAGTTCACAAATCGTTTATTGTTGCTATTGATAAAATTAAATTTATAGAAGGTAATAGCATTTTGATAAACGAATATAGAATTCCTATTGGACAGACATACAAAAGCAATGTAAATAAGCTATATAACATTTAATTACTATTCCAAACACATTTACAAATTACTGGTCTAATGTTTTATTTTGGTATTTATGAATCTTGAATAAGATTAATTCATAGCTTATTATTTTAAAGTAAAGAATTCATGTACCTCACGAAAAAAGTTCGATGTCGCTACGCCCCTACCGTCGGGTCGCATAATAAGCCCGCCTGAACGACAAAGTACGGGCAGGCCCGCCTGAATGACAATGTCGGGCAGGCCCGCCTGAACGACAAAGTACGGGCAGGCCCGCCCGTACCGAAAAGGGGCACCTGCCCGAAGGTCATGGCGGGCGTTCGGGCGGGTGTTTATACCTTTGGAATAAATTTTTTAAAGAAGCTATAGTTTCCCAATGTAGTAGCTGCCCCATTCGCTTAAATAGTCCCATATACCGTTTCTTAACGCCCTGCCCTGCCTTTATTCAAGGCTTAAGTTACCCTACCTCTGGCAGTGGGGTCAGACGCTACGTAGTACTCTAAAGAAAATTAAGGAATAGTACAGAAATTACACTATTCCCTAATTTGTCTACAACATCTGCATCTACCCACCGGGTAATTCTCATTATCTCAGTGTTCCATTAATTCTACATTATGTACATGTCTTTGAATTTTCAAACACTTGCATTACAGGATACCAATAATTACTTGAACGCGCTTACCCGGGTTCCCGGTACCGGAAAATGGGCATCTATCCTCGTAAGGTTCAAGGCTTGTAACCTGTTAATGGCTCCAATACCATTATCCGTGAAATTCACTGGGTCTACCGGACTTTGATGGGCATTGTCCACGAACCCTGTACGTTGGGTAAAGGTACGTTGGCTTCCACTGTTCATAATATCATTATTAATTTTTGGATCATTATGTCCATCTTTAACTATTATATCCCATAATAGCGCATGCACTATTTCGTGGGCCAAGGTCTCTCCAATCAAGCGTCCGTAGACATCTATTGCAAAGGATTCCAGTGCTGGATCCCCTCCTACTCCTTGCGATTTCAGTTGGATCATAAGTGCTTGAGTCTCCGTATCAAGTTCCGTATCGCTAAATCCGCCACCGCCCATTGGTTCGTCATAAGCCCCTGGAAAAACATCGATCGTTCTGTTTGGTACTATATTCCCAACTTCCCCAGGTGCCGGATTGGTTTGTCCAAAGGTTCTGTTACCAGCGGCCAATCTATTTTTAATCGTCGCTACCGTAATCATATTAGCAGGTAAATGCGCTGGAGTAACTTCGGCAAAACTTCCCACTTGCCATATGGTCCTTACATTTGCATTTACCAATAGAGCCTCACAGACCTCTTTGGCTTTACTAATAAGATCGTTCTTTAAGGCGGTCAGAGACAAATCGGCCAAGACCTGATTAAAAGCGGCAGGATCTTCATTGATAGTCACAAATTGAGGAATGCTCAGTGGCAATTTCATACTTTGAACAACGGTGTCGCTAACATCCCTTACTTCGACATCAATATTGCTCAATCCAGGTTTTATGCCTTGAATAGTAACACTTTCTCCTGTTGTTGCAGTAGGGCCATTTTTTATGGTAAAGTCCCCCGCATTGCTCGGTGGCACACTCCAACGTATAGATCCACCAGCAGGCATATTGCTCACACGTACAGAAAACTTGGTCTCCCCGGTTTTACTGCCCGAGCCTGGAGCAGCTGCGGTTGCAGGATTAAAACTCCTAGAAGCAGCATTCAGATCTGGATTTTCAATAATTCTGGGTGTTCCCTCATTATCACCCTTGGAAACGGACACCGATTCGTTACCCAAAGGTGTAGTGCGAGTTACGTTAATTTTTCCATTTTCAGACTGACTGGCATCGGATATGGCCTTCTTGATTTCTGGTGAACTGGTCAACGGCTGAGCATTGCTCGAATCTTTTTTACCTACAACACTATCTGCTGCATCCGTATAGGAATCCAGTACTTTCTTGATTTGATTACTTGCTTCGGTATCGTTCAAAAAGCCTTCTTTGTTGAGCTTCTTGATTTGCTCAATCTGTTTGGCGCCATCTTCCTTTTGATTGGCCATTACCGCCAAACTTGCAAAGTCCTTGGAAATACTCGCCAAATCTGTAACACTTTTTGAGGTGGTCTGTAAGGCGCCCAAAGCATTGGCTTGAGTACCTGCCAAACCAGTAAAGTCTTTAAAGGCATCACCCTTGCCAAGTAGTCCATAGGCAGCAGCTAAACCAGTAGGATCTGGTGCTGCAGGGGCATTCTGCATATTGATTATGCTACTTGGAAAGTCCTTGGCCTGTAAATTGCCAGGATCACTACGTCTACTGGCCGTAGATACGGGTTCAATAGCCGTTGGCGAGGTACCGCATGGCTCATCGGAAAAACGCCAGTGCCTAGTTTCGTCTATCTCTTCACAGCTGTTGCACTGACCCATCACAGATTCTGCATACACGCCCTTGGTGGGTACGCTAATGCGATATGGGTCGGGTTTGGTGGTTGGCTGATAATATTCCAATAAATTCTCAACGTTTTTGAAAACCGGATCCAATCGTTCACCTGGAATTACTTTTAACACCAAATTGTTGCCAACAATGCCCATTATCCTGTTTTCAACCACACTGGCCACACTCCTACCCCCGCTATGTGGTGCAATATAGCCATCAAGGAGTCCAAAAAGCCTACTTGAATCGATGCTCGACCAAATAATTTTATGTGACATTTCCAGATACTCGTTTAAAAAGGAAACAAGGGCCCTTGCTGCGTCCCTATCCTCCTTTCTAGGATTCCGTTCTTCCCGACTGTTCAAGGGGGTGAATATAAGCGCTGCATCGGTAACCACCCCAATTCCGCCCAAATTTATAGTCAAAGTGTTGATGATGTCGTTACTTATTCTATTGTTCTGAATAATATATTCGCTCAAGTGATTGGTGCGATACTGTAAATAGGCAGAGCGCAATATAATCTTAGAGGTGGGTTTCACAATGGTATTGGCCCTGAACCGCAGATACTTAATTTGCCTTCTTGTGATGCTTGGCACACTGGCCGTATTAATACTAACGCGTAAGGGAACCCCTTTTCTATAGTTGGATAGCAGGGTAACATCAAATGGGAGCTCATGCTCCGTTCCATTGTCCGCTATGGCATAAAACAACATAGTGTCTATAAAACCCCTTACGATATCTGGGGCGTATTGTTGTTCAAAAATGGCATCTTTTTCCGCCTCGGTCAAAGGCACTTCCCTTTCCAAGTGAAATACCATTTTACCAAAAAACCATGGGAAAGGAATATTTAAATCGTATTCCTCGGTCTTGGTAGCCTCGTCAATTTCTTTAATAAAAGGTCGATCCAACTCAAACGAGATGGTGAAATGCCCTGTAAATTCATGAATCATTTCATCCGCATAGCTTCCAATGGGCAAATCCGAGTCGGCGTAATTTGATTCTATACGTTCAATAGCATCAAACCCGCGTCGCAATTTTCTACCATATATCGTCCTGCTTAGGGTATTCTTCCACCTAAGGACTTTTTTGAAATCGAAATGACCTAAGGGCATAGGCACAAAAAGACATTCCTGTACATCTACCAACTCCTGCTCTATGGCATAGTGCTTTAATACTTCAAAATACTCAACTGTCACGGCATGGCAGTGATTATTGTTTTTGATTACCTCTGTCTGAACATTTACGGATTCATTTTGGCCCACCGTCTGTATTACCGTGCTACGCTGGCTTCTTAAGCTTGATGCCGACTGGGAGGTGTTATCCTGAAGGCTGTTCAGTGTATTGGCCGAAAGGTTGCGTGACGAATTTTGGTTTGCGGTCGATTTTGAAGATGCTCCTGAGTGTGAAATGCCACCGGCGACCCCAAAGACCACGCCACTAACAAAACCGCCTACTCCGCCTCCAATTCCGGCACTTGTTGATTTCGTTTTATTTGTTGAGGATGCGGTAATGGATTCTCCAAACGACGAGCTCATTATCTCGGTAATATCCCTATCCCTTGATATTTGGGCTTCCAGCTCTTCTGAGACAGTTTGCGCTTCAGTTCTAGAGCCAACCTCCGTTCTGTCCCAATCTACAATTGCTATCTGCTTTTCTTGACAGGGGGCCAGGGGAAGACTGTACAACAAATCTCCCAGGGAGTAACCTGCAGCCTTCCATTTTTGTTTAAAATGTAGGATATGGCCATGGGCTATGGTTGTATTTTCATAAATGGTTGGGGTCTCATCCCAATCTATACTATTCTCCACGGTCAAATCTACCCTACCGGGATGATTCTGTATATAGGCCCTTTCCAACTCCTCAACCCTTCTTATGGCACTATAGATCTGTCGTCTTAAAGTGGTAAGGGTGCTTTTTATTTCATCATAATTTTCAAAGAAATAGTCATCGTCAAGCTCGGTGGCAAAACTTAAATTAGAAGTATAAAAAGTATGGAACTCATCCAATAAATCAAGGAAGGTAGAAATACTGTGCAAAAATATGGTGTAGTAGGCACGTATTTCCAATATTTCTGCCAAGGTAAAAATAGACTTGTTTTTTAAGGTCTCCTTAAGATCATTGAACTTTTGAATAAGGCATAAAATCCCCATAGTATCAGGTTTGCTAGCTGGTGGACAAGGTTCAAATCCAAGAATTGATCCGTCTTCGGCCCTAGCAAGTTCAACGATTATCCGACGCAAATAACCCAACATGTTTTCCTTAAGTTGACCGTTCAAATCAGCACTATCAATGGCCTGTATAAGGGCCTCGACCTTTTTCATGGCCGAGGTAAGTAATTTTTTATCCACGGAATTGCCCTCAATAAGTTTGTCGAGCTCAAGAATCGCGCTGCTGTACAGCTTATTCACATTGGCAGCCAAATTCAATTGCGATTTTATTTGCTCTACATGTCCAAGTGTAGATCTAAGCTCCTCCCTATCAAGACTGCCTTTTGCGGCTAGTTCCTCACAATAGCTCTTTGCAGCTTGTACCCCTGTTTTCCCACAATAAGCCGCAGCCAATTTTTGATGTAAGTCGGATAATTTTTTCTTTTTCTTTAGCTGTTCAGAAGCCAGTTTAACTATATCAAATGGTCTTAACTTGTTAGTTGCGGCGATTAGATCGTTGGTTTTTATGGCGAACTTCGATTTGATACCAGTGTCAATTTTTAATAGATAATTTGGAAAAGCTGTGACTGTTTCCTTGGTGCTTCCATCCTCAAAACTGATATCGGACTCCTGGCGTTTTTCAACCGCAGAATCTTCTTCGATGGTATATGGCACCATTGAGAGTGAGGTAAATGAGTTATTGAGTCTACCAATAAGCTTAAAGGCATGGTCGGAGATATCCAACAACTCATTTTTGATGTTTCTCGATTGTTTCGAATTTATAGTAAGTCCCCTAATTTCGGGCTCGGTAGTACGTACTGTATGGAAGAAGCTGAACTCTTCAAGGGTTCTATTGGGAATGGTGAAATCCACGCATTTGCCGCCAATATCCTGGGAGAAAGCATTGGAGTTTACCAAATCATCCCCATCGGGAAGAACGGGGACCTTTTCGCCACAGCCACAGCCATCTTCATCCGATAAACTGGACAGATCTGCAACTAGTATAATATTTTTGGGCAGCTTATTGTTTTCTAGTGGGATACTAATTGGATGACCCTCATTACCCGCAATTACACCAAATGCCTGTTGAACACTTTTGTTAATTACTTGTCCATAAAAATAGCCTTTGGCATCCGTAGTTGCGGTAAAGATAGCCTCAAACTTGGCCACATCGAAAGTGGCGGCAGCTTCATTGCTGACCATAACCAAAACCTGTAGTCCAGAAGTTTTGGAATCCCCTGAAATATCAATGACCCGTCCGCTCAATTTTTTCGAAGCCTGTTCTGCAGGGGATGACTGATTAAAAGTAATCTCTTTGGGGTTGACTTTGATATCCAATGTCTGACTATCATCATCGGCACCAATGGGTATTTCTGCAGTTTTTAAGGCTCCATGGGTATACCCCTGCCTTCCTAAAAGTTCCCCATCTGGGGCATAGACCTCTACGGTTACCAGGTCATTTGCCAGCAATTCTTTCTTGGGCACATATAATCTGAAACGTCCATCGGGTTCTACATCTGCACGATCCTTACTAAAAATAGTATGACCGGAAATCTGTTGGGTATAGCTCACTTTTAAGAAGTGGCCTGTGTAATGATCGGTGATGGCGGAGCCATCTAATGGCACAAGTTTACCATTGGCACTTACTCTTTCCATGCTGTTGTAGATTAATTTTGGTGTTTTTACAAAATCTTCAATGGGAGGAACTGCCAAAGGGTTTACAAGGAAATGGGGGCATTTCATCTCAAGTACCCTTCTTAAAATCTCGTTTAAGATACTTTTTATAACGCACTATTGTAAGATAATTTGTACAAATGGTAGCGAATTTTGTATTGTTTACCTAAATGAAGCGTTGAAACAATTATAAATTTTACTGAAATTAAAACAAGTAACAATATCGTTAAAGCATTGGCGATCATTGGCTTTAGTAGCTAATACCATTCTTTACCCCTTCCCTTAACCTATTGCTTTACGCAGAACTGGCTGAACAGTTTCCAATGCGCTTTACAAATAGTTTATTAATGGGAACATGGGTTATCCCTAAATAATAACGAAGTTTCAGTAAATGAATAGTTTTTAACAGCGAAATAGTACCATCTTTTTGTTGTACAAAGTCAATGGTATTTAATATTTAACATATTTATGCTTTCCAATGTTCCGGTCCTGGAGACTATCGTTTCAAACTGCGGGATGAAACGGAGGCCTAAACCTTAAAAAAAGTTCGTATATTCAAGACTACCAATATAATCTTCTAAACCCTTATTGTATGAGCCATCTGAAAAGACGAACCTTTATGAAAAATGTGGTCACAGCGGGAGTTGGAGCCACTGTTCTACCTATTAATACATTAACGGCGAATGATGTGCGCGAAAAGTCAGGGTACGATTGGCCAAAACCCACTGCAGCTCCAAAAAAAATAATTGTCGGGGGTGCAGGTATTGGTGGTCTGTGCTGTGCCTACGAACTTGTGAAAAAGGGACATGAGGTTGTTGTTTTGGAGGCTTCCGGTAGACATGGCGGACATGTATATACCACACGGGATGAATTGTCGGACGGACTTTATGGGGATTTTGGGCAGGAGCACATTGTAAAACCTGGTTATGAAAGATATTGGGAATACCTGAAGGAATTTAACATTACAGCCCTGCCCTACCCCCGGAGAAAAAATTTAAGACGAAGGATCAATGGGAAATTCTATACCGAACAAATGCTCCAAGACCCTGTGGAATTGAAAAATTTTGGATTTAATAAAATAGAAATCGACTATTTATCTACGCACCCGTGGTCCGATTTGAAGTCGCTTTATACCAAGCCATACTTGGATACCTTTAAAGATGAATACCAGCCTTTTCAAGTTGGTTACGATGCATTGGACAAGGTACCCATGTCCGATATTTACAAAAAGGGAGGCGCTTCTCCTGCAGCCTTGGCCTTTCTAGGCGGAAACAACTCTTCCGCGCTTTATGAATTGTGGTATGCCGCAATCCTGAAAATGCGGGGTGTAGCCACCTATCCCACAGAAGTTTTTAGGTTAAAAGGTGGAAATCAAATGCTACCGAATGCCTTTGCCAAAAGATTGGGCTCCAGAGTGTGGCTTAATTGCCCCATTACCTCCATAACCAACGGGGAAACAGGAGTAAGGGTAACCTATGAACGGCAAAAAGAAGTGAAAGAAATTAGCGCGGATTATTTTGTGAACTGTATTCCATTGCCAACACTAAAAAATATACCCATAACCCCTGCACTATCAGAGAAAAAGGAATATATCAACGAAAACATTACTTATGATTCTTACCAGCGGTTTGTATTTCAAGCCAGCTCCAAATTTTGGGAAGATGACGGTTTTGAGAATATTAATATGAGTTTGGACCATCCGGATCTCTGGGAAGTATGGCAATCCGCAGAAGAAGTGGATACCCATAGGGTTATTGTATTGGGAACAGGACCTGGAGGTGTTTCCCCTCAACGGGCATTGGCAGCTTTTCGTGAAGTTTATCCTGGAAAATCGGATACGATAGAGTTGGCGGTGGGACGTGATTGGACCAAGCAAAAATATTCACCAAACTGTGAAAGAACCGCCTTTCCTATTGGAGAGCTTAATAAATTTTGGCCGCATATTATGGCAGCTGAAGGACGTATCCATTTTGCAGGGGCTTATGCGGATAACCTTAATTGGGGCACAGAAGCAGCAACCAGGTCCGCCAACCGTGTAGCAGAAACCATTCACCAACTCTAAACCTGCTCAGGATGCGACAAATTATAATCGTTGGAATTCTATTGATTGCTTGCTTTTATTTTCTCTTTAGCTTTTCAAATCGTCAAGTTCAAGAAAATCGACCTCCAGAAATTAGAATAACCGCTCCCCTTCCCAATAGTACTTTTAACTGGAATTCCATTTTACCTTATGAAATACAAGTTTCGGATTTTGAAGATGGAAATTCTGAATACGATGAAATTAACCCAAACGAAGTGCTTTTGATAGTACAGTATTTGAGGGATTCTTCCGAGCTTAAGCCCTATTTAAAGCGTAAGTCCAACACTAATTATGAGACATTGATCCAAATGGGCTGTTCCACATGTTTCAATTGCCATAGGGCCAAAGGAAAATTAATAGGTCCGTCCTTTACAGATATTTCTGCCAAATATGAAAGGGACCCAAAGACCATAGAATTGCTCGCCAAAAAAATAATGACAGGGAGCAGCTCTGTATGGGGCGATGAGAAAATGCCTCCCCACCCGGATTTAATGGCTGGTCAGGTCCGGGAATTGGTACGCTGGATATTGGAAAATAATTCAGATTCCAATAGAGATTATTTAGCGGGCCTTAGGGGGTCTATAAAAACTAGGGAAAACGTAGAGGACAAAGAAAAGGGTATTCTTGTAATGACAGCAATTTACAAAGATCATGGTTCCGATAATCAAGGACAAAGCAGTATCCAGGCCCAAAATACACTTATCTTAAAAAATCACTGACCTCTGCAGAATTTAAGCGTGGGACTTTATCCATAAGATATGGCCATTATTGGACCAAAATTAAAAAAGATGTTGAACTGGTGAAGTTATAAAGAAGCTAACACTACTCCATTCGGCTATTATATTCCTCCTCCGAAACAGCTTGCAGCCATTGGGTAGCTCCTTTGTCGCTGCTTGAAATTGCAATATGCGAAAATTCTGAATCAGGGATTGCTCCGTGCCAATGAGGGGTGTTTGGAAGACATTTTACTGTTTCTCCTTACCTAAGAACACGTTTGGTTTTAACTTGTTCCTGATAATAACCTTCACCTTGGGTCAGAATTGGTAAGTCCTTCGTTTAGCGCATCTTCCAATTTTATTAAATTACCCAGTGCCGTATGGCTGGCGATTTCTATGATACTCTTTTCCTGATGGGATAAGCGAATCTTGGTTGCCTCTTTATTTTGGGCATTCTATGGGTATCCAAGAATCAGTACCAATACCAGCACAAGACTAATTTTCATGGTGAAATTTTTTATTGCGTAAAAAGCCTTATTCCCTAACCATTTGCTTTACAAAAGAAAGGTTGAGCAGTTTCCATACTCCACCTATCTTCTTGTACATTTCGGTTACTATAAAGGGATTGCTAACCTCGTTTCCGCCTACTTCGGCCAGCAGTGTAATGGTGTTGAGCAAAACGGCGGTATCATCCATCACTTCTACCGAAGCCTCGTGCACCGTAGCCTTCTTGTACCATATGCCGCCGCTCTTAATAATGTCCAATTCGCGTTCCGTTACCCATGATCCGCCCATATGCACATACTGGGCATCCTTATGAAAGAGCTGACCCAATTTTTCCGTGTCCTTATCGGCCATCCATTGCCATTTATCCTTAGATAGTTTTAAAAGCTCTTCATTTACAGAATTTGGCGCCTGTATGGCATCATATTCCCCTTGTGTCAACTCGTTAGTCCATACCGTAGGTGTCTTTCCGCTTATAGCCAAATAGGTAACCGGACTATTGGGAGCTGCACCATGCCAATGCTCCACGTTGGGGAGACATTTCACTACATCACCTGCCTGAATTACCTGCACCTCTTTTCCTTTTTCCTGATAATAGCCAATACCGTTGGTAATCAATAATTGTTGTCCATCTGGGTGTATGTGCCAATTAAGAAATGCTCCCGGCGCAGAGACTGCCTGTGCCACATGATAATCAAAAGTTTCATCAGCTTCCGTAACATGACTAAGCCAAACATCGCCTTTGTGGTGCACGTTAGGTGCGAGTTTCCCTTTTGGGAAAACAGATTCCTGGGCATATAAAGAGGTAATCGTTACCAATGCCAATATTAAATTGATAGTCCTTATTTTTGTCATATTATTTATTTTTAAGAGTTCTTAAATTGTCTAATTCAATCCTTTTTCTTCAAGAATGGATTTCTGTCGAATCAAAATTAGGTCAAGAAAGTAAGAACAGTGTACCTAAGTTACGGATGTTCATACCATTATTACAGATTTTTACTTATAGTTTTGACTTCTTGGTTATCCATAGCTTATCTTTATAATAAATAGCATTGGTCGTGAAGCATATTTTAGAAATTAAAACGGTAGCGGATTATTTGAAGTTGCGTAATTGTGAGGTATTGCATCCGTTGGTGGGTATTGTAGATTTTGACAAAGTGAATGAAAATGGACACACCAATACCTCATATGATGCCTTTCACTTTGGTTGTTATGCCATATTTTTAAAAGATGCCGTTGGGTGTAAGTTTAAATATGGTGGTAAATCCTATGACTACGATGAAGGTACACTTGTTTTCATGGCACCAAACCAAACGATTGAATTGGGCGGTTACGACCCTAATTTCGTTCCCAAGGGCTATGCCTTGCTTTTTCACCCAGACTTGCTATTGGGTAGCGATATGGCCAAAAAGGTACATGAGTACACTTTTTTCACCTATTCCAGCCATGAAGCCTTACATCTTTCTTCCAAAGAACGAAAAGTGATATTGAGTTTGCTGGACAAAATCCAGTTTGAACTGGAACAGAATATGGACAAACACAGCAAGAAGTTGATTGTAGGAAATATTGAACTGTTCTTGGATTATTGCCTAAGGTTTTATGACCGACAGTTCTTGACCCGGGAAATGGTAAATCAAGGAGCTTTACAAAAATTTGACGCGCTGCTAAAGGATTATTTTTCATCGGAAAAACCCAAAACCTACGGATTGCCTTCAGTAGTCTATTTCGCGGACCAATTACATCTATCCCCGAACTACTTTGGGGACCTGGTAAAAAAAGAAACAGGAAAATCGGCTCAAGAATATATACAGGGCAAACTCATTGATGTGGCCAAGGAAAAAGTTTTCGATCCAAGCAAATCTGTAAGTGAGATTGCCTATGAATTGGGGTTTAAATATCCTCAGCACTTTAGCCGTTTGTTCAAGCAAAAGGTTGGGCACTCCCCTAAGGAATTTAGGGCATCCATTAATTAATTTGGTTAAAATGATACCACACACTCCCCAGACTTAAGCCATAAGATCATACAAAAAAAAGGGAAGTCAGCTAGACTTCCCTTTATTATGCCTTAATATTTCACTACTCGGCTTGCGGAGCACTAATGGCTTCTACATACCTACCTGCCCAGTAGGGTAACAGATAGATATAGGGGGCATATTCCCGTTTGCCATCACTTCCTCCATTGTTCCTATAGGCCCCATTGTGCAAATGAAGCGTCCGCTCGTCACCGGGCAACACCTCGGTATAGGTCTGGCTTCGGAAATTAGGGGCTATTTTAGTCAGGTCCTTCCTGTGGTCGTTATCAATTTTCCAATCTATAAGATCCATGGGGAACTCACGTAACCACCAGGCGGATTCTTCACTATCTATATTTTGCCCTCCGGTAAGTGCAAAAAGATAATTCCATAGCGGATTTTTTTCGGAGCGTTCCACTTCCCAATGACTTTTTGCCGCATTAAAGTGTGCTGCTTTTTGTTCTTCCGTAAAAGAATAATTAACAAATCCGGGGATGGTCAAAAAATACATTTCATCATCGGAATGGTTCCATTTATTGCTTAAGTCCTCTCCTTCTACAAAACCGATGACCGTAGCCGGTCTGTTGGCATTCTCATCATAGCCATATTTTTTTATCAGCTTTTCGGCCCCCTTCTTATATTTTTTGTCTTTTGTAAAATGATAGGCGGTTTGCAGAAAAGATAGAATAAGGGTGGAATTTAGTCTACGATCCCCTACATTGATCGGGAAGCTATTTACGTATTCCGGATTCCATTTTCCCCAAGCGGTAGGCTTTCCGTTCCAATCCATTAAGTACCAATCGTTGTCCATAATATGGTCCATCTCAATTTTTATTTGATGTATGGCCCTATCACGCCATTCCTTATCCGGTGCCAATTCGGCAAAAAGTGCATATACGAAAAAATGTCCGCAGGATTCATCGCTACTGGTGGTGGACTTCCACCTCCAAAGTTCATCGTCCGATAACTGCCAGATCCGTCCGTTTTCTTTCTCCCATTGCTGTCTCCACTCTTCAGAAAATCCGTTGGCGTGTAGCCCCACTTCATAGCCATCCCTTTCAAAAGACCTTGCCGGAAACCCTTTTAGATCGGGAAGTGCCGTCAACCTCTCCATAGCCTCAAACGCTTCGTAGGCATTTTGCTTGGCATCTTCGGACTTGGTTACCGCATATCTAAACAATTCCCCTGCCAAGTACATGGATGTCCATAATCCATCATTATCGGTATCATGAAAATAGCCTGTGGCAAGATCGCCCGGAGTTCTCATGGCCAGATCGGAGGTAAAACCGTAGCGAATATGACGTAAGCGTTGAATTTCTTGAAAATACTCAGCTTTTTGCGCCAATGTCATAGGTTCAAAATCTATTTTGCTCATCCCCTTTTGGGTCAAGACCAGTACACTTCCATCAGGACCTTCTGCAATATCGGCCACATGATCGTCTACCAACCATCGCTTTGAAGCGTAATAATCGTACTTGCCATCTACACGTAATTTAAAGGCGCCTTTGGTTGAGCCAAACCATAGGTTACCGCGAATGTTGTTTACACTGGTAATTTCTGTCCAAGGTAGTTTTTGGTCCAATTTATTCAAGGTAAATGTTTTACGGTCCAATAGCTGAATGCCGTTGGTAGTCCCTAAAACAATAGTGTCCTCAAATAAACTGAATGCCGTTAAATCATTACCGTCAAACACCTTTTTTGCCGTCTTCAAAACACTGTCCACTTGGTACAATCCTTCTGCCGTTAAAAGCAAAAACTGACCGGAATTAGGGTCGTATTGAACGGATATCGGATTTAGGCTTTCGATGGAAGACCTCCAAACCTCTTGGTTGTTCTTAAAAATAGCTAAATTGCCCTCTCCTGCTACCAAGGTCAAAAAATCTGGACCCATACCCATCGCCTTGGGAGCTTCTATACCGTGGTTGATATATAACTTGCCCGCCCATGCATTGCTTAAAACCGCCTTCTCCGTTAGATAAACAAACTGACCTTGGTACTCCGTCAATGCAACAATATTCATATCGAGCAAAGGTCGATATTGAACATCTTGTCGAAGATTTTTTTCATATGGGAGCATTAGGCCTTGACTACTGAGAACTTTAATGGCCTTATTTCTATCACTGCCTATTTGAAGCAAATTCACATTCCCCTCGCCCTCTTTCAAGGAGAATTTATCAGCACTATCTTGAAGAAATCGCTGATCGGCGACCGTTTGTGCCTGGGTTCCAAAACCCACTAGTAAACAAAACCCTAAGAATAATTTTTTCATATATTATATCAATTATAGAATTGATAAAAATAAAAGTATGTGGGCGAAGTAGTATCACTATTCTTGATGAATACCTATAGAATATTAACCTATGTAGTTTTTAACAATTTAAGTGTTCCGAAGAAAGTTATTATGCATATGGGCTATGTCTTGAAACAGGCAATAAAGCAACTACGTGTAATTATATACGTATATTATGGATAGATTATGTTTATTCTGAAAATCGTGATTCCGGAACTAGTGATAATTATGGCCGGGATTTTGTCTAGGGCATTAGAAATCTATCTGATACTATGCTAAAATTCCATGCATTTAAATGATACATGCCACAGTGGCTCTTATAAAGTCGACTAAGGGAAACAACAACCACTGCCTTAATTTGAATATGCTGGACCTCATACCAACTTTTGGTTTTCAATTTCAGCAAACAGCACCATATAATTGTGTCCTTTTTCTTGAACACATTGAGGACAATAGGCATAATGCACAAAATACCGCTTAGCCTTTTTGTTTTTACTGCCCAAATAGATGTCCATTTCCTTCATAAATTTTGGTATGGCATTATAGTCACCATCAAACACCTTGCTCATGAATGTTCCGGTAAGGGAAATGTTTTTTGCTTCGGGCACTTTAGCCATTACCGATAAATATATTTCGGATTTAAACGGATGTGGATCCGCGAACAGGACCAAAATATCTTCCTTGTTGGGGTCTAATTTATTGGAGTCTTCGGCGAGCTTGTTCATCCTACTAATCTGCTTGCCTATCATTGGTGGAAAAGGAATGTGAAAAAAGGTAGGTACGGATGCCTTTATAAATGGTTTGTTATCCCAATTGAAGGTTTTTTCATCCCATTTTTCAGTACTAAAGGTAGGGCAGCATTCCTCTACTTTTTGTGGAGCTACGGTTTTCATATTATTTTAATTTTTTATGTATCTTTTTAGTTTATAAAATCCCAAAAACTCTATTCCCCATGGCACAAACAGCATCTTGCCTAAAGCTGATATAAGATCCAACTTTTAGGCCGGTTCATTTTTGGGATCGATTCTTAAGTATAGATTAATATAGACCTAATACCGGTAATGGACAATGATATTCATCATACCGGAGATAAGGTTTTAGACTTGGCGCTCCCCTCCTACTTTAGTCCCGCTTAACAGCTATACCAACCTTGATCCATAAAAAATAACCCCATACCAAAACCACAAAAGCGCTTACCATAGGATGGATAAGCGCTTTTTTTATTAAAAGAATATGTACTATATAAACTATTCCAAATCTATAATCCCAACAACTTCATAGGCCCTAGTACCATCTAGCTGTACTTTTTCATATAGAATATTACCGTACTCGTAATACGTCTGTCCATCTATGGTAACTCTTTCATAATCTTCCGGGAGCTCATAGACAATAGTCCCTATTTCCGGCTCTACCACTTCATATTCATTCCCTATCTGGGTATAAAAAGTGCCCGCCACAACAAAGTACATATGATTATTAAAATGAATTCTGCGATAATTGGCAGGTAAGGTATTTATTCTAAATCCTATTTTGGGGGCGATTACAATGTAGCGCCCTCTGGAATAGGTATAGAACCTGTTATTGGAATAGTAGTAATTTTGCCCCTGATACTTCACCACTTTTCTGTTGGGTACGGTTCTTACGGAAACAACCTTCCTGGTCGGGGTTCTATAAACCACTCGCTTACTGGACACCCTATTTGGTGTTTTTTTAGTTACCGTTCTGGTAGTTTTGGTGGTGGTAGTTCGTGTACGGGTCTGGGCCGTACCCAAATACATAAATCCTATAAGTAATATGGATAAAATGAAATATGTTTTGCTATTTGTTTTCATAGGTCATAAAATTTAAAAAGGTTAAACTTTAATTTATACTTTCACTCCTTTGACCTGAATTTTCAATTTTGGTTTAATCCCTATAAAAGCCATTTATCGAATATTGGACAAAATGATATTAATTCTCGACAAGGACCGTATTTGGAGGGACAACAATATGTCTTCTGTAAAATGCAGTCCATTACTTTAAATTGGTGCTTATTAAGATATGATTGCCCCTTCTCCTACCCTAAGCTTAATTTGAGTTCGTTCCAAAAAAACCGTATCTTGGTAGTTGCTATGCATGCATAGCAAAAATCTCAAAAAAATGACCGAGTATAAACATATTTTCGAACCCTTGGATTTAGGATTTACCACCCTTAAAAACCGTATTCTAATGGGTTCTATGCATACAGGATTGGAAGAGAAGAAGAACGGCCTGGAAAAAATAGCAGCCTATTATGCAGAACGGGCCAAAGGTGGTGTTGGCTTGATCGTTTCCGGTGGAATTGCCCCTAACGTACAAGGTTGGACGGCCCCCTTTTCGGCACGCATGAGCACCAAAAAACACGCAAAGCACCATAAGGTAATTACAGAGGCAGTACACAGGGAAGGCGGTAAAATATGCATGCAAATTTTGCATTCCGGACGATACGGCTATCATCCATTTGCGGTGGCACCCTCGGCCATAAAATCGCCCATTACCCCTTTTAAACCTTTTAAACTAAAACCCTCAGGTATAAAACGTACGATCCGCGATTTTGTAAATTCTGCAAAAATGGCAAAAATGGCAGGTTATGATGGCGTGGAAATCATGGGATCGGAAGGGTATCTGATCAACCAATTTATTGCGGAGAGGACAAATAAGCGCACTGACGAATATGGCGGATTTTATGAAAACAGAATGCGTTTACCCATAACCTTGGTGAAACAGACCCGCGAAGCGGTAGGCAGGGAGTTTATCATCATCTACCGTTTGTCCATGCTGGATCTGGTGGAAAAAGGAAGCAGTTGGCAAGAAGTGGTAGCCCTGGGCAAGGAAATTGAAAAAGCCGGTGCCACTATTATAAATACAGGAATTGGTTGGCACGAAGCGCGAATACCAACTATTGCAACATCCGTACCCAGAGCTGCCTTTAGCTGGGTGACGAAAAAAATGAAGGAAGAAATTTCCATTCCCCTAATTACTTCCAATAGAATAAATATGCCGGAAACCGCTGAAAAAGTATTGGCGGAAGGTCATGCAGATATGATTTCCATGGCCCGCCCTTTTTTGGCAGATCCCGAATGGGTAAATAAGGCTGCAGCAAATAAAGCTGACGAAATAAATACCTGCATCGGCTGTAATCAAGCCTGTTTGGACCATGTTTTTGTACAAAAAGTAGCCAGTTGCTTGGTGAATCCAAGGGCATGTCATGAAACCGAACTAAATTATCTTCCTGCCGAAAAAAAGAAAAAAATTGCTGTTGTAGGCGCCGGTCCTGCAGGATTGGCTGCAGCAACCATAGCGGCACAGCGCGGACATGAGGTGACCCTATTTGATGCTGACAAGGAGATTGGGGGACAATTCAATATGGCAAAACAAATTCCTGGAAAGGAAGAATTCTATGAAACCATTCGGTATTTTAATAAGCAATTGGAATTACACCAGGTAACTGTAAAATTAAACACTCTGGTAACTACGAATGATTTAAAGTATGGGAATTTTGATGAGGTTATATTGGCTACGGGAATAAAACCAAGAACTCCAAAAATTGAAGGGATAGATCATCCCAAAGTGCTGAGCTATATTGATGTTTTAAAGTTAAAAAAGCCAGTGGGCAAACGTGTTGCCGTTATTGGTGCAGGGGGGATTGGTTTTGATGTGTCCGAATATTTGTCGCACGAAGGTGAAAGCACCTCCTTAAATATTGACGCTTGGCTAAAGGAATGGGGAATTGACAAAACCTTGGAAGCTCGAAGTGGCATTGAAGGTGTAGAAGCCAAAATTCCTGAGTCACCAAGGGAAATTTTCATGTTCAAGCGCAGCAAAGGCAAGTTTGGCGGTGGCCTGGGCAAAACTACCGGTTGGATACATCGTACTAGTTTGAAGAATAAAAAAGTACAGTTTATCAACCAGGTGCAGTATACCAAAATTGAGGATGATGGCCTGCATTATATACAAAATGGCGAGCCAAAAGTATTGGCGGTAGATAATATTATCATTTGTGCAGGACAATTGCCACTTAAGGACCTGTTGCAACCCCTGGAGGCACAAGGGTTAAAAGTACATGTAGTTGGAGGGGCGGATTTGGCGGCCGAATTGGATGCAAAACGTGCTATAGATCAAGCCAGTAGGTTAGTTGCAATAATTTAACCCTTTAAATAGAAGTAACTTTTAATCTTAAGGTGTTCTGTTCTTTTTTGTATGGCCCCAAAAAGAACCATGGCCGAACAATAAAGGCGGGGTTCGTTTGCCTATCTCATTTCAATGCCCCCACGGACTTTGAAATGCTGACTAAATAATTAAAAAGAGCTATTCGGTCAAATTTGCCTTAAACCAGAAGTCGATCGTAACTTCTTCGGATCGTTGATCCTGTTGTGGTAGACCGCCACCTAGGCCTCCACCCTTGGGACCACCACCTTGGCCTCCTCCTCTGGGACCACCACCTTGACCGCGGCCTTGACCTACTCCTCCAAAGCTGATATTTGAACCTTTGTTTTCAGTATCCCTTTCCATTTTTGGGGTTACCACACCTATAGACATTTTTGAAAAATCAATACCGCCATCGGCTATGCGCTGTTTTGGCATCTTAAGATAATATCGCAATATTTTACCTTCTTCCTCATAATTGTAACTAATGGAGATACCCAATTTATTAAGATCAAGATGAAATTCTTCTTCGTAATCATTCTTAATATAATTGGCTTTTTTTGGCATAGCATCCAGCATAAATAAAATATCAGGTCCTTCATGATCAACTTCTTCTTTTTTCCCGCTGTTGCCCCTGTCCCTATCATTTCTTCCTTCTGATCTTTATAGCGGTTCCATTTCTAAAGGATATTGAACGGACACTTTCTTTTTTTTCTTCCCCTTGACATCAAAATAAACATAGAATCCACGGTGCAACATAGCAAGCATAGTGGATTGATCGTCAGTACTAAGTTGCACATAAATGTTTTCTGTATCCATAGAACTATTATATTCAATATGGTCTTCGGTATTTTCCTTTGGAGATTGAGCATGACTTATTGAAAATGCAAACAACCCTATAACACAAAGCGATAGTCTAATCCTATTAAAAATAAACCTCATTGTTTTTTACTTCTATTTATTAGTAATTGGAACAAACCTAATGAATAACAAAAGGCGATTTTTGTACTTTCTGCCAATAGGGATTAGTTTGAAGCGAATTAGGTTTTTTTTCCTGGGAGTCCAATTTTATATCTTTTACGGGCAACCCAAAACACTCCTGAAGGTAAATATTATTCAAAAGGAAATTTCAATAACTGATTATCAATTATAAATCGGTCGAACTTACATTTCTTAACATTTTTAAAGAGTATTTTATATTTTATTTAGAATAAATTAAAAATAATCGCCATTTTATTAGGAATTATGCAAAAAATTGTTAAATTATAAGTTATAACTAATAATTAAAACAAATATATGAGGCAACTTAAGATCACGAAACAAATTACAAACAGAGACACCAAATCCTTAGAAAAGTATTTTCAAGAAATATCAAAAATTGAATTGATTACCCCAGATGAGGAGGCGGAACTGGCCAGAAGAATTCGTGAAGGAGATCAAATTGCCCTTAATAAATTAGTAAATGCCAATTTACGTTTTGTGGTTTCTGCTGCAAAACAATATCAAGGTAAGGGCTTACGCCTTTCCGACCTAATTAACGAAGGAAATATTGGCTTGGTCAAGGCGGCCCAACGTTTTGACGAAACCAGAGGTTTTAAATTTATCTCTTATGCCGTTTGGTGGATCAGACAATCTATTTTACAAGCGATGTCCGAACATTCACGTATGGTACGATTGCCCCTAAATAAAATTGGTGAAATAAGTAAAATAAACAAGGTATTCTCTGCCTTGGAACAAACCTTTCAGCGCCCTCCCAGTGCCGTAGAAATTGCTAGAGAGCTCGACATGAGTCCCACTCAGGTAAAATTGGCGATTAAAAATTCCGGAAAGCATTTATCTATGGACGCTCCTTTTGAAGAAGGGGATTCATTCAATTTATACAATGTTATAAAATCGAAAGAGTCCAACAGTCCAGATACCAAAATGATGAGAGACTCCCTTAGAACGGATATTGAAATGGTATTAAAAACGCTTCCCTGTAGGGAAAGTGAAATTATACGCCTCTACTATGGTATTGGGGAACGTAACCCAAAAAGCCTGAGCGAAATTGGAGAACTCTTTGATATTACTAGGGAACGTGTACGGCAAATTAGGGAAAAGGCCTTACGGATCCTACAAAGCAAATCCCGTAACCAAATATTAAAGGCGTATTTGTAAGAGAACATAAGCCGCATCATATAATTTAAAGCCGACACCAAAAAGTCGGCTTTCCTTATTATGACCTCTTCCTAATCCTTGTTGCTCCCTATATTCCAGGGCTTAAAACGGTAAGCCTATTTTCCCAGTTTTCCCAATGCAATAATTATGAGCCTAATTAACAAGGTTCGATTAAAAATGGTTATCTTTAAGACAATCAATTATTTAGCATCCATTGTACATAATTAATCAGTAATAAATCAATATCTATTATGGGCCGATTAAAAGAACTAAAATACCTTACTTTGGTCATGCTCCTATTTGGTTTTGTTGCAACCGCTTCATTGAGCTCATGCAGGGAAACAAAAAAAGAGGACAAGACCGAACAGCAAGAAGAGCAGATGACAGAAGAGGAGTCCGTTCATGAGGAACATCCCACTGAGGGTGGCGACGAACACCCCAAAACCGAAGGGGACGAACATCCTACGGATTCCGATCCAGAATAGGCTTTTTATATCAATGAGCGATCATGCTCAGTTTTCCCTAAGAAACGAAAAAAATGTTTTTGGGTAAGCTGGAGTCTGTCCAATTTCCATGACCGGGTAGGCCAAAAAGTTTATTGGGCCTGACTTAGGACCTGGCTCTATTTGCAGATCCCTCCCCTTACTAAACTCAATTCTATTTGCCGGATGCCGCCCAAAATAATAGGTAGCGAGCGCGCTGTATTTATTGGCTTCACTGATATCTACAGGCCACCATTTTTCTTCAGCATAAAACTCTGCCCAACAGTGGTAACCATCAATACCCCCGTCGTCACGATCGGAAGGAATGGCGGCCCCAACGGCAAATCGCGCTGGTATTCCGGCAGACCTGGCCAAGGAAATGAACAAGGCGTGGAATTCCGTACAGTTGCCACTTAGGGCATCACAGGCGTAAACGGCATCTCCCGTACCGTATTTCCCCGCCTTTATATACCGCATATTATCTATAACGTAATCATAAAGTGCCCTGGCCCGCATTATGGTACCTCCGCCCCCTTTATTACCGATAATGGAATCTGCAAGGATTTGAAAACGGTCGCCTACAGGCATCAATAAATTAGGCTTGAGATATATGGTAGGCGAGGCCTCCTCTGAATATGGTTTTTTTTCTTGCCGCACTACATCGTAAACAAGTTTAAGTTTCTTTCCACTATGTACCGGGGAAAGTTCCATATAAAGGATAGTATTGCCATAATATTTTTCACGGAGCAGCTGATGTGCCGTTGGAGCTTCTATTTCCAGTAATTTCACGCTTTGAAAGCGGTCGCTCTGCGGTACGGGAATCCAAATCTTTGCCGTCTCCTGCATCTCTGGTAGGCTAACCTCATAATGAAACTCAAACCTGTCCTCTCCTTCTTTGATTCCGAGTAAATCCGTAGAGGCGTTTTCTATGGGCATTCTATACCAGCTCTTATCCTTACGCTGTTTCCAAGTGTAATAGGGTTTTCCATTAAGCTTGTGCAAGGTGGTTTCTGTAACGGTCATACTTCCGGGGTCGCCCTCCAAGAAAAAATCCACATCATAAACATCACCACTAATATCGGCCAGATCAACACATGCAAAATGCCGTTGAGGGCCCAAATTGGATAGGTATTCGGTATGTACCCGCACCAACTTTAGCCGTAGATCCCTGTCTTCGGTTGACATGTTAAAATATCCGCCCCCTTCTTCAACCTTTTTGGCTATATTGGCCTTAATGCCCGCCTCTATATCCGAAGTAACTACCTTCGGGATTTTTTTAACTGCGAGCATTTCCTCTTTTTTCTGCTTTGTGCCCGAATTGCAGGACATAAGTGCGCAAAAAAGCAATGCCAAAATAATCCGATAATCTTTCATAGTGGGATAACATAATGGTTTCCATGAATTTACAACAATTCCATGGTTCTTCCAATTAAGGATATAACACTCCAATAGCGATCGCTAAAATGATGAAAATCTCATTCTGCACTTTGCGCTCTCACCTGTCCACAAATGCTATGTATTAAATAAGCCCTTTGTAGAAACCTTATTTTGGAATTATTCCTTGAGCGATTTCATATCTATGACAAATCTATAATTCACATTGCTCTTAAGCATACGCTCATAGGCAACATTGATGTTCTGCATTTTAATGATCTCGATATCCGAAGTAATTT
Source organism: Arenibacter algicola (assembly GCF_000733925.1). Classification (NCBI taxonomy): domain Bacteria; kingdom Pseudomonadati; phylum Bacteroidota; class Flavobacteriia; order Flavobacteriales; family Flavobacteriaceae; genus Arenibacter; species Arenibacter algicola. The sequence continues at coordinate 680,900 of NZ_JPOO01000003.1, forward strand.
TATGCTTTCCATAAAAATCCAACAGTTCCTGGGTTTCTGCAATCCCTCCAATTAAAGATCCTGCCATTGCCCTACGCCCCATAATCCTGTGCACGGTTACCAGTATTGGATCCAAGGGCCCTAAATAACCAACAACTACCCAGAATTTAGTTTCAATTCTGGGACCTTTACCATATCTTAATTCTTTCGTCTTCCGGTTTGTAATTACGATCGCCTGGCTTAACATTAAATGCCTCATAAAAAGGCGTAAAGTTCATTAATGGGCCATTTACACGCCAAATGGGCGGCGAATGCGGATCGGTCATCACATAATTGCGCAAGAATTCCTCCCGCATTTTAACCCGCCATATACGTGCAATGGATAAAAAGAAGCGCTGGTCTGGAGTAAAGCCTCCAATCTTGGTAGTGTCCCGGCCTTGTTCTGTTAGTTTAAATGCATCATAGGCAATGGCAATCCCGGCATTATCCGCGGTGTTTTCCCCAACCGTCAAAGCCCCCTTTAAATGTATACTATCCAAAACCTTAAAGTCCGAATATTGATCTATAATTTTTTGTGTTCTGGCCTTGAACTGTGTATAATCGTCATCGGTCCACCAATTGGCAACATTTCCATTTTTGTCATATTGTGCCCCTTGGTCGTCAAAGGCATGGGTGAATTCATGACCTATTACCATTCCTATACCCCCGTAATTCACGGCATCGTCCGCATACAGGTCAAAATATGGAGCTTGCAAGATTCCGGCGGGAAATACAATTTCGTTTAACGACGGGTTATAATATGCGGTTACCGTAGAGGGAGTGGTATGCCACTCGTCCCTATTGGGCGGCCTATTAAGCTGTTTTAGCTCATATTGATATTCATCTTGTTGCAAGGCCACCACATTCTCAAAGAATTTATCCCGATCTATAACTACATCATAGGTTCTCCACACATCCGGATAGCCTATTTTTTTGTTAATGGCATATAATTTGTCCTTCGCTTTTAGTTTGGTGCTATCGCTCATCCAATCCAAGTCGTCTATGCGTTTCTCCAATACTTTCTGAAAATTATTGACCAAATCCAGGGCCCGTTTTTTGGCATCCTCCTTAAAGTATCGCTTTACATATAATTGTCCAAGGGCAAAGCCTATTTGGTCATCCACCCTACGTACCATTTGCTTTGCCCGTGATTGTTGCTGTGCCTGACCGGATAAAACTTTACTATACTCAAAAGCAGCATCCCTAAAAGGTGTGCTTAAAATATTGGCATGTGAATCTATGGAGTGAGCTTTCAAGTACAATTTCCAATGGGCCAATGGCACCTTAGCCAGTAACTTGTTCAAGGTATCATAATAATTTGGCTGTGAGACATCCAAGGAATCTATCTCTGCTCCCAAATTTGTCAAAAATGATCTCCAGCCCAAGTTAGGATGTTTTTTATCCAGATCGGAAACAGATATTTTGTGATAGTTTTCTTTAATTATCCTGCGTTCAATACGCGTCTTATGGGCTTGGGCCAATTGTTTTTCAATACCGTAAACAATAGCTGCCAGGGCGTTTGCATCCCTATCCCCTACCAATTCGAACAGTGAAGTCAGATATGTTTTGTACGCCTCCTGAATACTTTTTACAGATGCATCTTCCTGAAAATAATAATCCCGATCGGGCATGCCCAATCCGGACTGGGCAACATGCAAAATATTAAGGGAGCTATTCTCCTGATCGGGAGACACATAAGGCGAAACCATGGAATAATCGCCAGATTTGATCTGGATGGATACAAAATCCATAATGCCGGAAATATCCTTTATGTCTTCTATTTGGTCCAATAGGGGTTGTATAGGTGTAATTCCTCTTGCATCAATACTAAGGGTATCCATTCCCGATGCATAAAAATCGCCCACCTTTTGTTCAATACTCCCTTTGGGATTTTCTTGTTGCGACACTTCCTGCAAAATATTTTTAAGCAGTTCCTGCTGTGGAATATTTAAAAATCGATAGGACCCCACTCCAACTTGATCCTCTGCTATTACAGCTTCGGTGAACCATGTTCGGTTAACGTGGTCGAAGAAATTATCACCTGGTTTAATGGAGTCTGTAATACCCTCAAAAACCACTGTTCTATCTACAGTTTGAGAATCACTTTTTAAGGACGGTTCGTTTTTACAGCATACAAGTAAACAAATCAGAATTGGGAAGTAGTGAAGATTTTTCATTTGTTGAGGATATGTTCTCTCAAATATATAAAATATTTGCAGTCACTGTTAAACCACAATACCGTACTAGTACTTCTAAATCTTGACCTTATAGCAGATGATCTAAAGTTTGACCAACAACTAGCCATTGGAGGCCGCTACGTCCGCAATCACGGCTGTGGACATTCTGACCTTGGCATCCGTCAAGATTACATTGCCTTCTTTTAAACTTAAATCCAAACTCCCACCTTGAACTAATGCCTGTTTAAAGGAGCGACTACCTCCTCTGGGCTTCAATTCCTGTCTTACCTTTTGCTGTAGAATAAAAAAAAATCTCTTTTTCAAGATTGTCAAAAAAATATGGCAAACTAGAACATTTTCCGTAGTTATTCTTTTCTGACAAATCTCGTGATAAGGTCCAAAAGAATTTAATGTAATGTCATCTAGTTTTAACCCAGATACCCCAACTCCGGTAAGTAGTACTTTTCAATAAGGTAAAAGACAGCCACCTAAAGTTAAAGCTAAGAGAAAATCAATTGTATGCTCCAATCGCGGGAAAAGAGGATTAAATAGAGAGCTCAAGTTTTTTGGTATCCTTTCCTTGTTTAAGCTTTACCTTATACGTAATTAAAGGGTTTTCGTTGACTTCATAAAGGATCCGGCATTCCACTTGGTCTATAGCCCAGCCAGGATGTTCTTTTATAACTTTTGAACTCAGATTGTAGGGTAACCTAATGCTCTTGAAGGTCTGTTCGCTTTTGAGGATAATACCTTGGTAACTGTATACAGTGGTACTAGCATCTTTCCCTTCTTTCATAACCACCTTATAGGTAGAATTCTGCTTTGGCATAAACACTGAAGCTTTGGAAATATCATAATTTGCCACCAGCTTTTGAAGTGTTTTAGCCCGCATAGGCATGTAATCTTTTCGCAATACTTTTATAAATTTGGCATTGACGTTAGTTTTAAGTGTAGTATTGACCATAGATGGACCAGTAAGTCTGGGAGCCCTAAAATGAGCATAGGTTATAGCGTCTTGAGAATAGGTAAGGGCATTCGCCCCTAAAAAAATTAGAGCAAGGAAATACGTTTTCATTTGAAGAGAATTTTAAAGATGTTTGAAATGTTTAAAAAGACCGACAATAATATTTTCTTGGGAATAAAATATTATTTAGACCTATGCGGGAGGAAAACAGTATAATAATTACAGTATAAACGAAGGGCGGGAAATAAGCATTGCTAAATATTTGATATTCAAATATATATGCAATTTTACGTTTGTTGGTTCAATTTTAAAATTACTAAAAAAATCTTTTGTGTCAAAAGGATTATCAAGTTAATTGGGCCCAACTTCCAAAAACATCCAATTTTAGAATGTAAAAAATAACGGGTTGCTTACTCACCTAGATTACTACGTCTTACTCAGGATAGTTTGCAATGGGCTCCGAAACCGAAAAGTTGCCAAACCCATCCATACGTATTTCCTGTACGGCACTATAACCAATTACGAAATTCTAAAGGAATCTTTTGATGTAAGGCTCCTGAATTGCTTGGAAATCCCAATGCCGTCTTTAGAGATATCCAAAAAAAACTACCAACCCGAGTATATTTTTTGAATCTTTAAGAAAATATAAATTAATGGACCAGCAGTATTCATATAAGTCATAAGTACAAAAAAAAAGGAGGGTAATTAAAAAATTAATTACCCTCCCGTTCACTAATTAACCAATCTAACCATCTTTATTCCATATCTATAAAGCCTACTACTTCGTAGGCCCTACTGCCATTTACTTGTACTTTCTCATAAAGGATGCTGGAATATTCGTAATATTCCATTCCATTTATGGCTACTTTTTCATAATCATCCGGAAGCTCATAAACTATGGTTCCTATTTCGGGTTCTACCACTTCATATTCACTATTCATTTGAACATAAAAGACCCCTTGGGCATTGTAATAATTGTAATCATTAAAACTAACCCGCTTGTATTTTGGAGGTAAGCTGCTTATTCTGAATCCTATTTTAGGAGCAATTACAATATACCTTCCCCTGGATTGTGTGTAATACTTATTATTGGCATAATAGTAATCCTGTCCGTTGTGCTTAATAACTTTTCTATCGGGCACCGAACGCACTGAAACCACTTTTTTCATTGGAGTTTTATAAGTGACTTTTGTACTAGGTACTCTATTGTTCACCGTTTTCTTTGCTGTGGTGGTTTTGGTATCTCTTGTGGATCTAGAATTTGAGTTACCAACAGATTGCGCAGTTGCTTGTGTAACAAAAGCTAGGGCAATTAAAATTGATAAGGTGTATATTCTATTAAATGCTTTCATAAACTCTAAGATTTAAGGTTCTAATTGTTTTTAATACGTGGACGTTGCAACGTATTTACAGGATAAAGGTATTGGTACCTTGAAGAATTATGAAAGCAAATAGACCATGACTGGTTTTCTATCTATGAATATCTGAATTTAACAGATTAAAAGGAAAGGGCTATAAGTAAATGTGGGGTATTGCTAGTTCCATAGGCTTAGATGCATGGTTGGTAATATTTAGCTAATGCCGCCATAGCAAGTGAATATTATTGGTATCACAATTGTATTTAATGACGCATATGAACTATACATTTGAGCTAAAGCCGAATATTACCATATAAAATGCCTCAGGTCGACTTTTAGGTTACTTTCAACTTTTAAAAATACTTTCTTATTAAAAAAAGATGTTCTTTGAAACTTCAACAAAAACTGAAGTAAAAATCCTACTTATATGGCCACCCCAAAACCATTGTTACTCGCTTGTCTAAGTTTATTGTGCATATCCATTTCCTATTCCCAATGGACCCAATCCGCAGGTCCGGAAGGAGGCTATACCAATGATATTGTTAAAGTTGATAATACTTTGATTGTATCAGCTGGCGGAGGGGGAGTCTATATATCCACAAACAATGGCGCTTCATGGGAACCCAGTAATGAAGGGTTACCACTTCATCCACATGTGTATCGTATAGCCAGTCATGGTGATAACGTGTATATAAGCCTTTATCAAGGTGGCGTTTATAGGTCCGTTGATAAGGGTAGTACCTGGTCACCAGCAAATAATGGTGCGGACCGATTAACTTTCTATTCTTTGTTTACCAATGGTCAGGAAATATATGCTGGAAGTGCTGACGGAAAGCTTTATTATTCGGCAGATTACGGAGCTAATTGGTCTGAAAAAAATAATGGCCTCCCAGGAAATTCTATCTCTGGATTTGTAAGTTATAATTCAAAAATGTACGTAGGAACAGCAGATGGATTGTTTGAAAGCGTAGACAATGGTAATATTTGGAATGCGATAAATATTCCTGGTTTATCCCCCAATGGCATTCAATCAATGACTGAATATAATGGTGTGTTTTATGTTACCAATGATGGGCAGATGTTTGTATCCAATGATAATCTTGCCTCTTGGATTCTTACTCCTTTAGGTGGTGGAAGCACTTTAACAAATTTAGCGGGTTACGAGGGGGTAGTATATACCACAAATTCCTTCGGAAGATACTATTATTCCAGTGATAATGGAGTCAACTGGACCATGGGCCAAAACACCCAAACAGATAGTTCTGCAAATAATATCCTATTATCAAATGATAAGTTATTCATGTTGACCAGCGAGGGCGTCTTTGAATCTGTGGATTACGGTTCAACCTGGGCATTCAACAGTAAGGGAATTAAAGCACATAATATAAGTGCATTGGCCGCTAATGACACCTATTTATTTACCGGTACCTCGGAAAATGGAATATTCAGGTCTAGCGATAATGGTGCCACATGGACCCCAATTGGTATAAGCTCGACCGATTTAAATTCAAAGTCAATTAATGATATCATCGTAATAGATAATACGATATTCGCTGCAACCTCTGCGGGAATTTATATGTCCAACGACATTGGTGATAATTGGGTTATAAAATTGGAACCTGATTTAAATTTGAGCACAGCAGCCTTGGATTATGACAACGGAGTATTGGCAACTACCATGAATGGGAAGGGTGTGTATCTTTCTAACGATTTGGGAGAAACATGGACACTTTCTCCTATGGAGGGGATTGATCCATCCCAAATGGGTTATGAAAATATTCTAATTCGTGATCAAGTTATAATAGTAAGTACGGCCAATGCAGAACTATTTATTTCTACCGATTTGGGTCAAGCCTGGTCTAATATTTCCATACCCAATGACTATTATCTCACCCAAGATCTTGAGTTTATTGAAAATAGAATATACGCTGCTACAGCAAGAGGTTTAATGGCCAGTGATGACCTTGGTATTATTTGGTATCGTTTCTTAGCTCAGGATTACACATCTGTACAGGATATTATAGTGAAGGACAATATTATATATGGCGCAACTGCTTATGGGATATTTGCAAGTGAGGCTGGAAGGGAATGGTGGTATCCAGCTATGGATGGTATGAAAATTGATTATATGACCGAAATTATTATAAAGGACGACAAATTGTTCCTAGGAACATATGGCTCAAGTGTTTGGTCGCGTCCCTTATCTGAAATTGTCGTACCTCCCTTAGATGATGACAATGATGGAGTAATTAATGAGGATGACCTTTGCCCAGGTACGCCCTGGGGTTCTGAAGTAGACAGCAATGGCTGTGCCGCTTCCCAACTGGATGATGATAAAGACGGAGTTGCCAATGATTTGGACCTTTGTGCCAATACTCCGGTTGAGGCCGAAGTGAACAGCAATGGTTGTTCCGCTTCCCAATTGGATGATGATAACGACGGAGTTACCAATAATTTGGACCTTTGTGCCGATACTCCTTTGGATGCTGAAGTGGACAGCAATGGTTGTGCCACATCCCAATTGGACGATGATAACGATGGAGTAACCAATGATTTGGACCTTTGTGCCGATACTCCTTTGGATGCTGAAGTGGACAGCAATGGTTGTGCCGCTTCCCAACTGGATGATGACAATGATGGTATAACCAATGATTTGGACCTTTGTGCCGATACCCCAGCGGATGCTGAAGTGGACAGCAATGGTTGTGCCGCTTCCCAACTGGATGATGACAATGATGGAATTACCAACGATTTGGACCTTTGTGCCGATACACGGGTTGATGCTGAAGTGGACAGCAATGGTTGTGCCACATCCCAATTGGACGATGATAACGATGGAGTAACCAACGATTTGGACCTTTGCCTCAATACATCCCCAGGAATAACGGTAAATAGCAACGGGTGTGATTTTATTGCTATGAATGCCATAAGAATTTATTCCGAAACACCCAGTTGTCCCAATGTTGCCAATGGTAGTATTGAAATAGCCACCTCTTTAATTGGATATAATTTTGATATTGCAGTTAGCGGTGAAGGAATAAATGAAAATTATACGGGAATAAACCTATACGAAAATTATAAGTTTGAAAACCTGGCTGCAGGAACCTACGAAATCACAGTTGCCATACCCTCTATATTGCATGAGCAATACTTTGGGATAACCATAAATGGGCCAAGTAGCATCTCTGGTAAGTTACAAGGTATTGACAGCAAAACCCAAAGTGCCAAATATATTGTTTCTGGAAGCACCGAGTACACTGTAGATATAAATGGTATTCAAAAAAACTACATCTTCAATTCTAACGAAGAGAACGAAATAGAAGTTCACAATTTAAAAATGTCCAATGAAATTCATATTTCGGGCATAAATGATTGTCAAGGAAAAGTCATGGATACCTTCTCCCTGGAAGAAGACATTTTGGTCTATCCTACCCTTACATCAGGACAAGTGTACATATTCGGAGGTTTTCAACCAGCAGAAATACGCTTATATAATTCCGTGGGACAGCTTGTATTTATCGAGAATTGGAATAACATGTCAGAGAGCGTTCTTCATTTCGACAATTATACCAGCGGACTATATATAGTGCATATCATCACAGAAGAGGATACAAAAACATTTAAAATAATTAAACAATGAAAAGATTAATTCAATTACGCCCTCTTGTGATGGTACTGTTTCTGGCAATTATAAGTGCTTGTTCCAAATCTGCACCTGCATTAAAAGCCTCCGTTGAAGAAGTGCTGATTATGCCTGATAAGGCTATCGGAATCCTTCCAGCAAATGCAGAAACCTGCTCCGACTTCAAAGAACTGCCGGGAGATAACAATAAGGCCACCATCTACTTTAGCTGGTCTACCGCTGAAAATGCTTTGAGTTATTTGGTACAAGTTTTTGAAGGCGGGAAAGAAATAAACAACATCACCGTAACAACGGCCGAGACCGAATTGACCCTCGAAAAAGGAAAATCATACACTTGGACCGTAACTGCTAAAAATAATGATGGCGAAACCGTGAGCAGTACCTTTTCCTTTACTACCCCTGGCCCGCCCATAGGTAATTACGCGCCCTATGCCGCCCAGATCATTACTGATTATAATGTCTCAGATTCCGAACTCAGCATTTCTTGGATAGGAAGTGATGAAGATGGGGACACCTTAACCTATGATGTTAAAGTAACAGATGCAGATGGTAATGAACTTGTTGACCAAACCAATTTAAGTGCAACCTCCCTAGATCCCATTTCTATCAGCACTGGTAAAACTTATACCATACAAATAACCACAAGGGATAATCTTGGAAATTTCTCGATAGCGACACATACAGAAAAAATTGAATAATAGTTAAACCTTAAATTACATTTCCCTTCCAGAGGCAATTACGTTTTGAAAACAATCCGATCAAAAATGCATCTTCATCCCTTCATGGCTGGCCTTAAACCCCAATTTTGTATAAAAAGCTATTGCCTTGGGCCTTTTCTTGTCCGTGGTCAATTGCAATACATGGGCCTTTCTTTCTTTTGCCCTGCCTATGGCCCAATGGAACATTTCGGTGCCGAGACCTGTTCCCCTTTGGTCCTTCCTAATCCGTACCGCTTCAATCTGTGCCCTGACACCTCCACGATAAGTAAGGTATTGTATAAAGGAAAGTTGTAAGGTGCCAACTACCTCCCCATCTTCATTTTCAATCACAATGAGTTCTTGGTTGTTATCCTGAACTATGTTCGCAAAAGCCTTGTAATACTCCACTGGCAAGGGTGTTTTGAAATCTTCCCGAGTTTTTCCCAACTCATCATCGGCAATCATTTCTACAATGGCCTGTACATCATTCTTTGTTGCTTTTCTAAAATTCATTTCTTCTTACATTATTTGTTCTTTTAAACTTATGAACCAATAAGGTGTACAAAACCAATGCGAAAGCTATCCCAAAACCTAAAACACCAATATTAATTCCCAAGAGTTGTTTTTCGCTACCATCGAGGTATTTCATGGAGCCACCATAGAACTCTTGTAGCATAAATGCGACCAAAAATCCTCCGGTAACGAGTAAGCTCAATATTGCAGTGATCTTGGTTTCATTCTTACCCCAAACCAACCAGATACAAAACAACCCTATACCGGAATTGGTAATTAATTGCCATACCTCATGAATTCTAACATGGGGAGTCCAATTTGGATTGAAAACATGGGTTGCATTGATTTCCATAAATGGAACAACAATGGCATAAAGAAGGATACTGAATGTAATTATTGACCTATTCTTGTGATTATTCATTGCAGTACAATTTTTCAGTAGCCTTTTTAAGATCAGCATTTGGTAAAAATTGATCTGTTATAGTTAATATGGCATGTAAATTATCGCGCAACCTATCCAATTTAATTTCACCCGGTTTGATTGATGTTTGCAGTAAATGCAACGCCATATCGGCCAAAAGCAAACGCTGTTTTTCCAACCACTCCGCATCATCGCTATTTGCAGGGTTTTTCAGGTAACTTGTTTCAACTTGACTATGTAACTCCCAACTAGCATTTAACATTTTTAATTTCTCTTCTGTACTCATCTTTTTTAAATCATAGGTTTATTAAAATAAGTTGCCGCTTCAAAATCTCGAATGTTCATGGATAGTATGGGAACTTCAGGAAACACTTGCTTTAATTTTGTTACCACTGTTTTTGATAACATAGCCTTTTGTTCTACCGTCCTTCCTTCCATAATATTGGCAAAAATGTGAACAAAATCATTCTTAGTGTCCCCAACATTGTAATACTTAAATGGATTGATTCTCACCTTTATATCCCCTGGATCAAAAAGCGCTGTAGACTCTGCGGCATCATATACATTTTCTATAATCACATCAGGTGATTTTAATGAAATAAGGTTTTCTGAACAATCTATTATAAAATGTGGCATAAATTTTAAGGTTTTAATAATTCTTTCCCGGTATCACTTCCTGCAATTAGTAAAGAAGGGGAATTCCAAATCCCTGTTGCTGCAGTTTCCTTTACATAATCTGAAAAATCCTTTGGTTTTCTTCCCAAAACTTTTTCTATATCATGGGTAATCTCCGCATTGTTGGGATTTCCAAGCACTTCAGAGAATAGATACTCTATAAGCCAAACAAAATCGGCAGGGACCCCTTGTTGTTTCATCACTTGGGTGTAGGCCGGTAAGGCAATAGGTGTAAATGCGATGTCCCTTCCAGTGGCATCCGAGATTTCTTGGATCACTTCCTTAAAAGTAAGCTGCCTAGGCCCTGTAAGCTGATAAATTTTTCCATTGTGCTCCTCGCCCAACAAGGCTGCTACGGCCACATCGGCAATATCATCGGTATCCACATAGGGAACTTTGGCCTCTGCCTGTGGCAAGGCTACAAAACCTTCCAAAATGGGTTCCAAGAAAAAGCTTTCACTAAAATTTTGATTAAACCAACTGGCCCGAACAATGGTGTAATCCAATCCTGAATGTATCACCACCTGTTCACACAGTTCGGCTTCCCTTTCTCCCTTTCCCGACAAAAGAACCAACTTTTTTACATTGCTTTGTTTCGCTTTTTTGGTTAACTCCTCAATGGCTTCCAAAGCTCCGGGAACGGCCAAGTCTGGCTGAAATGTAATATATACTTTATCCATTCCTTCCATGCTTTGAGACCACGTTTCAGGATTTTCCCAATCGAAGGCCGGAGTTGCCGATCTAGAGCCAATTCTAACGTTATGTCCGGCTTCGCTTAATCTTTTCACTACTTTTTGGCCGGTTTTTCCAGTCGCGCCGATTACTAAAATGTTGTTCATGTTTTCCATTTTTATTTACGTTTATGTTTAATTATATTTATAATGATTAGGTTTATCTATTGAATGTTGTATTTAGTGACTTGAAAAAGGCCGATCAAAAGAAGCAGGAATGAAATTATGGAACTCAAGGTCCTGATGAGATGCAGGCGATTCCATTTTACCTCAAACCTTTCCCTCAATTGTCTTAGCTCTTCAATACTGGCAGAATTTAAGTCGGTTTTATCCAACACCTCATTTAGAGGTACATTACCAAATATGGTTACCAAAACAACTCCGAAAAAATAAATTGCTATCCCTAAGATCAATGACCAGATTAATGGGCTTGGTGCATTTTTAAAGAGATATAGATTAATAGCCCCCACAATGGAAGGTCCAAAGAAGACCAGCAAAAATAAGGGGTTTATTATTGCTCTGTTCATTTGTTGAAAGGACATTAAATAGCCAGGATCGTTCAGTCTGCCAATCCCCGGGGTAATGGCATTGGACCAGGTGAAACATAGACCTGCCGATAAGCCGGTTAGCAATATCAATGCTGTAATCCCTATATTTTCAATTGTGATTTCCATAGCTTTAATGTTTTAAGATGTTTGTTTTGGGATATACACGAGTATACCAGTACAATACCGCTACCAATAAAAATTCGGCCGCTATAATCCAGAATCCTAAAGATGTGAAGAAGCTATAGTGACTTCCTCCTGTTGGAATTATGAAGAACGGGACTGTGATCAAGGCATCCAATACAACAGCAGTCAACAACAGTGTTTGGCCCACCAAATACCCATGTGTATCCTTTTCTTTCCTGTAGTAGAATGAACAACCCCACCACACCAATGGTATGACTACAGCAAACAATACAAGATTTGCCTGTGTCTCAGCATTTTCCAAAACCGGGACATAGTAAGAAATTGAATAAAATAGTATTGCGATAATCCATATGGCAATACCGATAAGCAGAGCACGTTTAATTTTCATGACTTTTTAGTTTAAAAATTACATGTCAAAATTATTTGAATGTGCTCTGGGAGGTTTGTCCCAAATGGAGAAAGATTTGTTCTAAAAGGAGGCTACTTGATCTGACTAGGTCTATACCCAAACTTTTTTTCAAAAGCATTGGAGAAAGAGCTTAAACTTTCATAGCCCACATGCCATGCCGCTTCCTGAACGGTGGCATCTTGATTGCGGATCAATTTATGGGCCAGGGTCAAACGTTCGTTCTGAAGGTATTTAAAAACGGGAACACCAAAATATGCCTTAAAGTCCTTTTTTAGTTTAAATGTGTTTAAGCCTATCTTCTTGGAAAGTTCGCTTAGGGAAGGGGGATTATCAATATTCTTCAATAAGATATCTTTGGCCTGATGGAGTTGGCTGCGTTCTTGGGGATTTATTTTCTCAGTTTTTAAGCTGGCCAATTGACCAAAAAAATGGGAAAGCAGTGTTGTTATCTGACTTCGGAAAAACATCATTTTGGTTTTGCCCTGATATTGAATATTAAATAAGGAATCAACAATAGTCTGCATTTCCGGCGTCATAATAAAACTCGGTCCCTCCACATAATGATCCGAAGGGTTCACCAACTGATCCAGCATTTCCCCAAAAAGCTCGCCTTCTTGATTGGGAAGTTTATCCAATGCTTTTATGGAGGTGGCTATAACCAAGCATTCCAAAGGCTTGGAGGAGGAGACCGTATGTACGAATTCTACTTTATCATTTGCAAAAAATGAAAGTGCCAAACCCTTGGTATGATTAAAGTCCTTTTGTTTATCCCCATATTTTACCTTTAAATCAACATTGCCGGAGCCATAAAAGGCAACAGCGATCAAAGGTTCTTCAAAAGAGCATGAATCTATGGTAGCCTCATTTACCTTGGCTTCTTCTACCAAAATAATAAAGTCGTTTATGTCTATAATATCCCTTGTCATCTAGCTTAGAACGAATTTACAAAATTTTGGGTTTGTAAATCCAACTACCAAACGAAGCCACTAAACCACTCTGCACTGAAAGTGCAGAGGTTTTCTTTACAAGGGACTGAAAGTCCCTGGGACTATTCCAATATAAAATTGGAATTATCCGAACCGTCCCGTCTATGATGCTCCAAATAATCATTGACCATCTTATCGGTTACATTGCCCGTACTCCAGACTCCATAACCGCTCGCCCAAAAATGCTGACCCCAATAGCGCTCCTTTAAATGAGGAAACTCCTGTTGGAGCTTTCTCGATGTCCTGCCTTTCATTTGTTTGACCATCGAACTTACATTCATCCTAGGGGCGTATTCAACGTGCATATGAACATGATCGGAGCTCACCACTCCTTTCATAATCTCAATCCCTTCAGCTTCACATATTTGCATGAGAAGCTCACGACAACGCTTCTGAACATCCCCACTTAATACCTTATATCTATACTTGGTAACCCAAACCAGATGACAAGTCAACCGGCTAACGGTATGCGATCCCTTTCTCAATGTATGACCCATACCCCTAAATTATGTATTTTTTCGCAGTACTAAAGTGCTGCAATAAATTGCAGGGTTTTACTCCCTAACCTGAGACCAATAAAAAAATCCGGCTACCCTAAGGAGTAGCCGAATCTTCATCGGGGGAACAATAAAAATTAATCAACCTGAAGGTTCATCAACTAAAAACCAATTAATCGTTCAAATAATTATTTACTGCCGTGGTACGTGCACTAACGTGACTATTTAATTGGCTTATGGCTGCCTGAAAATCCGAACTTGAACTTAGAAATGAATACCCGTAAACCTCTAGGTTGGCGTAAGGTTCTACCAATGCCCCATAGGTTGCATATTTGGATTGCATATCACTAATATTAAAGGCATTATCCACTACATCACGCACATATGCATCGTACTGTGCCCTATAGGTATCATCCTGATACAAATACCCGATCAACGGCCATGCACTCCCATTTAAATCGGAGAAATCCAAATTTAACGCCCCTTGCTGATTCCCTTCCTGCAAAGCCTCGTTGTTATCCCATGGAATCCATGATAATTTTTCCGTGTCGGGATTATTGTACAGATAATAATTATGGGTCATTCTGCCGTAAGTATCCCAGTTTTGGATAACTGTATTGACCGCCAAATACTTCAAGAAGGTATCGGTGTCAAAAACACTTTCCAAATTGGCACGCCAAGTTGAAGGATCCGTGGTTCTTTCCGATGAATGCAATGCCGTGAAGACACTTTGTACATCGCTAAAATCGGCCACATCTTCATTGGTCTTCTTTACAAATACATCTTCGGTAAAGGTGCCCTGGGCAAAACTGGCGCCAGTGCCATCCGGTTTGTACAAATTACCATCATTATCGGAAAACTGGGCATCGATCACCGTGTCATCCACTTCTTCGACCAATGTATAAACTCCAAAATATTGGGGTCCATCGCCATGATCCACATAAACGGTATAAAATGCTGCGTGTGAACTCGCTATGCCGGCTTCCCGGAAAACATCGGTAGCTACCTTTTCCCTTAGCATGGATTTATCATTGTAGTTATTTTTCAAACTCAATTTCTTAAAACCATAAAACCGTTGATTGTCTATTTGGGGGTATTGATCCTCAAATTCATCAAAATCCAGCTTAAAGGATAATTTTAAGATGCCACTGGTCCAGCTGGACTGTAAACTGGAATTGCCTTTAAAACGTACCCCTACCCGATACCATTCCTTGCCATTATACATGATATCGCCGGGGACAAAAATAGGATCTTCATCAACATCTGCCAATCCACCTCCACCAGGGCCACCACCGGGACCTCCACTACCACCAAAAGCTCCGTACAGTGATGTCATATCATCCAACATACTCTGCCAACGCTCTTCGGTAATTACAATATCCAAACGTTTTACTGCTTCATCCTCAAAAACTTCTTCAAAGTTAGGGTCTGCTGATTTACTATGGGTATCATCAGTCCAGTCCGCGGCTTCAAAGTCGGTATCGGAATAGGTTTCAACATAGGTCTCGCTATCTATTACTTCTTCCCCGGCCGATGTATCTTGTACGGCATCGTTGGAGCAGGAAAGCACCAAAAATAATTGCGTCATCAATAAAAACAATAAGCTTATTTTTCTCATCATTGTATACTTTTAGGACTATTATTACCTTACAAAGATGTTAATATGAAGTAAATGAATTTTATAAAATCAGCGAATGGCCTACTCTTTTATGTGAAACATAAGAAATGTCCTGACAGTAAATTTGAAGGCCATTACAGACTGTCCTAAAATATCCATAAATGACATTCAATTGAACCAATCCGAAAACCGAAGAATAATCGCAAAATCTAGATTAATATATATAGTCGAAATAAAGGAGGTTAGCTATTAAAAATTGAAGCAGACCTTTAGATGGTACAGAATTTTATTCCTAACCCCAAAAGACTGGCTCATTTTACCTTCGTCATAGGTATCGGGATGTGCGGAGCAGATACTCCTCTTTCTTCTCCCTTAAGGCTGTCAAAAGACTTTCTGAAACGGCCAGGACCAATAACAGATTGGCCCCCTTTTCGTCTGCGGCCCAATGTTGCCAACAGGCTTCCTAGGCCAATTGTATTACGGCAAATTAACTATGCCGTCCCTGTTTCTCTGACAACTATAGCTTTGCTCGTTATATTTTTGCTGACTTTTTATTCTTTTGAAATTCTGGCAATACTTTTTCTGCCAGTCGCTCCAAGGTGCTTTCCATACTATTGGAATTGAACCTTAGATTTAGACTTACATGGTTTACACCAATAGATTTTAAATGATGTAAATAGGTGTTCAAATAATTAACACCCGTCTTAAATCCTAAATGGATGGGTTCTGGCCTAAAACTATCGTCTTCTTGAAGATCCACATATAAGGGCTGCATAAAAGGTTTGTCAAATATACTAGTTTCGGCAACCAATGCCCGCCATTCTTCAATTCTGTATTTCTGTTGTCTGGGATCCCTGGGGTAGTACATCCACCCATTTGCGTTTTTGGCATTCCACTCCAAAGACTGTTGACTAAAGCCGGTCATCAACAAGGGAATTTTATGGTTTTTAGCTTTTGGAAGTATATCTATATGCCCTTTTAAATCGCCATAATTTTTGGTTTCCAAAACAGGGTAACTCTGCTGTGCCCTACGAATGTATTGGAAGGCTTCGCGAAACAGTTCCCCACGGTTTTCATATTCGATTCCCATAGCGGGATATTCATCAAATCGGTCACCGGAGGCTACTCCCAACAACAACCTACCACCTGAAAGCTGGTCTATAGTGGCAGCGGATTTTGCCACATGTACCGGATGGTGCAAGGGCAAGGCAATACTGGAAATACCCAGTGCTATTTTTTTGGTTTTAGCTGCCAGAAATCCCAAATAGGTAAAGGGATCGTACATCTGACCAGCATCGCCAAAAGAGGGTACGTTAAAGGGTACATCGCGAATCCAAAGGGCCTTAAAGCCCAATTCGTCCAACAATTCCACGCGTTCCAAATGATGCTCCATGGTGGGCATAAGCCCTTGGTCGTAGTACTCTATAGGCACTGTTATTCCAATGCTCAGTTCATCGGGTTGAAATACGCTGTTGTATGCTTTGTTAATGGGCTCAAAATTCTTCATATGTTTTTTCTTCGGGGGTTTTAATTATTAGCTGTACTAAAGCTTCATTGTTATACCGGTACCTACTGCCCTACTTCTTAATCTTAATGTTATAACTCCATATACCTTGAAGCTGACCATAGTAGCTCTTACAAAAATTGTTTGTGAACTATTACCAGGGTTCGGGGTGTCTCAGAGTTGCTTTTAAATTTTCGTACCGTTCCTGGATATGGATAATTTCCCTCTCATAAACCATACATCTATAATATCCAGAGAACCCTTTTCAGCCTAAGTTTCAGACTTCAATGGTATGTGTAATTAAACTTGACTATAAGGTCTTGAATATTCTAGGTACAAAGCAATCATAGGTCCCCAGTATAAATTGGTGATCACAGCGTAAAATATAAAAATAATCTTACCACACTTTCTATAAAGATAATAAAAACGAATTTTATAGGTGCCAAGAAAAATTGATCTACAATTTCTATCTCTAATAAAAAAAGGAGAAATGCATTCTTGAGGATATCAATATAACTACCCCCCTATGTAAGCGAATATTTTAAAAAACAAGTGAATATGCCCTTACGGGAATACATTATTAAGGCCAAGTTGAAATTGGTGGAAATCCGATTGCTGAATTCCGATTTTACATTGACCGAAATTGCACAGGAATTGGGCTTTACGGATGTTAGCCATCTCTCAAAAACCTTTAAGAAATATGTAGGCACCTCCATCCGCGAATTTAAGAACAACGGAGAATATATGCTTTTAACACGAAATGCCTGTACTGCCTAAACAAGATGGCCATTATTTAGCCAATGTTTAAATATCCTCTGTTTTTAGTTGAGGATTCTTCACCTTAAAGGACCCAATGATCAAAAACAATAAAAACGCCAAGGTGATATAACCCATGTAACGGTAAGAACCCAAGGTGGTAAAGCAATAACTAAATAAACTGGGCGCTATGGCGCTTCCTACGACCAAAAAGCTCATCACTTTTCCACTGATGGAACCCAAAAACTTTCTTCCAAAAAAACTAGGCCATGTAACCGCGTTGATCACTGCAAACAATCCGCCCATAGTACCTAAGCCTCCGACCAATAAATAAACCCCAATTGGATGGGAGAGCAATAATAGTCCCAATGAAGCCAAGACTCCGGCCGACAGCATAATGAACAAATAGATTTTATGCTGGATATAATCGCTTAAAATATTGCACAAGGTGGATACGAAAATAGCTATAATGGACATCGGTAAAAAAATGGCAATGGCTTCGGCCTTAGAGTAGTTCTGACTACCAAAAATAGATACAATGTGAAATGTAAATCCTGTTACATAAAAGCTATTAAAGGCCAAAACCAATCCGAACATCCAAAAGGCCCGAGTTTTCTTTGCCTCTTTTAGGGTGAAGTCGGTTTCAGTCGCCTCTTTTTCTTGGTCAAATTCCTTCTTTTCACATCCATCCGGAAGCAGATCAAAATCTTCCGGCCTATTTCTATATAACAGCAAGATACAAACACAAAAAACAAAAAGACTCATGGCCATTATCTGCCAACTCATTGCCCATCCGTGATCATCAATAAGCCTATTCAATAGTATCGGGGCACTGGAAAAGCCCAGGGAGACCGTAATACTGCTTATAGAATTGATTTTGCCCCTATTTTTCCTAAACCACATCATGATCATGTTCCTAGAGGCCATGGTCAATACTCCCTGACCACTAAATCTTATCATAAAAAATAAAAGGGTTATCAAAAGAAAGGGAACCGACCAGGATTGGAAATTAAAAACCCTTTTAATGGTTTCACTTATTTCTACAGAAACAGAAAACAGCAAGAGGGATGCCCCTAAGAGTAAGGTAGCAAAGAAAGCAACATATCTAGCCCCATAAGCATCGAACCAAATGCCTGCCCTAGCCACCAAGGCAGAACTCAACAGGGTACCCAACATATAGGCATTGCTAAACTCATTTCTTGATAATCCCAAGGCATCCTTGACCGGGTCTGTAAAAACAGATACGCCGATGGTCTGGCCAGGAATACTGGCTAAAATGCCAATACTACCAATGACAAGTACTATGTAACCATAAAAGAAAGGAAACCTTTGGGGATTTACTAAGGATATTTTAGTCGGGTTTGGCATGCTTTGTAATAAAGTCCGCAAAGATAAGGGTTTTAATGGGATTGGCTTTCCTCACCTTTTCAAGTACCAAAATCTATAATTTTATTTAGGTCCAATCTACAGCTTCGCCTTAAGTATATTAAAACATATAACGAACTGCTGGATATTTAACTTCGTTTTACTATTTTTAGAACAATCAAATACGATAACCATGGGTTCAAGAAGAGATTTTTTGGAAAAACTAAGTGTTTCAGCCATCAGTTTGCCAATTTTATACAGTCCCGCCAAGCTGTTCGCAGCACCTAGCGAGCCTTACGAAGGACCTGTTTTACGGGTGGCCATAATGGGACTGGGAGGTTATGCTACGCGAGTAGCCAAAGCGATGGAATCCTGTAAAAGAGCCAAGTTGGTTGGACTCATTAGTGGTACGCCATCCAAAGTTGTTGATTGGCGGGCCAAATATGATATTCCTGAAAAGAATTGCTACAACTACGAGAATTTTGACAAAATCAAAAATAATCCGGATATAGATGTCGTGTATGTCATAACCCCCAACGGGTTGCACAAAGATCAGGTGATTAGGGTGGCAAAGGCAGGAAAACATGTCATCTGCGAGAAACCTATGGGCATTAATGCCAAGGAAGGTCAGGAAATGGTTGATGCCTGTAAAAAGGCCAATGTAAAACTATTGGTAGGCTATCGTATGCATTACGAGCCTAAAACAGTAGAAGTAATACGGATGCGTCAGAATGGAGAATTTGGGAAGCTTAAGTTTTTTCAAGGCTTATCTGGATTTGCCATAGGCGATCCCACCCAATGGCGCTTAAACAAAGAACTTGCAGGTGGAGGGGCCATGATGGATATTGGCATTTATTCCATTAACGGTGCCCGCTATATGCTCGGGGAGGAACCAATTTGGGTAACGGCCCAAGAAACAAAGACCGATCCCGTTAAATTTAAGGAGGGAGTGGACGAAACCATACAATTTCAAATGGGATTTCCCAGTGGCGCGGTAGCCTCTTGCCTTTCCACCTATGCCATGAGACATTTGGACCGATTTTTCCTAAACGGGGAAAAAGGCTACGCAGAAATGCAGCCATCAACAGGTTATGGTCCAATTGAAGGCAGAACGCATAAAGGGGAGCTAACTCAACCACATATAACCCACCAAACCCTGCAGATGGATGGTATGGCCCAGCTTATATTTGAAGGGGTTCAACCCATAGTTCCGGTTGATGGGGAAGAGGGGCTTAAGGATTTAAAGATTATAGATGCCATTTATGAGGCAGTAAAAACTGGAAAAAGGGTTGATTTATAAGGTTTTAACATACTAAATTGCAGCGTATAGTTTAAGACCATCGGCCTACAATATTTGAAGTTTCACTTAATCTACCTCAGCAATTAAATAGACGATTACCGGGACATTTAATGGCGATTGATATATACCGATTGCCGAACGGGTGTGGATTCCCCTATCACCAAAAACTTGATTCATGACATCCGAAGCGCCATCCAAAACATCTGAATGATCCTTAAAGCCCTCGGCGGCCTGTATATGGCAATCCAAGCGGATAATTTTTTTTACCCTTTCCAAATCTTTTACGGCATACATTAATTGGGCTATGGCATTAATAGCACAGATACGTGCACAATCATACCCTTCCTTTATACTAAGATCGCTCCCTACCCTACCGGTATATGCCAAAACTCCGAATTCTCCGTCTTTCCAGGGCAATTGACCGGAAGTATAAAGAGTATTGTTGGATATTGTCCAAGAAACATAATTTCCTACCCCTCTAGGTGCCACCTTGGGTACCACTATTCCTAAGCTTTCCAATTTTTCTTCAATGGTCATAAGCAAAATTCTCTAAAACAAAATAACTGTTTTCCCGATAGATTTACCGGACTCTTGCATTTCATGTGCAGCCTTTAAATTTTCAACCGTAAATCCATAAAGCGTGGTAGTCAATGTAGTTTTTAAAGTACCCTCATCCAATAAATGGGCCATATGGTTTAAAATTTCGTGCTGTCGCTCTATATCCTCTGTATTGAACATAGAACGGGTATACATAAATTCCCATGAAAAGGTTACACTCTTATTTTTTAATAAATTTAGGTTTAACGGTTTACTGCTTCCCGTAATTGATACAATGTGCCCTTGGGGTTTAATGATATCCGTAGACAACTCCCAATATCCCTCCAGATCCACGAAGTCCAATATATAATGGACCTGACTATGTCCAATTTTTTCCAATTCTTCTTTAAGGTTGTGATGGTTCACCACAAAGTCAGCTCCCAAATCCTTGCACCAGGTTATGGAATCTTCACGTGAGGCCGTGGCAATAACTGTAAGGCTGCACAATTTCTTGGCCAATTGTATGGCTATGGATCCGACCCCACCAGCACCTGCTATGATCAATACCGATTTACCACTATCCTTTTCAGGATCGATCCTAATGCGGTCGAAAAGTGCTTCGTAAGCGGTTAAGCTTGTCAATGGCATTGCCGCCGCCTCCGGAACACTCAAATTTATAGGCTTGTGCCCAACAATTCGTTCATCTATCAGCTGATATTCCGCATTGCTTCCACTTCTGGTGATGTCCCCTGCATAATACACCTGGTCCCCTACCTTAAACTTTGAAGTTTTATCACCCACGGCCTGTACGATCCCTACGGCATCCCACCCTATAATTTTAGGAGTGTCCAACACCGTATCCTTTGCTGCATTTTGTCTGATTTTGTAGTCCACCGGATTTACCGATATTGCCCATATTTTAACTAACAAATCATATCCCGTTGGTGTTGGTTTCTCCGCCTCAAAGGCTATAAAACTATTCTTTTCCGTAATAGGTAATGATTGTTTAAATCCTATTGCTTTCATTCTTATAATATTTTATTTTTTTTTTTACTATCATCAGGTTTTGTAGTTATTGACCAACTACATGGGGGCGTCTTTATAAGTATGCAAATTTGCTTTTTGCGCACAAGTAAAGATTCTTGATTTATAAATATAGTTGAATTGCCCCTAACATTTAGATTTACAAAAAATTAATCCAGATTGCAAAAACCCTAAGCCTTTAATTGCTTATAGATTAAAATAGGCGGCTTTAGACTAGTACAATATGCATTTACATGACCTTCATCAGTCGTTAAAAGTAAAAACTTCTTTATATTTATAGTATGCAATCAATACATTTTTCACAATGAATAATCTAAGAAAAGTATTAGGCGAGATTTCAGAGCTCACTACCGATATTGAAACCAATTATCCTGAGCTGTATCGTTCTTTGGATGAAAATCCTTTGACCATTCCTGCAAAAAATCATCCCCAGGTAAATAAGGACGATTTAAAGGAATATTTGGAGAGTTTAAAGGAATTGATAAAGCATCATTTAGAGACCCATAGAAATAATGGGTAAGACAATTTTATAACAAAACCATGGGAGAAATAGCTACTTCGGAAAGACAGATAACCCTATATTACAGTTCCAAATCTACAAGGGCCAAACAGACTTTGGCCTATGCCAAAGCTGAAGGCTTGCCGATATTTGAAATTGATATCCTAAAAGTACCTTTAACAGGGACCCAAATAGCGGAATTGGCCGGCAAATTAAATTTGGAGGTCAAAGACCTGGTAAATCAGGAACATCCAGCATATAAGGCCCACTTTGAACCCCATGAATTTTCTACGGACGATTGGATAAAAATGATAAGGCACAACCCGGAAATCATGAAGCAACCCATTGCCATCCGTGGCAAGATGACTATTTTAGTGGAAACCCCTACCGATATTATTAAAATTTAATATTCCTCTTTTATCTGTAGACGACAAAAATGACTTAAATACTCACTTCTCACTATAAATCAGTCATTTACACCCATAAATTTTGTAATTCTTAACTTATTGCACAGTCGAGTGGTCAGTATTTTTCAAAACGTTGATAAGCATAAGGTCTCGACTGCGCCTGTCTACTGATAGGCAGGCTCGACCGGACGTACAAAAGAGCTTAATAATTTTATCTTACTTACTATGTTTGTTTTTGCAAGTTGGAATAAATGTTCTCCTGCTTAAATACAAGTTAGGGATTAGACTTTTATATAAATCTTCTTTTTGTCCAACCAAAGTCCTATAAGCCAACAAATGAACATAAATACTAAGGCAAAGGCAAATGATCCATAATAGGGTCCGAACCAGCCAAAACCTTTTTCGTAGATATAATTGTACAAACTTTGATTTTCATCTACCCGTACAAATAGCATGGTTATTGCCAAATATTCGGACAATAGATATATGAAAAGGGAGTTCTTACCAAAGATTTCAAAGAAATTAAAGTTTATGGGCCTTTTAACAAATTCAATAGCATAGATCAGTATGGACAGCACAATGATGTCCAGGCCAATTGTAAGAATCACAAAAGAACTTGTCCATAACTTCTTGTTTACAGGAAAGCTTAAATTCCAAAAATACGCCACGGCCAATAATCCTGCTGCTATCATCAACATTTTGGCCAATTTTTCATAAGTAATACCACCTTGGATAACAAACTGTCCCACAAGATACCCTGCTATCACATTACAGATGGCCGGTAAGGTGCTTAACAGCCCTTCAGGGTCGAACGGAAGTCCATCACCGCCATAAAGGTGATTGTCACCAAGAAGTATCCTATCCAATGTCCTAACGAGGTTACCTTCTAGAGTAAAGTCGCCAAAGGCACTAAGCAACCCCCAATAACCAAGGAGGATAATTGCCGATGCGACAACAAGCTGGCGGTTGCTGAGAAAGTAAATCATGGTTGCTCCAATAAAATAACAAAGTGCTATTCGCTGCAACACTCCCAATATTCGCGTTTCACTAATAGGAACCAAGGCCAGTTCCCCGGAGTCTGTCCATGATACAAAGGGAAACCAGTACATTAAATATCCCAATAAAAAGATAATTAAGGTCCTTTTTATAATTTTCTGGAAAACTTCCGAAAGAGGTTTATCTCCCCATCTGGACTTAACGAATGCAAAAGCATTCCCCACTGCAAATAGAAAAGAAGGAAAAACCAAGTCGGTCGGAGTAAAACCATGCCAATTGGCATGCAACAAAGGAGCAAAGGTAAAGTTCCAATCTCCTGGAGTATTAACGACTATCATCAGGCAAATAGTCAATCCGCGGAACACGTCGAGCGCCTTGAATCTTTTCATAGTAAAATGCATTTTATTTGGCATCTAAGTTAATCAGTACGATTATTCTACCAAATTAATTGCCCTTTTTCATTGGTTCTCATTAAAGCCGCGATTTAGGCCTATCATTTTATAAAAGCAAAGTCCGATTAAAACTTCTGTTTTGCCTTCTAAAACCCCATGGCAAACCTTGTGTTATGCAGGATTACCTAAAATAACCTAATAAATAACCCCGATGAAAACACCGGGGTTATTTATTAGGTTAAATAGTGTAATGATACTTTAGGCCACTACTGGCTCCAGTTGTGCCGATTCCTGAAATTCCCATTCTCCCCTGACCAGTCTGGTAACATAACAGTTGTCGGCCTCTTGTACCAATAACTCCCTTTGCGCCTCAGTGAGGTTTCCCTGAATTTGGATGTTGGAAGCCACTGTGGTTTTAAAGCTGCCGTTAGGTTGACGTACTGCCGTTTGTTCCAATTGGGCATCGACCTCCCCTATTTCCCAGCCTTTTCTTCTGGCCACATTTCTAATCGTAGCCACTTTACACATAGAGATTCCTGCCAATAGCAATTCCACTGGGGAAAAACCCAAATCCGTACCTTTGGCGGGGATGGGCTCATCCCCGAGTATAGCATGTTTTCCATTGCTTATAACCGATTGGTAGCCAACAGGTAAATTTTTGATATTTATTTTTGTGCTCATTTTATCTTATGTTTTGTGCCCATTGAAGCTAAAATCAACTATGGGGTTTTTTATTGACTAATTTGGATTTAAATGGGCGCTGCCTGTAGTTCTTCCGCTAAGGGAAAATCTATTTCAAAATCCGCTAGATTGTGAATCAAGTTACTTATGGTCTTATCTCCGATTACGATGACCACATCTATCAAATTGGCTTCTGTATAACCTGCATCAAAGAGTTGTTCCTTAACCTCTTCAGAAGCTCTTCCCTTATTTTTGACCGTATTCAATACAAACTTGGCCAAGGCATCCAGTTTACTGTCAAAACTGGCGTTACCGGTCCTTATCTCCAATATTTGATCTTCGGTAAAACCGTTCATTTTACCAATTTGGGTATGGGCGGACAAACAATAGTTACAACCATTAAACTGACTCACCACAAGATTAATAACCTCTTTTTCCTTAGCTTTTAAGGTTGTTTTTCTATTCTGTAATGTTAGGTAATCTCCTAGGGCAGTTTCGTTCTTGGCGTAATAGGCATATAAATTAGGAACGAATCCCACAGCCTTTTTCAAATTGTCGAAAATTGCTTGATTGTTGATAGATACTTCTTCTCTACTTGGTACTTGAAATCTTTCCATTGTTTTTTAATTTTAATTGTTGTACTTAATTTTAACAATGCAAAGATGCGACCGGGAAGAAGGGTTTTGTTAGGTAGTAATTCCCGAAGAATTGGCAATTGTTCCCAAATCCCTTTTTTCTTTATATTCCGAAGGGGAAACACCCTCTTGTTTCTTAAAAAAGCGACTAAAAGCCTGGATATCCTCAAATCCAAGTTGGTAAGCTATTTCCTTGACGGGCTTATCTGTATAATACAACATCCGCCTGGCTTCCAAAGCTATACGCTCATGGATATATTTCAAAGGCGATTTGGAATCCATTTTTGAAAAAACGTTGGATATGGTTTTTGGAGATTTATGCAGCAATTCGGCATAATCCGCTACACTATGTTTATATCTAAAATGCTGCTCTACTAGAAAATTGAATTCCCTAACAAGGTCAGTTTCATTGCGCTCCGCGGGGTAGTTTTCCTGACTTTTATAGAGTCTGGCGCACAATATCAGGTATCTTTTTAACATCATTTGCAGCATATCTATCTGCAAATTATCATTGGACTTCATTTCTATAGTGAACATTTTCCAGAGTGTATCAAATTTTTCAAAATCCTCTTGGGCAAGGCCGATCACCGGGAGTTGGGAAGCTCCAAAAAATAGGATCCCCTTACATCCTACCTCGCTATCATGGTCCAGAATACAATAAAAAGGCCTATTGAACCTTAAAAATCTGATTTCCCCTATTTTCTTTGGAACAATTTGATGGAACTCCGTTAAAAAAATAATTTGGTTCTTAGAAAACACTTCTTCCTTTCCATCTATATTAAGAATATTGGCATCGGCTTGAAACCACAAAATGGTGAGGCTGCTTTCAATTTGTTCCTTTAAGATATCACAACTATGACTATCAATAGTATCCAAAAAAAGATATTCATCGGTATGCCCTATAAATTTCATAAACTGTCCCTGATATTTAAGATACTTGTTATACGTAATTGGATTGCTCCAGAATGTCAAAAATTAGCATTCCTTACTTTCTGTTGGTCGTAAAAATATCATAGTGCTTTCATTTTAAATGCAATGCACATGTATGTATAACATTTAAAACAAGTACTTATAGCTTGGGCAACACCCAGCCATCCAATGTATATGGCGGGGATTAAAACTACCTATCGAAAGATAGGCAGGGCTAAATCGCGGAAGTAGTAATTAAACGTCCCGTCTGGTGCAATCTAAAAACTTTAGTAGGCAATATACACTAAACCGGTATCTGTTGGCTCAAACAATGTAATGTCCCAAAGCCCCATATAAGATCAATGGCACTAATTCCTAGGACTTCCCTATCCGGAAAGCAGGAAGCTATGGTATTTAAAGCAATTCTATCGGCTGCATCATTGAATGTAGGAACCAATACACATTTATTAAGAATCAGGAAATTGGCGTAACTGGCCGGCAAGGTCAAGCCTTCGAACAAGATATCCTTAGGCATTGGCAAGGTTATAATCTTTGGAGATCTACCATCTTCCAACTTAGCCTTTTCTAAGCGTGCCAAATTATCTTGAAGGGCCTTATAATTTTTGTGCTTTGGGTCCGACTCCACAACGGTTACAATGGTCTCCACATCCACAAACCTACACAAATCGTCTATGTGACCATGGGTGTCGTCTCCTATGATGCCATCTCCTACCCAAATGGTATTGGTTATACCAAGGTATTCCTTAAAGATAGCTTCATAATCCGTTTTGGTAAAATTGGCATTTCTTACCTGTACCTTCGGATGCAAAAGACACTCCTCCGAAGTAATCAGGGTTCCCTTACCATTCACTTCCAAGGCCCCACCTTCCAAAACCACGGGTTTTCCTTTGTAAACCACTTGTGTCAACGGGACTTCCAAGACTTCTGAAATGGCCTTGGGCACCTTTCTATCCAGTTTGTAATTGGAGTATTTGGCCCAACCATTAAAGTTAAAGTTTAAGGCTTCGCGGTTCTTGCCATTTTTAATAATAATCGGCCCGGAATCCCGCATCCAACTACGGTTGGTCTTCTGAATTATAAAAACGACTTTTTTAAGGTTCACGGTGGCCATTTCCAGCATTTCCATAACCTTTTTCTGGTGTTTGGCACTGTCTACTACCAGAAAGACCTGCTCATAGGTTGCCACCTTTTTAATGAATTCTACAAAAGCCCATTGTATGGCTCCGTACTTGCCTGGCCAATCATTACCGTTATGGGGAAAACAGAGCAAAATACCCTGCTGTTTTTCCCATTCTGCAGGAAACCTTCTCATTTAATCCAAAGCTCTTTTGGTGATATCTGCAAAGGCATCTATACGGCGATCCCTAAAGAATGGCCAATTCTGGCGTACATTTTCCTGTAGATCCAGATCCACTTCCGCTATAAGGATCTCTTCCTTATCGTGGGAGGCTATGGCCAAGATTTCACCTTGAGGGCCTGCGATAAACGACTTACCCCAAAATTCTATACCCTCCGTATTTGGGAGATATTGCTCCAAGCCAATTCTATTGGCGGCAGCCACAAATATCCCGTTGGCTACGGCGTGACCTTTCATTACGTTCATCCAGGCATTGTATTGCTTTTCCCCATATTGCTCCTTCTCCTGTGGATGCCAGCCAATGGCCGTAGGGTAAAATAACACTTCAGCCCCCTTAAGAGCAGTAAGTCTTGCCGCTTCCGGATACCATTGGTCCCAGCAGATAAGGGTTCCTATGTTGCCTTTTTTGGTAGGATTGTTCTTAAAGCCTAGATCCCCCGGGGTAAAATAGAATTTTTCATAGAAATGTGGATCGTCCGGAATGTGCATCTTTCGGTATAGTCCAGCTTCGGTACCATCAGTGTCAATAATATAGGCACTGTTGTGATAAATACCGGCCATTCGCTTTTCGAAGAATGGTACAATAATTACCACTCCCAGCTCCTTGGCCAAAGCACTAAAGGCTTTAAAGGAAGTACCGCCCAATGGCTCCGCCAAGGCAAAATTGTCCGTATCCTCACTTTGACAAAAATAATGGCTACTATATAGTTCAGGGAGACAAATAACCTCTGCCCCTTGCTCGGCTGCTTTTTTAACCCAAGCGATGCACTTTTTCAAATTGTTCTCGGCAACATCGTTGAGATTTAACTGTACTACTGCAATCTTATATTTCTTCATGTCGTTATAATAAAAGATGTTGCAAAAGTAATATATATTAAATAATATTCGACCCAATTAAGCCGGGCACAAAAAGAACTTCTCAACAATAAAAGATGTGTCTACAATAGTTCCTTGCAGAAATAACCGTTGGAATTTAACATAATTTCCACATGGCTTGTAATATTCCCAACAGTTTCAATACGCAGTATATTATCACGATCTTCAAAATCGAAATCCACTTTTAAAATTTCCTTGAACAGATTTAAAAACTGTCTGACTCTGGATTCCTCTTCTTCGCTTATATTGGTCTTAAAAATTGTAATCATAGGGTATATCAAGTTTATTTCCACCACTGGGAGGTTGTTTTCTCCAATCGGTTAAGGTTGATAGGTTCACCAATTCTTGGAGTCAGCACATCCAAGTTTAACTCCTCTGCCCTGTTGGTAACACGTTCTACAGGTTCGGTCCAAGGATGCATTGCCAACTTGAATGCACCCCAATGGATGGGCATTATTTGTTTTGCCCTTACATCCAAACCGGCCTGGGCCGTCTGTTCTGGAAACATATGTATATCGGGCCACATCTCATTGTACTGTCCGCATTCTATCATCGCAAAATCGAAAGGTCCATACTTGTCCCCTATTTCCTTAAAGTGTGGGCCATAACCGCTATCGCCACTAAAGAAAATATTATCCTTTTGGGATTGAATCACCCATGAACTCCATAAGGTATTGGCCCTATCGGAAAAACCCCTTCCTGAAAAATGCTGGGCCGGGGTACATCTAAAAGTCAGATCATCCTCTAGCACTTCCTGCCACCAATCCAGTTCCACAATACGCTCTTTTTCCACTCCCCATTTTTGCAAGTGTGCCCCTACCCCTAGCGGGGTATAAAACATTTTTACCTTGTCCTTTAATTTCTGAATGGAGCCGTAATCCAAATGATCATAGTGGTCATGGGAAATTAAAACGGCATCGATCTTGGGAAGTTTTTCCACCTCAATCGGAAGCTCTTTGCTGAAACGATTGGAGCCCAACATGGGATGTGGTGCAGGAACCTTTCCGAACATGGGATCTATCAGGATTGTTTTGTTGCTGATTTGCAATAGAAAAGCGGAATGACCAAACCAGATAAGTCGCGTACTGTCCTGATATTCCACGATATCCAATGAATCCAATTTCGCCACAGGAATATCCTTATTAGGTTTGGTAAGTGGTGAAGGCCCAAAAAAACCTGCCAAACTCTTTCCCATATCGCGCATACTCATATCCAGTTTAACATTGCCCTTATTGATAAATTTTCCATCAACATAATTGGGCGATTTTACATAGATCCTCTTCTGCTCCATGGTGGGTGCCCCTCCAAACTCTGGGCTTAAATACAAAAATAGAACCCCTATCACAATCACTAATAGAAGTCCGCTTCCAATTACTATACTCATTTTCTTTATAATTTTTTTCAATGGATTATTACTTTTCGTCGCGAGTTTCGCATTTAACAGACTTATTATCGAATATTTATTCTATTTTAATTTAAAAAAAACTAGCTTTTAATGGCATCCCAAACCATAGAGAACATAAAGTCGATATTTATCTGGTTCAACTCTATTTTTCCATCCATAATTAATTTTACGGTTTCCCCCATTAAGGCCCCTATTATGCCCATTAGAATGTTGTTGTCTATATTTTTTAGCAAGCCTTCCCTCTTCCCTAGTTCAATAAGGTTCATGGCCATTTTACTTTTTGTCTCCTTCACGGATATAGGTACCTTTTCGTAATAAGGCGATTTCTTCAACTGCTCCAAAAAGCTCATTTCCTTTTTATTGTTGATACTGAAATTGATCCAAAATAGCCATAGCATTTTTAGCTTTAGCTTATAGGGCAGGTCCTCCGTTATTTCCTGTTCACTTCTCTGGGTTTCCCTTTCTATAAGCCCTATGGCAATGGAAACAATTAAATCTTCCTTATTCCTGTAATATACGTATAGCGTAGATACGGAAAGGCCAACGCGATTGGCCAGGTCTGCCATCTTTATTCCGGCAAATCCCCTTTCGAAAACAACATCCAAGGTGTTTTCTACTATCGCCAATTGTTTTGTTTCATCTTTTACCCTCACGGTGCAAATGTATAATTTAAAATCGAATAAATATTCGATTATATGAGGTTTTGAGATTTTATTTTTTCATTTCTATACTTAATGAGCCCAAAATAAACTTCAAAAGTAACCTTGATACTGTCTCAAATATTTTATTGGCTAGAGCCAAGTACAAAGAGATAATCCTTATCTTAGGATTTGATAACCCATACCTATTTAAAATATTCTAAAGACCTATGCTTATTTACTACTTTACAGTAGCCGCGAAAATCATCATTTTTATAAGCATTATAAATGTTTGGTTTATTCGCTTCAACAAACCCACCCCTTGGCGCGGCGGTGATTCCAAATCCATGAAGGAGGAATTTGAAACCTATGGTCTGTCCCACACCATAATGTACCTTGTAGGCACCATTAAGGTTGGTCTTGCCATACTTTTGATCGTCTCCCTCTGGATTAAAGATTTGAGCACTCCGGCCGCAGGGGCCATGGGAATTTTTATGTTGGGTGCCATTGCTATGCATTTTAAGGCAGACGACCCTAATATCAAGTCATTTCCTGCCTTGATCTTATTTATACTTTCAGTAGGAATCGTTGCTGGCGAAGTGGTATTGGCCGATTTATAGTGGCAAGTCGGGCCTCGGCTCCATGTAAAACTAAGGAAATCCAAGGAAGGTGTATCCAATGTAGGCTCTGTACAAGCGCTGTCAATAAATAATGGATTATTTACAAAAAGAAAAAGTGAAAACCGAAGTGGCTTTCACTTTTTATTATTCTGTTTTCAGTCATTGGATTTAACCTATTGGCTGGTCAGCCTCTCAAATATTTAATTCCACTAAGCTTCCTGAAGCTGCTTTTTGGATTGTCTGTAGGTGTATTTAGGATAAATCATTCGCTTTGCAAAACGGTTGACAGTATTGGAATTGACCATCTTTATATAGACTTGCTTGGTAACTCCAAAATACTCATAGGTAGATCCGTCCATAAATGTTATTTCCAATAGCAGTCCTTTGTGGTGATAGTCGGCTATACCGGAATTGGTAATGGTCTCCGTATAAGCCTCCAGGTTTGCGGCTTTGGTTTCAGGAGCAATGCTCACCAAAAAATGATAGCCATCAATAATCTTTCTACTGTTCACCTCTGCCTCTTCGCGCTTACTATCCCCTTCTTGAAATTTATCCGGATGCCATTCCTTTACCAAGTCTCGGTAACTTTTCTTAAGTACCTTTAGATCGATCTCCTTTTCTATTCCAAATAATTTCTTGTATTCGTTTATGCGCTTCATAATGATATTTTTACAGGGCGCGAAACTACGTCTAATTTCTTACAACACGCTGTATTTAACAAATAAAAAAAGCCCATCAGTACTGATGGGCTTTTCATTAAACATGGAAGTATATATTATATAACTTGTACGTTTACTGCGTTTAAACCTTTGTTACCTTCTTTAAGGTCAAAAGATACTTCATCGCCTTCGCGAATTTCATCAATTAAACCTGAAATGTGTACAAAATGATCCTTTTCAACACCTTCTTCAGTGATAAAACCAAAACCTTTTGTGTCGTTGAAAAATTTTACTGTTCCTTTACTACTCATCGTAATGTAATTAAATTTATTATAATATTAAGCTGCAAAGATGGCGCTAATAATTTAAAAAACAGCTATTTACTTCATTTATATTTGAAAACCTATGTTTTTCAGGGCTTTAATTTCAATTTTCCACTGATCCACACCCTAAATTAAAGGACTGTTATCCGTACTTTTTTCTTTTTCTTACGTGAATTGTTCAATTTTTCCGCCAATTGATGGGCAATCGACAAAGGAATGGCAACGAAGGACTAGTCTTATTTTAACTCAATTCGCCACAAAAATGTCCAATATAAAATTCCTTGAAACGGACTATCGTCCAGATATACTTTAATGGAAGCTTGAAATTCCCTACATTAATGTTTTTCTTCTCGATTTTTTTAATGTAAGCTTGGTATTGAAAATATTATTAAATCCAAGCTGGCAAAAGTGAGTGAAATTACCAATCAATAGGAAAGTAATCCTTTAAAAATTTACCTGACCAATGTTTCCCGGTAGTAATTCCGTCTATTAACGGATCCATGACTCGGGCAGCACCGTCCACTATGTCCAAAGGAGGTTGAAAATCATAGACTTCCTGTTTCATTTTGGATAGTTCAGCGGGATCTTCATCCGTCACCCATCCCGTGTCCACTGCATTCATAAATATTCCTTTTTTGGCCAAATCCCCCGAAGCGGTGTGTGTAAGCATATTTAAAGCCGCCTTGGCCATATTGGTATGTGGGTGGCGCGATTCCTTAAAATTTCGATGAAACTTCCCTTCCATTGCCGAAACATTAATAATATGTTTTTGTCCGGTGTTCTCCTTCTTCATTAATTCTGCCAAACGGTTGCACAATATAAAAGGAGCTACGGCATTTACCAATTGAACCTCCAACATTTCGGTAGTTTCAATTTCTCCTAGTTTAAGTCGCCAACTATTTGTTTTGCGTAAATCGACCTGTTGTAAATCAGCATCCAATTCGCCAGTGGGAAATACTTCTTTTGCCACCAATGCATTATCAAAACTATATGGAATTTGGGATAATTTGGCAGAAGCACTCAACCCGATACCAGCTTCCGGTCCGTGCCAGGTTACCGGCATGTTCTGATTTGGTGATGTCCCGGACCTTAATTCTTTTAGTTCCTGTAAGCAAGAGGTATGATCGCTTAAAACTTCTTGCACAGATAAAGGAAGTGATGTTATGGATCTTTCCTCGTTGGACATTAGATGATGGTAGAACCCTGAAGGCCTTCGCACGGTTTGCGCAGCATTATTGATAAGAATATCCAATCGCTCATATTGCCGCTCTATATAATTGCAAAAAATTTCTACACTTGGGATATGACGCAAATCAAGGCCATGAATTTTTAATCGATGCCCCCATTCCATAAAATCATCTTCCTTAGAAAAACGTAAGGCCGAATCAACTGGAAAACGTGTTGTGGCAATCACCGTGGCACCACCTCGCAATAACATTAAAGTTATTTGATATCCAATTTTTAATCTTGATCCCGTTACAACGGCGACCTGACCTGTTACATCGGCAGTTTGAAATCGCTTGGCATAATTGAAATCGCCACATTCAATACACATTGTATCATAAAAATGATGAAGTTCGCTAAACTCCGTTTTGCAAACGTAGCAATTTCTGGCTACCTCCAATTCCTGTTTTTTATGATTTTCCAATGCAGCAGCTGCCAACAGTTTGGGGGCTACAAATACATGGGCTTCGCGTGCACTTCTGATACCTGTTTCCTTACGGGCATTTTTATCCCTTGCCGCTTTTTTTCGCAGCGCAATTTTCTTCCCGTCCTTTTTCCTTCTAGCAAACTCTTCCCTATTGGGTCTGGAAAACTGACCAGATACTTTAATTAGAGCTGTTCTTTTCTCTTTTGGAATTTCGAATATCTGATCAGTATGGTCCACTAATTGCTGTAAGAGTGCAATACAATTATCAATCTCCTCTGGAGTGATTACAGCTTTATTCCCTTTTAGATCTTCTTTCATTTTTAATATATTCCGACGGATAAAAATTTGGTTTTTACTCTAAAAAATTAAAGAATCGTAATCCGTACTTTTTTCTTTTTCAAACGTGAATTGTTCAATTTTTCCACCAATTGATGGGCAATGGATAAAGGAACGGCAACAAAGGCACAGTCTTGTTTTAACTCAATTTCCCCCAATTGGTCCTTATTTATATTCCCTTGTTTAAAAAAAAGCCCGGCAATATCACCCTTGGAAATTTTATCCTTTCTTCCTCCTGAAATAAATAAGGTTTCCCAAAACTGTTTCATAGGTGCCGCTTTTTTGGAAATATCCATATCGCCGGAATCCTTTATAAACTCAGACAATCGCTCATTTTCCCATTTTAGGACATAGGCAGTACCTTTGGCATTTACCCTTGCCGTTCTCCCATTTCTATGGGTAAACTCCTCCAAAGAATGTGGAAGCTCGTAATGAATTATATATTTTAATTCCGGGATATCTATTCCCCTTGCCGCCAAATCCGTGGCGATTAAAATTTGAGTGGTTCCGTTTCTAAATTTAATAAGGGAACGCTCCCTATCCTTTTGCTCCATACCTCCGGAAAAACAACTGTGCCCTATTTTATTTTTCTCCAATAAAGAACTTACTTCTTCTATACTATCCCTAAAATTACAGAAGATGATTCCAGGCTGATTTCCCAGGTGATGCAACAGTTCCAATAGCCTTGGAAGTTTATCCTTAGAAGTCGACAACACGATCTTAATTGCCAATTTTGAACCAACTTCTTTCTCTAAATAGTCGATGAGCACAGGATTATCCAATTTCACAAAACTTGGAATTTCAACTCCCTGTGTAGCTGAAGTCAAGATCCTTTTTTTAATATTGGGCAATTCACTGAGAATTCCTGCCATTTCATCCTCAAAACCTATTTCCAGTGACTTGTCAAACTCATCCAACACCAAGGTTTCAATACTTTTCTTAGAGAACCTGTCACTATCAAAATGGTCCAAAATACGTCCTGGGGTGCCTATTAAAATAGAAGGGTTATGTTTAATTTCGATCTTATCCTTGGACATAGGGCGTCCTCCATAAACGGCATTTACCTTATAACCGGTCCCCATATTCCTAACCACTTGCTCAATTTGTATGGCCAATTCCCGGGTAGGCACTAGAATAAGTGCCTGGACCTCGTCAATATTAGGATCCAGAGTTTCCAATAAAGGCAATAGAAATGCCAAGGTCTTACCGGTTCCCGTTGGGGACAGAATAATTGTATTGGCTGTTTTTTCAATAACAGAAATGGCCTCTTCCTGCATAGGGTTCAACTGCTGGATATTTAATTTTGATAAAATATCCTCCTGCTCTTTTATATTGTTGGCCATGATTATTGTTTATTTTTTTTCTTTTTGGGCGATTCCAATTTTGGGCTTCCACTGCTTGATTGCCCCAAATGATCTGTAAGTATCTTATCTATAAGTTCCTCCTTGGTCAAGTGATGAAATACTGTTCTTATTTTCTCCCTAAAATCTTGGGAAATAGTACGATTGGGTTTGGTCTTGAATATTTTGTTGGCCCAAATCAAGGCGTTATTTTCTTCAATACTTTCGGCATCCGCTTTTTTAAATTCTTTAAAATCTATACCCAACTCCTTTTGGAATTCGGCAATATCCTCTACTTCCTCTTTCTGGATAACGGTCAATGAAAATCCAGCTGCCCCTGCCCTAGCGGTACGTCCACTCCTGTGCACATAGGTATCATAAGTATCTGGCAAATGATAATTTACTACATAGGATATTTCCTTAACATCAATACCACGGGCAGCCAAATCGGTCGCCACCATAATATCTATAAACCCTTCCCTAAATTGTCCCATTACCCGATCTCGAATACCCTGGGTTAAACTCCCATGTATTGCACCTGATCGGAATTTATTGATAGCCAAGTTTTTTCCCAATTTATTTACCGCCGCTTTCGTCTTGCAAAAAATAATTCCTCTTTCTCCCTCCCTGGACTTTAAAAAGTGAAGTAGAACTTCCAATTTCTCAATGGGTTCTACGACAACATACCTATGTTCTATTCCCTGATGCCCTACTGTAGCCATGTCCGCTTCTATCTGAACCACATGTTTGGACATATAATTCTGGATCAATTGTATTAAGGCTCCTGGCATGGTAGCCGTAAACAATAATGTTTTTCTGGATTTTGGGATTTCTGCAATAATACTATCCAAATCCACCTTTAAGGCAGTTACCATTTCATCGGCTTCATCCAAGACCAAATACTTAATATTTTTAATGTTCATGGCTCCTCGCTTCACCAAATCCACTAAACGACCTGGTGTGGCTACTACGATATGGGTGGCACTCTTTAAACGTTCTATTTGAGGCTTAATAGGGATTCCTCCACATATTGAAGCAATGGAAATAGACGGACTATGGGTAGAAAAGGAAACCAGATTAGCATAGATCTGTTGCCCCAGTTCCCGTGTAGGCGCCAATATTACGCATTGGATATTGGTATTTTCAGTTTCTATTAATTGTAATAAGGGCAAACCAAATGCAGCCGTTTTACCTGTTCCTGTTTTTGCCAGAGCAACTACATCCTTGTTTTGCTCCAAAATCACAGGAATCACCTTCTTCTGAATATCAGTGGGCTCTGATATTTGTTGGTCTATTAAACTTTGAAGTAGGTGTTCGTTAATTCCTAAATCAGAAAACTGCTTTGACATAAAATAATTTTCGGCAAAGATAGCCACAGTTTTCTAGGGAATGCCTGTAATTGGTTTATATTCCAATATAAAAAATGCCCTGACTTGTATAGTCATAAATAACACCCCATTCTACTTTAATTTTGAATTGGACATGGTATAAATTATAATCCATAATAATCCTCCCATTTTCCTTTCTATAGGTCATAACCCATGGAACTAAAAAAGTCCAGCAATAAGAATTGACTGGACTCTATATTTTTGAAACAATATGTTTTCCTATTTAGAATTCCTTTTTTCCAAACTCACTTTCTATAAACTTTGCCTTACTTTTTATGGCATTAAAAGTATAGGACAAATTAAGTGATATCATATCTACCTCATACCTGTAATTGGTAGTAGTGTAAAATTCATTGGCTTTATAAGTAGTGATTCGCTGTTTATTGGTATCCAACAATCCCATATCAATATTCTGCCAATGAAGGGTAGCCGTTAATTTATTGTCAAAAAACGACTTTCGGAAACTTAGATTGGGGGAATAGAACCTAGAATCCTCTCCTTGGGCGGTATTCGTTTCGGACAAATAATTAAAAGTAAACTGTAAAGAAGCATTTTCCCAGAATGAATAGGTAGAATTTAGGTTGAAAGAATATATAGTGGCATTCGTATTTACATCATAATTTCTGGTAATACCATCCCTATGCCTAAATACAAAGGCCCCCTTAATATCATAGGAATATATGTTAGCGCCTAAATAATTGCTCCAATTTTGGCTCGGTTTTAATTGTCCCCCTATTTCCAGTCCAACGGCATTGCTTTTACCTACATTGGAATACACCCTGTTAATAATACTGTCCAATACAGCACCATTGGCTTCATAGGCCAAGGTGTTTACACGGTTTATTACATTGTCCACATGTCTATAATAAGCTGTGGCACTTACCGAATTACCTCCTTTAAAATTTTTGACGAACCCCAATTCTACCAAATCTATGAACTCAGGTCTCAATTGATTGTCCCCTTGTTCAAAAACCTCGGAGTGTTCCCTTTCTGCAAAACTGTTCATTTTTAGGGTGGTTGTCCGTTCTACCCTTTTGCTATAGGCTGCCTTTAATTTGGTAGCATCGTTCACAGCATATTGCAAGGAAGCGGATGGGAACAACTTAACAAAATCATATTTATAGGTTTGCTCGGGTTCGGCAGTCCTTAAATCCTCGGAATAAGTGCGATCCATAGATTCCAAACGCAGGCCACCGGCATAATCCCATTTATTGCTTGCGCCTGTAAGTTGGGTATATCCAGAATGAATGGTACGCTGTAAACTTATATTACTGGAAAACTCAGGTACTAAAACGCCATCGCGCTCATAAACAAACTCACCTGTGTGGTCAATATCCCTAAATTGATAGCCTGTTTCCAATGTACCAAAGGAAAAAGGCTTAAATTGATAATCCACATTCACCCTATACCCGTTTAGTGGGTTATCATTGGTATTGTACTCCTGCTGATAAATAATATTACGATCGGTAAGACCCAAATTATCATTATAGGTAGGACCGCCCAAAAAAGTGTATTCATACAATAGGGAGGTAGACAACTTGGAATCATTGTTGAATTTATGGGCATAATCAAAACTTCCCAGGGCAAAATCGCCTTTTCTGGTTCTTAAATTATGATTATAATACTGAAAAGTATATTCCCTAATGCCACTGCCAATAGGTGAAATGGCATGATTGTCATAATAATCGATATCGGCCAAACGATCTACAGTATGTTTTCCTGCATAGAAACCCAAAGAATAGGTATCTGCATCAGTAGGTGTGAAATCTACTCCAAAACGCCCATTATAGCTAATATCATCAAAACTCCGCTCCCCATCGGAAGGCAAAAAAGTTTGCTTGTCCTCTATCTGATTGATGACAAAAACCTCACCTTCCCTCCTACCTGTTTTATCATTGCGCTGGTAACTGGTACCAAAGGACAGGTTCCATTTGTCCGTTCTTCTATTTAAGGTAGCATCCACCCCATATCTTTGTGCAGCCACCTTAGTGTCATAGGGTTCTATTGAAGGTAAACCTCCGCGCAGGTTCACTTGGGCATAAACTCCATTGGTGGCTCCCTTTTTTGTTATTATATTTAAAATACCTCCTTTACCCTCAGGATCATATTTGGCCGAAGGCGCTGTAATCAACTCCACTGTTTCCAATGAATTTGCCGGTAATTGGTACAATATGGCACTGGCATCACCTTGGGTTGGTTTTCCGTTGATTAAGACGGCAAATCCAGAACTACCCCTGACACTGACACCGCCTTGTGCATCAACAGTAACCGATGGCAAATTTCTTACTACATCAATGGCATTACCGCCCTGACTGCTTTGAAACTTTTTGGTATCGAATACCTGACGGTCTATCTTATGAAGAACTGTGGCCCGTTCACCCTTAATAACCACCTCGTCCAATTGGTTCCCGAAGGACAAGCCAATTACGGTAAGGCCTCTTAAGGGTTGCCCTTTATCTATCGTAATATCGGATATGGTTTTGGTATCGTACCCCATAAAGGAGGCTTCCATATAATAGGTTCCGGGTTTCACCTTGTCTATAACAAAGGATCCATCCTGAGAAGTAACTACACCCGTTATCAGGGAGCCATCTGTTTGATTATAGAGGGCTGCCGTGGCATATTCCAATGGCGAATTATCTGTGGCATCAATAATTTTTCCTGAAATTTGGGCAGTTGATACTTGTACTCCGACCAATAGGACCACAAGCATAAAGAAGTTCTTACAATTCATAAATATCCATTCAAATTAAAAATTTTGACAAAAATAGAGGAGACTTCCAACTTAAAATGGTGTATTTGAAAAAGGAATGGTACCAATACTTAAACTAGGTTTTTTCTGTACTGTAATGGGGTAAGTTGTGTATAACGTTTAAAGTATTTGGTAAAGTGTGAGCTGTCCTTAAATTCCAAATCATAGGCAATGTCACTGATTGATTTGTTTGTATAGGCCAATTGTCTTTTTACCTCCACAATAATATGTTCAGCAATAACATCGGATGCCGTTTTATTGAACACTTTATGACATAAAGCATTGAGATTCTGTGAAGTAGTATTTAAAATTTCTGCATAGAACGAGACATTATTCTTTAAGTTTTCGGACAATAAATTTACAAATTGAACTGTCTTATCCGTATTTTCCCCACCTTGTAAAGTGGCATACCTAACCATTTTCGACAATATAGCCTTTACCCCGCCCTCCACTGCTTCCTGGTTTAAATTAGCTTGTTTCATCTCCCAACATAAGGACTTAAACAAAGCGTTTAATGATTTGTCCCCTTCATCAACCATTATTTTTTGACAGTTGTTAAGTTTTATCAATTGCGTATTGATGTATTTATCCAAGGTTTTCTCTAAAAACGATTCCTTGATAATGATGACATACCCCTTGGGTTTTGTGGTAATCTCCCAATGATGAACCTCATCCTTTTTAACAATAAACAACAAGGGTGGTTCTATACTGTGACTTTCCATGTCCAAATGATGAAAACCACTACCCTTTATAAAATATATTATTTCGAGATATTTATTGTGTTTGTGAGGCTTGGTATACCTTTTAGTGACATCGAAAGGTTCTATTTTTATACCAACTTCAGCGTTAATTTTGTTGTATGTGCTGATGGAATCGTTCAAAATGGTCTGTGGTTAACTAAGTATAATAGCAGTAAATGTAAATATTACGTTTTAAATTCAATTTTAGTAAACTTAACTTTAAGATAAATTTATCTTAAAGTTTATTAGCCTTAATATCCGAAGTGCGCTCTGTATTGCGTATCTAAAGGCTATACCTTTTTGAATACGATGATTTTGGCAGATTACATCATGGTCAGATTTTGCTTTAATCATAGTCCTCCCAAATTAACCACTATCCCCTACCACTCCCAAATAATCAGCCTTTAATAACAATATCCTATTTTATGCAAATTTTTATTCCTGTAAACTTTTGTTAAAGTGATATAAAAAAGAATGAACATTCATTTTTTACTCTTATCTTTGTACCCATATTGCTATCAACCCTGAACAGCACTTTATAAATTTCCATTTAGAACATTATGGCAAAACTTCAAAAAAGTATTGAAAAGCGTAATGCCTTGGTAAAAGCTACCATTAACCTAGTCAATAACAATGGCTTTCACGCTACTCCAATGTCCAAGATTGCAAAAATGGCGAACGTCTCACCCGCTACCATTTACCTGTATTTTGATAATAAGCAGGACCTTGTAAACAAGGTTTATATAGAAGTAAAGGCGGCTTATACCGATTATGCTTTCAAAAACTACAGTAACGACATACCTGTATCCAAAGGTTTTGAAATAATTTGGAAGCGCATTGCCGATTTTAAACTTAAGGAAGTAGAAGAAGCTATGTTTCTTGCCCAGTGCGACAATACCCCAATAATAGATGAAGCAAGTAGACAGGAAGGTCTTAAACACCTTCAACCTTTACTTGACTTATGGGAAAGGGGACAGAAGGAAGGTATTATAAAACCTTTGTCGCCCTACCTATTATACGCGTACTCCATAAATCCCCTCTCCTTTTTAATGGTAATGCAACAAAGGGGTGTTTTTCAATTAAATCAGGATCACCTAGAGGATGCCTATCAGGCGGCATGGAACAGTATTAAAAAATAAAACTCAATTCACTTAAAACAACATTATGATTCAGACAATTTTATTAAAAAAACGACCTAAAGGGAAACCTACTTTATCGGATTTTGAATTTTTAAAGGAGGCAAAGGATCTAAGCATCCAAGAAGGCGAAATACTTTTGGAGGCTACTTATATTTCCGTGGACCCTTATTTAAGGGGAAGAATGAGCGATGCCAAGTCGTACATACCACCTTTTGAGATAGGTAAACCCATAACCTCCGGGGTAGTAGCGAAAGTTATTGCTTCCAAGAACGATAAATTTAAACAAGGGGATTATGTTTCGGGGATGATGGACTGGAAAACCCAACAGGTTTCCAAAGGGGAAGGCCTTTTAAAAATAAATAAGGACCTAGCTCCCCTCAGTGCCTATTTGGGCATTTTGGGTATGACCGGACTAACCGCCTATTGTGGGCTCACCCAAATTGGCAAACCCCAGGCCGGGGAAACCTTAGTAGTTTCGGGTGCTGCGGGTGCCGTGGGCAGTGTGGTGGGACAGATTGGAAAAATACTGGGACTCTATGTTGTGGGTATTGCCGGAACGGATGAAAAAGTGGCCATGCTTACCTCGGATTTTGGCTTTGATCACGCCATTAACTATAACACCACAGAGGATATGGGCACAGCCCTTAAAACTGCATGTCCAGATGGTATTGATATTTATTTTGACAATGTAGGCGGCCCCATTTCTGATGCTGTTCTATTTAATATCAACAAATTTGCCAGAATGATCATTTGCGGTGCTATTTCCGTGTACAATAACACAGAAATTCCAAAGAGCATTAGCGTTCAACCCTTTTTGGTGAAAAATAGCGCATTAATGCAAGGATTTATAGTTTCCAATTATTCGGAGAAGTTCCCGGAGGCCATGAAGCAGTTATCCACTTGGTTGGCGGAAGACAAATTAA
The DNA here is from genome assembly GCF_000733925.1 of Arenibacter algicola. NCBI lineage: Bacteria > Pseudomonadati > Bacteroidota > Flavobacteriia > Flavobacteriales > Flavobacteriaceae > Arenibacter > Arenibacter algicola. The sequence goes on from NZ_JPOO01000003.1 coordinate 723,493, forward strand.
CATACACCGAAACCACAGTGGAAGGTTTCGAAAATACCCCACAAGCATTTTTGGATTTGTTTGAGGGTAAAAACAAAGGGAAAATGATCGTAAAAGTCTAAGACTTGGATTTGGACCCTAATTAAGAATTAATTAAAAAATATTTAGAATGAACATATTATTTGTACTAACATCCCACAATGAATTGGGGGATACCGGAAAGAAAACTGGATTTTGGATCGAAGAATTTGCGAATCCATATTATACTTTATTGGACAAAGGGGCCGATATTACACTAGCGACACCAAAAGGTGGGGTGGCCCCGATAGATCCCAGCAGTGACACTCCTGATGCCAGCACCAAGGATACGGAGCGATTTAAAAATGATGCCGTGGCACAGGATAAAATAAAGAATACTTTGGCCTTGTCAAAAATAGATCCCAGTGACTACGACGCCGTATTTTATCCAGGAGGCCATGGACCGCTATGGGATTTGGCGAACGATACCACCTCTATAGCACTCATTGAGACTTTTAACAGACAGAAGAAACCTATTGGCTTTGTATGTCACGCCCCGGCCGCACTAAAAGGGGTTAAAAATGAAGATGGCTCTCCCCTGGTTAAAGGCAAAAAGGTAACCGGATTTACCAATACTGAAGAGGAAGCCGTACAACTTACCAATGTGGTTCCCTTTTTAGTGGAGGATATGTTAAAAGAAACTGGAGGTATTTACTCCAAAAAATCTGACTGGGCTCCTTATGCCATACAGGATGGTAATTTAATTACAGGACAAAATCCGGCATCCTCGGAGTTGGTGGCGGAAAAACTATTGGCTTCCCTTAATTAAGGAATCGCTTTTAAGCTTTAAAAGCTGAACATCTTTCAATAGTTGTTCGGCTTTTTTTTTGTAATCGGATTAGGTCTGCATTTTATTTCAATTGGATACAGCTAATCTTCAATTTTGTAATGGACTGGATTCCCCATTGCATTGAACATACGGCAAATTATATAATCTTATACAAAAAAAGGTGGGCTATGACACCCACCTTTTACATATCTTATAAAGTATTGTTATTCCCCAGCAACCAAAACAAAATCTTGGGAGGTGGTATTTCCAGCAACTATTTCTATATCGGCAACAGACTGTTTTTGGTAGGTTGATAATTCTACCTCAACATCATAACTTCCGGCCATTAGTCCCATAACCATGTATTTTCCGTCAGCATCCGTAAAAGTAGTAGTATTCAAGGTGTCGGCTGCAAAAACGGCCACTTGTGCTCCCTCCAATCCTACTGCAACTTCTTCCTGAAGTGTTGTCACCTTACCAGACAAGGTACCAGCGGTGGACATATTACAAGCTTTAATGACTGGTTTAAAATTAAATCCGGTTATATTCTCAAAATTACTGCCTCCACCTTTAGCTACAAAAGATTTGCTTACATCAAAATCTAACAATAAATCAGCACTTAGGCCGCCTTCAACAACAAGACCAGGTTTAATAAAGATCTTTATACCCGTTTGTTCCCCGCTAGGTACTTTTAAATCAAAAGTGGAGCCATCCGTAAGTACCACGTTTACACCTTTAACATATACCCGTACAAGGTCGTAAATTCCAACAGGCACATCAAGATCGACCAAATTCTTGGTAACTCCGTTGGTAAGTTCCAAAAGGTTGACCTCCATTTCATCTTCCATCAGAACAACAAAGGAAGATTTTTCTTCTGTTATCATTGAGGAATCTGAATTATCCTCTACCTCGGAAATAATATCCATATCCCCTTTGTAACGGGCATCTATCTTAAAAATAGTAACGTTGGCCTCTGCTACCAGATCATGTGGAAAAGGTGCGTCCGTTAGATTAACGGAAAGCCTTCCATAATCACTATTCTTGTCATCATTGTCAGTACAAGAGATTAAAACGGTTACAAAAAACAAGGCAATTGTAAATAGTTTAAATTTCATAGTTATAAATTTTAGTAATTAGTAATCAATTGGTTTACCTCCTTATTTAAAGGCTATACATATAACAACAACCAAAGATGGGGCATACCCTACCACTATCTCAATATTTTTTATTTTTTTCGTTGAAATGCATCCCAAATTTAATTTTCCAGAGATTATCAGCAAATAAACATAAGGAAAAAGTGACTATTTGAATCCATTATAAATCGAGCTTCAACTGCTTTTATGCAACATTACCCAAAAAGGCCCAAGTTATTCTTCTAGCGATCGGTGGTCATAGCTCAACACCCGTTTTAACTGCCACTTACTATCCTGCAGTATAAAAACATGGGAGAATTTGGCTATCCCGGTAATGTAAAGTTCTTTATGGGCCTCCTTTATATAAAACTCATGTACCCCGTTTTGTATAGCCCCATATAAAACTCCGTTGTTGTACAATGGAAATACCTCCATACTGTCCGCTACCAATTTACGAATAGGCTTCTTGTCCCCGCTTCCGCAAATATTCTGTTCTATAGCCTTAAAAAATTCCTCCTTGGAAGTGCTTATCCCGGACTGATCATGATAAAATTCCAAATCAGGGGCAATTAAGTGCTCCATTTCCTTGAGCTCACAATTATTAAAACCATTTTCGAACAAGATACTGTCCAATTTTAATATTGTACGGTAAAGTTCGGACGAGGATTCCATTTGTGCCTGTCCAATGTTGAAAAATAATAACATGAGGATAAAAAGTCCCGATATCCTGAAATAAGAAACGGTTTTCATAGTGAACAATGTTAAGGATTATGCTTTTAAAGATAATGCCCTTAAACTTTTGTTACAACATTTCGCTTACAAGGAATTCTGGTAGGTGCCTACTTCCTGTTTCAAGAAAGTAAAAGTTGGGACTGTTCACAATCTTGGAAAATAAAAAAGAGGCCCACAACAGCCCCCTTTTTAATTTGAAATACCATGATAATACAAGGCAACATTTACTGTAAACCCCTGGCTTTTAGCATAGGTTCAATTTTTGGATCCCCGCCGCGCCAATCCTTATACATTTTTTCCAAGGGCAGGGTATTGCCCCGCGAAAGAATCATATCCCTCAAACGCTGACCATTCTCCCTGGTTAGTCCACCATGGGCCTCAAACCAATTATAGGCATCATGATGAAGCATTTCGGTCCATAGATAGGAATAATAGCCCGCAGCATAACCACTGCCAAAGATATGTGCAAAATAGGTGGATCTATATCGTGGGGGAATGGCGGGGACCACATCCAATCCAGTCTTTCGTAAAGCTTCCTTTTCAAAAGCATTGGCATCCTCAATTTTAAAATCGGAACCAATGGTATGCCACTGCATATCCAAATTGGAGGCCGCCAAATTTTCAGTTAGGCTATACCCCTGGTTAAAAGTCCCGGATTTCTTTATCTTATCGATAAACGTCTGCGGTATCTGCTCCCCTGTTTGGCAATGAAGGGCATAGTTTTTCAGGATTTCAGGGTACAGGGCCCAGTTTTCATTGAACTGGGAAGGAAACTCTACAAAATCCCTCGCGACCGAGGTACCAGACAAGGAAGGATACTGCTGATCGGCAAAAAAGCCGTGAAGGGCATGTCCAAATTCATGGAACATGGTCTCCACCTCATCATAGGTCAGTAATGCCGGCTCACCGGCCACGGGTTTCGGATAATTACAAACATTGTAAATAACAGGTTTTTTATTGTATAATTTGGATTGATCTACAAAATTGCCCATCCAGGCCCCTCCCCGCTTGCTTGGTCGGGAAAAGAAATCGCCATAGAACAATCCCAATGGATCTCCGTTCTCTTCAAAAAGCTCATATACCAATACATCTTCATGATAGGTAGGGATATCGGTCCTGACTTTAAAGGTTATTCCGTATAATTTTTCGGCGGCATAGAAAACCCCTTTTTCAAGTACTGTTTTCAATTCAAAATAGGGTTTTATTTGGTTTTCGTCCAGATCGTATTTTTCCATGCGCACCATATCGGCATAAAGGTTCCAATCCCACGGAGACAGAATGAAATCCCCTCCCTTTTTCTTTATCATTAGCTGAATTTCCTCTGCCTCTTGCTTAGCTTTTGCCGTAGCGGCAGGTATAAGGCCGGCAAACATTTTATTCACATTCTCCGGCACTTTGGCCATGGTATTCTGCAAGCTCCATTCTGCATAATTTGAAAATCCCAACAATGCGCCTTTTTTGGCTCTTAATTCGGCAATTTCCGCAATTATGGCCTTAGTATCCTGAGCAGTGCCATCGGTACGCAACCAAGCAGCCTGAAACAATTTCTCCCTAGTCTCTCTTTTTTTCAAGGATTGTAATAATGGCTGCTGCGTCGTATTTTGAAGCGGAACCTTCCATCCTTCCCCATCCTTGCTCTCTAAAGATTTCAACTCGGCTTCAGATAATCCCGCGAGATCCGATTTCTGGGTAAAAACAACGGCCCCGGCATTATTAGCCTCAAGTAAGGTCTTGTTAAAAGAATTTACCAAAGTGGCCAAGCGTGAATTATATGATTTCAAAGTCTCCTTATCCTCTGGGGATAAGTTGGCACCGGCTATTTCAAAATCCTCAAAATAGTCTTCCAATAATTTTTGGGATTCGGCATCAAGTTCCAGAGATTCTTTTGTACTGTGCAAGGACTTAACGCGTTGAAACAATTTATCATTCAGGTAAATGGCATCGTTAAGTTCAGAAAATTTAGGAGCCATTTCCTCCTGCACGGCCTGAAGCGTATCATTGGTATGGGCACCTGTAAGTGCAGAAAATACGTTTCTGACCCGGTCTAAAACCATACCGCTCATTTCCAGAGCCAGTATAGTATTTTCAAAAGTTGCCGCTTCAGTAGTATTTGCAATTTTTTCAATGATTTCTCTTTTTTCGTCCATTCCCTGCAATAAAGCTTCTCTGAAATGATCGTTATTAATTTTGGTGAAATCGGGAGCGCCATATGGCAATGTACTTTCAGCGATTAATGGATTATGATTGGTGTTCATGAAATTTTGGGAGGTTATATTATTCTTTTTATTTGAGTCCTTACAGTCAAACATTAAGACCGATATAAGAAACAGACAAAATACTTTGTTCATAGTACATTTATTTTTTTGGCAAAATTACGGAAATCGGTGTTATTTGGAAAGTTGATCTTAATTAGCGAAAATGTCCTAACAGGTAGTGATTTAGGAAGATTAAAAAATTGGGGGATTTATATAGCTAAAAGAAGTAACGCCTTCTTAAAAAGTAATTGCATAATAATGTCGACAACTTTATTTTCTGTAAAAAATAACTAGCAGACATTGTTGTGTTTGTACAAGAATATAACCTATCCTAAAAGTGCTACCATCTACACCTACCAAGGTTTTGTCCCCAGAGAAATAAACTGGACCACCTGAACGGCCCATGGATAACCTAAGAAATCTTCAAAAGGAAACCATTTGATTTTATGCGCTTTTTTTGTCATTCCAAGGTTTTTATATCCAAAATTAATTGCTTTATATCCGCGTCCTTGGTACCGTCGTAAAAACCACGTATCTGTTTTTTCTTATCCACTAAAATAAATCTTTCGGTATGGATGAAATCCTGAAGGCCACCATCTCCCTCATCTACTACCGCAAAGAAACTTTTTCGAGCTAGGTCATAAATTTGCCTTTTACTTCCTGTAACAATATTCCACTTGTTATCCCTCACTCCATTATTTAAGGCATACTCTTTTAAAACAGGGACACTGTCTATTTCAGGAGTTACGGATAACGATAAAAATTTAACGTCACCATCGCCTTTGAATGCTTCCTGTAATTTTTCCATATTATTGGTCATTAAAGGGCATATGCTCGGGCATCGGGTAAAAATAAAATCAGTTACATAAATTTTATCTTTATAGTCATCCTGTGTAACCAATTCCCCATTTTGATTAATTAAACTAAAATTGGCAATGGTATGGTTTTGCCTTCTATCTCGTACGGCTGAATCTACCAAAAGTGGATTTATATCTGCCGGATTATAAATGGGCAGTTCCCTTTTTGGCGATTGGCAAGAATGAAGTAACATAAAACTTAATAAGAACCAAATCAACTTTTCTGGACCACCCTTAGGATATTTAAATAATTGCATTAACGAACGATTTTGCCTCTTGGATTTCCGGTCTTTCACTATTGACTGATTTAGCGATATCTATAAGTTTTTTAAAATACATTAGGGCTTTTTCCTTATCGCCGAGTTCTAATGCAGCTTTGGCAGCACCATAAATTCCATTAAATCGATTTGGGTGTGTTCTTAAATTGTTCTCATAGGCTTGAAGCGCTTCTTTCAATTTATTACATTTTAATAGCATATCGCCCAACAATTCACCAGCTGGCAATACTTCCCCAGGGGTAACCGGATGTTTGGCCGTGTTATTTTCCATAGCAGTGGCCTCGGTCATTAGGTCAATGGCCTTATTCTTATTGCCTATGCACCATTCCATCCAAGCTTCGATCATCTTAATCTGAATTTGTACCTGATTGGCTTCGTAACCTTTTTGCATATCCAGTAATTGTTGATATAAGGATTTCATGATGTATAGCTCATTCCGAGTAGATTCCTTGTCATTCAAATGCAGGGCCCCCAAGGCCCTTGCAAAATGGTATATGGATTTTTGCCATGGAAACTTATTCCAATCCAACTGCAGACCAGGTAGTTCCAAATGGGCTGCTTGCTTCCAATCCCTGTTCTCCAAGGCAATTCTAGCGGGAATAGCAGCTGCCGTATAGGCAATTTTAAAATTTGCCGGAAATACCTCTTTAAAAGTCTTTAGATACCCATATTGTTCTATGGCCTTTTTATTATCTCCAATCTGGAGATAGGCATAAACCAAATAATCCATCCCATGCAGTTCTTCATCCCAATGGGCGTTTGGATTTAAACTTTCTGAATAACAGAGCGCCGCAGCCGTCGAATTCAAATTGGATTGAATGGACTCTTCCCATAACCCAAGACGAGTAAAAATATGTGAGGGCATATGCTGGGCATGGGCCGAGGCAGGGGCAATTTTAGCATAGTTTCTTGCAATTGGCAGTGCCAAATACGCCAATTCGGGACAGTCATAGTTATGAACAATATAATGGGCAATTCCTGGATGATCGGGTTCCACCTCCAATAAGGATTCCAATATTTCACCAGATTTTAATTGATTCCTGTAGGTTTTATCAGCTGGATCGGCAGTGGCACATAGGGATAAGGCATAAAATATAGCCGCTTCCCTGTCCGTGGGATACTTCTTATGAATTGCTTCCATTTTTTGTTCGAACAAGGCAATTCTGGTTGGTCGATTTACAGTTTCCCAGCCATGATAAAACGCACCTATAGCCTCTAAATAATCGCGCTCCCTTTCACTTTGCGGCAAGGCCTCTGCTATCTTCAATATAGTGGAACCCTTCTCCAAATATTCCGTGCCGGTCTGTATCCACAGGGAATGAAAATTGCTCATGGCAACACCCCAATAGGCCATGGTACAATCTGGATCGGCATCAATGACCTTTACAAAAGCCTTTTCTGCTTCGTCATATTCAAAGGAATGTAATAATGAAATTCCCAAATCAAAGGTCTCCCTGATACTGGGGTTACATGAAAATGGAAAATCAACCTTTCCAAATTCCCCATTACCACATAATTTTATGTCTCCCCGCAATAAATTTATTGCGGTTACATCTACTGACGACTTTTTATCCTTACAGGAATAAAGGCACAAAACGAGCACCATTAGCAATCCCAATTTGCTTGAGCGCATCACAATTTCGAGGTTTAAGTTTATTCCATTGCTTTATTAATTCGTTATAAAACCAGTCACCATAAGAATTCACTATTGATACTGATTCAAGGGCGTCCAATCCACGAAGTTTGGAAAGATCTTCATTGTGCATCATATATATGGTATTTTAAAAAATAGACCATTTTTTCAGCTTAGACAATGAGTGGAAGCACTTTTAGATAAAGCCAATATTTCATTTCCTATTTAGTGCTTAACTCTATTAAAGGTACGGAATTTTAATTAGCTGATTGCGCAATTTAGTAGGTAAATTCATGGCCTTTATTAATGGATTTAATACTCGGATATCGCCCTAAAAACCTTACCGGAGGAATAAGGTTGTAGAAACTACTTCACAATTGAATTATTATTTATCAAAGTTTAAGGTCATTTTCTTCTTTTGATGCCCGTCTGTCAAAGTAACCTTGTACTGTTTTTTGGTCAAATTGTCTTCGGAAAATACACACATATAGTGATTCTTTTCCATTTTCCATCCATCATTGCCGTCAAATACCATTTTACGCACGGTCATTGGCAGTACAATATTTTCAAACTTTTCAAAGGCTTTTACTATTGAACCATCAGCTGTATAGGACGCTATAATATCCCCGTTACTCGCTTTAAAAACAACATCAAAAGTATGGATATCCTTTTTATCGTATTCGGATAAGGAGGTTACATCAAAATTAGCGGCCTTGAATTGCAATTCCTGAACAACTTCCGGAGTATTTCCATCATTTACCTCCCGTAAATAATCAACATTAACTGGAGATACTGTTATGGCGTCCAAGGTTACAGGGTCAATTCCGTCATTGTCTTCCTGTGCAAGCACCAGGCCTGCAAGACTAAAAAAAATCAATAATGTTACAAATTGTTTCATGATAAGGTGGTTTAAACTGTTCATAATTCCTTGAAACCTAAGATGCGATTAATTGTTTAGCTGCGCATAGCAATTATGTATATGCTCCTTAAAAGTTAATTTTGAAGTATATAACAAATGACTTAAAGCCTTACACTTATGTTGCTTTAAAAGGAGAATAGAACCGCATAAGCAATTTGTTTAGTCTAAAGATGACAGAGGAGGTACGGGAAACTTCATTTTTTTATACAGGTCCAAATACCTCGGATCCTGCCTATATGGCGCCAACAAAGGCTCGGCTCGTAACCAGGTCATTTCCACTTCGTGGTTATCGTAGGATTTTTGAAGCCATTTGAATACTTCCCTGTCTTCTTGAATATGGCAGTAATACAGCGCCATAAACCAGGCCGGACTACCTGAAGAACCTTTAACGTAGTGTTTTTGTAATGTGGAAAGGCTTTCCTGAACACCTGAACGGTTATTGGCCATTTCAAAATGTACTGCATTAAGCCATGCAACAATGGGCGGGCGGTCAGGGAAACTATTCATCAATTTCTCCAACATTAATCTAGACTCTTCATATGCCCCAAAACAATAATACCATTTGGCTGCTTCCCTTAGGTAGAACATATCATCCAAGAATAATGGATCAATGCGTTTTAATTCTTCTTTAGCCTCTGCTGCCGAGTGCAAAAAGAATATCACAGAGGCCCTAATGGCAAATAACCATCCAAAAGAGGGATCTTCCAAAATAAGTTTATTCAATTCAGAAAGAGCATATGCACATTTGCCGGTCTTAATGTAGTAATCTACAAAAAGATATTCATTCCAATTATCGGCACCCTTATGGGCGTAATTGTCCGAAATATACTGCTCCACGGCCTCAAAGTCCCATTCAAAATAAAATTTGCCTACAAACAATTGATCGGACAAACGCACATTTTCACCATCAATTGCTGAAGCCTTTTGCAAATAAAATTTGGCATTTCTCCAAGCCTCCTGTTCTCCGTACAAGCCCCAAACTGCACCTCCTGTAACATATATGTCGGCAAGGCCCAACAAGGGTTCTACAAAAGTTGAATCCATTGCAAAGGCCTTTTCATATAAAGGAATGGCATTCTTAAATGATGTTTGATTAAATTTATTATTCTGATATTCTGCCAAGAGATAATAATTATAGGCTTCTTCACTTTTTGTGGGTATTCCTGTGAAAGCATCATAGTCCCTTTCGGTAAGTTTCACATTCATAATGTTGGCAACATTTTCCGCGACCTTGGATTGAATTTCGAAAATTTCATTCGTCTTCCATTCTCCAGAATATGATCCAGACCATATTTGTTTATTTAAGGGACCGTCATTCAAACGTAGATTTATTTTAAATTGACTACCCTGTTTTTGAAAATTTCCTTCAAGAATATAAAATACATTAAGTGTTTTTGCCAATTCAGGCATACTTTTTTCGCTGTTCTTGAATTGGACACTGGACGTAAAAGGAACTACTCTATCCATTTCCTTTATTTCAGAAATTCTACTGATAACAGCATCGGTCATCCCATCACTTATATATTCCAATTCGGGGTCTCCGCTCCAATTCTTAAAGGGCAAAACCGCAATGGACTTAATACTATCATCGGACAATAGTGGGGAAATTGAAGGAGTATCCTTTTGGAGTTTTGACAGAATACTCCTGTTGTTGATATAGCTAAACATAGTTATTAGGAATAGGATGCCGAACACTACGATAAATATTGTTTTCTCCTTACCAGTTTTTTTAAACTTTGGCCGTTCTAGCTCCAAGTGCTCTCGAACTTTAGCTTCCCCAGGAGTAAACCCATAGCGCTCCTTAAAGCAGGTATTAAAGTAGGTAGGGCTATGGAAACCTACGGAATAGGCAATTTCTGATACTGTGGCCACATCTTTTTGAAGCAGCTCCATTGCCTTTTCCAGTCTCAATTCCCGAATGAACTGGCTTACGGATTTACCAGTCAACTTTTTCAACCGTCTGTGCAAATGTGAGCGACTAACTCCAAAAATACGGGCAGCTTCCTTAACCCCAAATTGTTCGTTATCAAAATTATTACGAATAATCTCGGTCAATTTTAGAAGAAAGCTTTCGCCATCACGCTGTGATTCTAAATTGTCCATAAGAAATTAGGTTAAAGATTCAGGGGAGAGGAGAAATATTGAACCCTATGAAAGATACAAAATATTACCTTAAAAAGCTGAATAATAATATTTTAAACACCCCTAAGTCCACTGCTTTTCCCCTAATTTGGCGAAACCGGTATGGCAGGAAAAATTTATTATCTTTTAAGAATAACCAATCCTTTTACCTAATGGACGATTTATTTTTAGGGATAGCCAATATTTTTTTCTTTGTTTTCCATTCGGCCCTGATTATTTTTAATTTATTCGGCTGGTTGTTTGCACACACACGAAAACTTAATCTTATCTCCTTACTTTTAACCTTTGGATCCTGGGTTCTTTTGGGAATTTGGAAGGGATGGGGCTACTGCTTTTTAACGGATTGGCATTATGGGATACTTAAGCGTATGGGGAAATCCGATCTACCTTCAAGTTATATTGCTTTTTTGGTGGAAAGTACAACGGGCTGGTTGCCCAATGCAGGACTTACCAATACATTGACCCTTTCACTGGCAGTTTTAGCCTTAATGTGCTCGTTATGGGTAAACTTTATTTCCCAAAAAAAGTCCGATCAAAATTAGTACAATTATAATGGTCGATGTTATCAAAATAATATTGTACCTTTTTTGATTAAATAATTTCTTGAATTAATAATAAATATACTTAAGTATGCTTACCGAAGAGGAAATTGAAATTTTGGAAACACAGGGTTATTTATCGCTGGGCAAACTATTGACGGATGCACAGGTGAAGGCCATAAACGATATGATTGAAACCCTAATGCTCAATGAAGGTCAGGCTGCCGGTGCGGAATTAGTGGAGTCCAAATATATTAGACATCCCAAAGAGGAGGGTGCCGACAGGTTGGCCGATCTGGTGAATAAAGGGGATGTTTTTGATGTGTTTTACACACACCCTAGAGTACTTGCCGGCATCGCCGCCGTTCTGGGCCCATCCTTCAAATTATCATCCCTTAACTACAGGGCTGCCAAACCCGGACTTGGACATCAGAATTTACACATAGATTGGGGAAATAAATCGGTCCATGGTGAATATAAGGTATGCAACTCCATTTGGTTGTTGGACGAATTCACCGAAAATAACGGTGCCACCAGGATTGTGCCTGGAACCCATAAACTTGGTGTATCGCCACAAGAAAGAATGAAGGACCCCAGCCTTCCCCATCCTGATGAAGTTATCATTAAGGCCCCAGCGGGATCCGTATTTATTTTTAATTCACACGCCTGGCACGGAGGAACTACCAACCGTACTACTAAACCAAGAAGGAGCATCCACAGTTATTTTTGCACCTCTGATCAACCCCAACAGATAGACCAAAGAAAATATATAACCGAGGAGACCAAACAACGAATAGGGTTGGCAGCCCAAAAGATATTGGATGTACTGTGACAGCATAATCTCCCTAAATATAACCAAACCCTATGCACCTTAATTAGTTCGGTTGCCAATCACTGTTCAATACCTTAATTGCTTGGCACGATATTTTGATTTACCCGGAACAGGTTTTTGGGATCATACTGTTTTTTTATTCGTGCCAAACGCTGGTAATTATGTTTGTAACTTGCCATGACCCGTTCCTGTCCCTCATCCATCATAAAATTGGTATAGGCACCTCCGGAGGAATGTGGGTGCAAAGCATTGTAATAATCCTTGCACCAATTAGTGATTTTTTCAGTATTCTTGGGATCTGGATCAACTCCTACAATAACTCCGGCATACTTTGAGTCCCTATAGGCCCATGGAGTGTCCGTTGCCCCTACCTTGGCCGCAGCCCCACTAATGGGATATAGATGCATTTGTGACAGTGGAGTTGGAATTTTAGAACCATATTTTAAATGGCCAGCCCTCACCTCCGGACCTAATTTATTAAAGAAGTCGGCTCTCCAATACCATTGCAATCCTGGTGGAAAGAGTCCGTCGAATAAGGTTTGTATAGACGGATATGGCATTTCCCCTACGTGTTCGAACAGCGGTTTTCTAGCCAAGACCGGTTTAAAAATCTCCTCAAACTTATTGGGCTTACCTGTATAACACCATACTATACCACAAAATTGTTTGTTGTGCAGTTGTTCCGGAAATGGTGGTCCAGGAATAACCATGGTAGCAATAAACCCGTTTAGATCTTCTGGCGCCTTATGAATAAACTCATCGTACCAAGCCATAATTTCTTCGGTCTTCTCAATGGGCCACAGGGTTGGTCCCCCAATCACTGTTTTCAAAGGATGGGCCTGAAATTTAAAGGACGTCACTATACCAAAGTTACCCCCACCCCCTCGAATGGCCCAAAAAAGGTCTGGGTGCTGCTTTGCGTTCACGGTAACAAAGGAACCGTCGGCCAAAACCATATCGGCCTCCAACAAATTGTCTATGGTAAGTCCGTATTTCCTGGAAAGATAACCTACACCTCCACCCAGGGTTAATCCCCCAACCCCTGTGGTAGATATTATTCCTGCAGGGATTGCCAGTCCAAAGGCATGGGTGGCATGATCTACCTCTCCCCAAAGATTTCCCCCGCCAACACGTACTGTATTATTGGAAGTATCAACACGGATAAATTTTAATCCCGACAGATCTATTACCATACCCTCATCACATATGCCCAATCCGCCTCCATTGTGACCTCCTCCCCTAACGGCGATCAATAAATTGTTTTCCCTTCCAAAGTTTACCGAAGCTATAACATCTGCCACATCCACACATTTGACGATCATCCCCGGATGTTTGTCAATATTGGCATTGTACACCTTTCGGGTGCTGTTGTAATTATCATCGGATGGCATAATCACTTCTCCCCTTATTTGTTTTTTAAAGGATGCAACAAGGCCGGCATCCATACCAATAACCATTTCCATAATTATAATTTTTAAATGTTTGTTTAACTAATTCCCTTAGGTCTTTATTTACCATCATTGTTTTAGTACCATTGGAAAAGCGTCCAAGGGTTCTTCAAAAGCAATGAATATTACACAGGGATCCTTATCCCCACATTTTGCGGTATGTGGTTTTGTAGAGGGGCCAAAGGCATAGGTGCCCACTTTCATTATTTGTTCCTTTTCGCCTTCATAGGTAACATGCAGTTCACCCGAAACAAGGATCATGCGCTCGGCGGAAGTATGCCAATGCTCTGGTATTTCATAATTGGCTGGCACCTTAAAAAAAACATCCACATTTTTTTTGGAAGGGTCTCCGTGCAATACCGCTATTGTGCATCCCTCGGGCATAAAAGATGGGCAAGGGCCCCATTGTAAATCCTTATCCTCATGCGTCCTTACCATAGAAGTTTCCATCACTTCTTCAGTGTCGCCTTGGCCAAAAAAAGAAAAACTTGCAAAAAATGTCAAAATTAAAATGACAACTTTTAATTGGGAATACTTTAGAGTGCTGTTCATGACTAAAATGTTTTATGATTAATAAATGTTGTTATTAAATAAGTAGCATTCCTCCTAAAAATGAGGTATGGAATAATTAACCTGTTCCTTTTCCAATTTAACATTCATCCACGGCAAGTGTTTGAGATGCTCGAATTGGGAAAAAGTAAGCGTTTGGTTATCTAACTCTTAAATCAAAAAGGGGGGTGCGTATATAAAACTAGCTAGCAATGATCCTGGACTTACTTACAGTTCTTGCCTAGGTAACAATCACCATTCAGTAAGCAGTAATATCTTTTGTTCATAGTAAAATTAAAGTAAGTAAAGCCAATGGACCTCTACATTTAATTCAAATAATTACAAAATTCAATCATGGTTACAAATACACTATACGCCTTATACAGTATAGTCCTGGATATATTTCGATGGAAGGACTCCAAAACTATCCATAAAACATTTTGAGAAATAGGCTGGACTGTTAAAACCGGTTCCAAATGCAACTTCAGAAATATTTTTGGCTTTTTTATCAAGCAATTGCAAGGCCTTTTCCAATCGGTAATCCTTGATAAAACTATTGGGCGACTTACCGGTAAGACCTATCATTTTTCTGTACAATTGGGATTTACTGAATCCCATATTTTTACTAAAATCATTGGAGTTAAATGCGGCATTGGTCCATTCTTTCTCCGTGTAATCCATCAATAGATTTATAAATTTCTCTTCTCCGACACTTAGAGTCTTTATGTTCTTATGGCTCAATTTAACGTTTAAATTTTCACTCTCGTACAAGTCTTTGACCTCAGGGGATATAACAATTTTTCCAAGGACCAATTCACAAAACCGTTCTGCAAGTTTAATTGTATCCTCAAAAATACTATCCTTTTCGGTCACTGGAACACCTGCATTCAATCCTATGCTCAATTGAAAATCTTTATTGAACTTTTTTGAGGAGTCGTTATGGTGGGAATGTATCTCTTGAGCACAAAGTACAGCATTGGTCACCGAATTAAAGGACACCAAAAAATATCCTGATTTTTGTCTTACCACCCTGCCCAAAAATTTTTCTACAGATCCAAGAATGTATCTATTGCAGTTGCCAAGTTCCCTATTCATATGTTTAGGGTCACTTCCCAAAAAGGATAACTTTCTAAGACCAATGACCATTATAGTTCTAAATGCTGGGTCATTGATAATATTCAATTCTGTCTTTTGTGATTTTTCCGGATCCTCGATCCTGCCCAAGAAAGATTCCACTATGGAACTCTCCACTTCTATAATTCTGTGGGGAACTTCTCCATGGGCATGATTGTGCATATCCTGAATAGCCTTTTTATTGGGGGCCTGAATTAGGCAAAATGCGGTTCTCCTTTTTTCATCGCACCAATAAGTCATTCCCTTGCATCCGTAAAGATGTTCTATTTTTAAATCTTCCCGATGCATTTCTGCCACATGCAGCGCGGTGATCTCCTTAGGAATTTCGTGACGATCCATGTAGATTGGCATAACAGTAATTTTTTATACAAGTTAGTGATTTTAATTGAGTTAGATAAGAGTTTTCCTATTTCGTTTTATCATTATTTAAAGAACATTTGGGTATAAAATTATTCCCCATGGCACAGTTAATTCGCGATGGGCAATTTTATTTATGACCTATAATTAGGTGTAGAAATTAGGCAAGCAATCTCCAAATCTGTGCTACCAAAAATGTCACCACAAATCCTATTATAACCGGTAGTATTGAGGCTACCACTGTCCATTTAACACTTTTGGTCTCCTTATAAATAGTATAAATGGTAGTGCTGCATGGATTGTGCAACAAACTGAACAACATCAGGTTAACCGCTGTAAGCAAGGTCCATCCTCCTGCTCTCAAAATATCACCGGTCGCCGTTACGGAATCCAACTCGAACATTACTCCTGCCCCTGCCCCTCCTGTAATTCCAGTAACCAGTACGGTAAGCATCAAAATGGTAGGTATTACAATTTCATTGGCAGGGATAGCCACAATATAGGCCACTAGTATAACCCCGTTTAGTCCCAAAAGGAAACCAAAACCGTCCAAGGAGTCTATTAACCATGCGGCAAGACTGGCATCTCCCAAATAAATATTTGAAATCAGCCAAATTACGGCTCCTGCAGGGGCAGCAAAAACAATTGCACGCCATAGTACTATCAAGGTCCTATCTATTATGGAAGTATAGATAGTTTTCCAAAATCTTGGGGGCCTATAGGGTGGTAATTCCAAATTAAAGGTAGATACTTCTCCCTTCAAAACTGTTTTGGAGAGACCCCATGATACCAAAAACATAAATACCATTCCCAATACGGCTATTCCAATAACTGCTGCCAAGGATAAAATTCCCGAATAAGTGGCTGGCACTAGGGCCCCGACAAAAATGGTGGCTATCAGAATCTGTGTAGGCCAACGCCCATTACACAATGAGAAGTTATTGGTGATAATGGCAATCAATCTTTCCCGGGGGCTGTCTATAATCCGTGTAGCTACAACCCCTGCTGCATTGCACCCAAAGCCCATGCTCATGGTCAAGGCCTGTTTACCGTGTGCTCCGGATAATTTAAATAGATGGTCCAAATTAAAGGCCACCCTTGGCAAATACCCAAAATCTTCCAACAGGGTGAATAAGGGAAAAAATATGGCCATAGGGGGCAACATTACAGCAATGACCCAGGCTACCGCCAAATACACCCCATCGATTAAAAAACCGTCCAACCACCATGGCATACCAATGTTAGCGGCAAATCCCTTTAAGGCCGGATGAATGTTATCCAACAACAAACTGGACAACATGGCAGAAGGGTAATTGGCGCCAACGATGGTCATCCAAAGGACCACTGCCAAGATCAAAAACATAAGTGGGAAACCCCAAACCTTGCTCGTAATGATCTTATCTATTTTGGCGTCTATCCTAAATGCTCCTTTTTCATCCTTTTTATGTACAGAGTCCTTTACTATCTCCGCGGCATCAGCATAGATTCCTTCTGCTAAGTTATCGTGGAACTCATCGCCAATTTGCCAACGAAGGTCATTGGAAAGGGAAATTATATGATCTATTTTCTTAGTGTCCATCAAAGTATAATTAAACGAATTCACCCGTTTTAAGGGTTTCTATAATATTTCGATCCCCTTCCAACAGACGTAAAGCAATCCATCTACTATTGGGAATATCCGGATAGACTTCTTTTATTTCAGCACTTAATTTTTCCAAGGCCTGCTCTATATTTTTTGGTATATTCTTTATGCGGTGCGGCTTGCAAACAATCTTACCATTGGCCAGTTCACTAATGGTCTGGATCAATTCCGGAATTCCCCTATTATATCTAGCGCTGGTAGGGACCACAGGAATACCAAGGTCCTTGGCCAAAGTGCGGGTATCTATTTCCAAATTATTTCTTTCCGCCTCATCCATTAAATTTAAACATAGGACCGCATTATTGGTAATTTCCAAAATCTGTAATACCAAATTTAGATTTCTTTCCAGCCTACTGGCATCTACTACGATAACGGTTACCGAAGGCTTCCCAAAAAGAATAAAGTTCCTGGCCACTTCCTCATCTTCAGAGGTGGAGAGCAGGGAATAGGTGCCAGGCAAGTCTACAAGTTTAAATTTTTCCTTGTTGTATTCAAAAGCACCTTCTGCCCTGGTTACCGTTTTTCCAGGCCAATTTCCGGTATGTTGGCGCAAACCGGTCATGGCATTAAAAACAGTGCTTTTACCAGTATTCGGATTACCGGCCAATGCAACTACATAATCAAAATCGGAGGTATTTACTCCTAATTTTTTCAATCCGTCCGCATTGAATTGGGCACAGGTCTCACACGCACTATTAGGTTTAACTTCCATGATTTAATCTTTTTGTATTAAAATTTTCGATGCTTGATTTTGACGAAGGGCAATACTTGTGCCCTTGATTAAAAAGGCTTTGGGATCGCCCAGTGGATTTAGTAAATCTATTTTCACCTCAGCTCCTTTCACAAAACCCAGATCGAGCAACCTTCTTCGACTATCTCCCCTGATTTCCTTTGATATACCAATAATCTTGGCGGTTTCATTTTCCTTTAAAATGGACAACCTGGCTAAATTTTCTTCAAATACCACGTCCTTTTCCAAAACTGATACTGTAATATTGCCCGCCATTATAGGGGCCAATACAAATGCCTCCCCCTCCGAATGAAATTCAATACGGGCAGGCGTCTTTTCCATGATCCGTATCACAGATCCAATATGGATATTTTCTGCCAGGATCTGCTTGTAAATTATTTCGGGCTTATCCTTGATATGGACAATTCTTCCAATAGTTCCAATGGGCAGCTCCGAAACCGGTATTCCTTTAATTTTTGCAATCTTTCCCGTATTGGTGGGTATAGGATCACCATGTGGGTCAAATTGGGGATTACCCAGCTGGGAAGACAGAATATCTGCATCCACCTTGGTGAGTTCATGTTCCATTCTTTCTGCCCTTTCGTGCCATTCCGATTCCTTAAAACCGGTCTTTTCAGCTAAAAATTTCTCCCATAGCCTATGGGCCCTAACTATACGTAGGGCATAATCGCTTCCGGATTTTGTAAGTTTTACACTATCGCCCTGTATACTTATCAGCTCGTGGTCCGACATCTTATTAATACATTCCAGTATGATTTTGTCATTGTATTTTAAGGTTCTGATAATATCATTTATATTGAGATGCTTGTCCGCATTTTCATTGTGATATAACAATTTTAATACATCCTCTACAACAATTTTATCGTTGGAAACCGAATTATTTCTTATCAGCCAAAACCATCCCTTATTAGGTCTGAAAAGCAGATATGCCAAAATGGAAAGTGCAAAAAACACCGCTAGGGCTATTGTAGGATTGTAGGTATGCATTAGCTTGTTCTAAATATATTTTTAGCCTCTTTTTAGGCGACCATACATTTACCATGCAGGTCAAGGCCCATGTCGATCTCAATATTAATAAATATGTATAAAGATAATTATTAATTTTTAGATTAACCTAAAAATATATTTCACATGGCCTATATTAGTAACGAATATTAATTGAAGATCTTCTAAATATCTAACCCCCAGCATTGTGTAATTAAAACCTCCGCTATTAATAGATAAATGAATTTTAAAAGAAAAAGATTGTTTTTACCTAGGACTATCCTCTATCAACATAAAAAACAGATATGTCTTTGTTAATATGAAATTTTTTATCAATCTAAATATGGCATAGTTATAAAAACATGTATTACTTTTAGAAAAACATTATTTACAAGTATTATGAAAAAGTTATTGTCTTCTCCCACATTTAAAAAATTGATCCTACCCCTTATAATGATCGGTATGTTTGCTGCCAATGCCCAACAAAAAATTGGCGGACTGGCTCTTTACACGGTAAGGGACGATATGGGGACCAATACCAAAGCCACACTTATGGCAGTTGCCGAAGCAGGTTACAAAAATATTGAGGCTGCAGGCTACAGGGACGGCAAATTTTACAATATGGCCCCGAAAGACTTTAATAAGCTACTAAAAGAAGTAGGGTTAACGCCAATAAGCACACATCAGGGCGGGGTTACATTGGAGAATGCGGACAGCATGATCGCCGACGTGAAAGCGGCAGGTTTTAAATACTTTGTAATTCCCGTTCCACCCATGGGGCTTAGGGACGACTATAAACAACTGGCTACAGTCTTAAGCACCCTTGGAGAAAAATGCCAAAAAGCGGGATTGAAGCTACTTTACCACAATCATGATTTTGAATTAAAGAAAGGGGAAGATGGCGTAGTAACCCTTGATTATCTGTTGGAGAATACTGATCCTAAATTTGTAAATTTTCAAATGGACCTTTATTGGGTGACCAAAGCAGATCAAGACCCTGTTGCCTATTTTACAAGGTATCCAGGTCGATTTATTATGTGGCATGTAAAGGATATGGATGACCAAGGCAGGTTTGCCCCAGTGGGTAACGGACAAATAGATTTCTCAAAAATCCTTGCACAGAAAAAGCTTTCCGGAATGAAATACTACATGGTTGAGCAGGATAAAACTTTTGATATGACACCTTTGGAAGCCATAAACATTAGCCATAAAGGACTTATCGAAATAGGATTTAAATAGGAATCCAACCTTTTCAGCTTCCCATAATTTTGGTATTGATGAAGAGTTGGTTTCATATTAATTAAACGGCTGCCAGGGTCTATCCATAGCAGCCGTTCGTTTTTCAAATCTACAAATGAATTAACACTATGTGCTAGCCTTAATCAAGATTATAACGCAGTAGTCTCAGTGCATTGATTACTACCAAAATCGTTGACCCCTCATGAATGGCAACGGCTACACCAATGTTGGCAAATCCGAATAATGTAGCTGGAATTAAAAATGCCACAATCCCCATACTTACCCACAGGTTCTGCCTAATAATAGCTTTGGATTTTCTACTAAGGCCGATCACAAAGGGAAGACTTTCTATCTTGTCCGACATTAAGGCTACATCTGCCGTTTCCAATGCTACATCGCTCCCAGCGGCACCCATGGCAATACCAACGGTGCTGCTGGCCATAGCCGGCGCATCATTAACACCATCCCCTACCATAGCTATTTTAGTGCCTTTTTTTAAATATTCCCCAATAGCTTCGACCTTGTCTTCAGGAAGTAGATTTCCTTTTGCCTCGGTAAGTCCAATTTGTTGGGCAATGGAATCTGCCACTTTTTGATGGTCCCCGCTCAGCATTACCATATGTTTTATACCTATATCCTTTAATCGCTGTATGGTGCTAGCAGCACTTTTTCTAGGTACGTCCATTACACTTAGCAAGCCGATCGCCTTTTTTTCATATCCTACAAACATAATGGTCTGGCCCTCCTTCTGCAATTGGTCAATTTGGTCTTGGACTTCCCTTGAAATGTGGATTCCCTCTTCTTTCATAAGTTGCTCATTGCCGATATAGATACGGCCACCGTTGTAGTTCGCAATTACTCCCTTACCTTGTATGGACCGCATACTGGAGGAACGGTTATTGTTTTCAACCTTATATGCGTCCTTAAGATCTCTAGCAATGGACCTCGCCAAGGGATGATCACTTAAACTTTCAACGTCCAAGACCAATTCCAAAAATTCCTTTTTATCATATCCATTTAAAGGAAAGGCATTGGTCAATCTTGGTTTACCTTCCGTAAGGGTCCCTGTTTTGTCGAAAGCAATGGTGGTAAGGCTGCCTAGATCTTCCAGGGGACGCCCTCCCTTAATGATCACTCCTTTTTTGGCAGCCCTGGCTATGGCACTAATTACTGCACTAGGTGTTGAAATGGCCAAGGCGCAAGGGCTGGATGCTACCAAAACACTTATGGCCCTGTATAGGCTATCATGGACAGACTCGTCTACAAACAAGTGGAGAAAACATAGGCCAACTACCAAAACCACCACTATGGGCACAAACCATTTTTCAAATTTTTTGGTAGTTAGCTGTGTGGGCGATTTTTTGGTTTCCACCTCATTGATCATTTGCACCAAACGTGAAATTGTGGCATCCACATTTAATTTTAGAACTTGAACCTCCAGCATGGAATCCCCATTTATAGTACCGGTAAAAACTACATGGGACGGGTCCAATTGTTCAAATTGCGGCAGATCGTTAAGCTCCTGTATAGCTGTTTTATCTACGGGAATACTTTCTCCGGTTATAGGCGACTGATCAATACTACTACTACCTTTTATAATAACCCCGTCTGCCGATATTTTGGTATTTGGTTTTACCAAAATAATATCGTTCACCTTTAATTCCTCAACCGGAACTTCCGTGAAATCCCCGCCATTTTTTAACAATGCCGTCTTTGGGGAAAGTTCACCCAAGGCTTTGATAGATTTTGTGGCCTTGTTCATAGCATAATGCTCCAAAGAATGTCCCAAACTAAATAAAAACAGTAATAGGGCACCTTCTCCCCATCTATCTATATAGGCCGCCCCGATTGCGGCAACGAGCATTAGGAAATCTATTTCAAATTCCCCCTTCCTAATCTTGTCTATCGCCTCGAGCAAGGTAAAATAACCGCCGAAAAAATAGGCCGAAATATAACAGACCATAGAAACCCATGGTGTTGCCATCATTAAACCTGCCAAAATCAATCCCATCAAAAAGAACACACCGCTTAAAATAGCAAAATAGAGTTCCGTTTTATTGCCAAAAATTCCTCCGTGGTCATGATTGTGATTGTGATCTTTAGGATCATGATGCTGTTCCATACTTATAATTTATAAGCAAAATTACCCCTCTTACCAGTGCAATGTATGTGCATTTATTGGTTACAGAGCTCACAAATTCCCTTTACCAGCATATTCACATCTTCAGGGATAAATTTGTCAGGGAGATTAATTTGTGGTATTCTATGCTCCGTTAAGCAGGTAGTTCTATTGCATTTAGTGCAATGAAAGTGTAAATGTAGGTCTGAATGCTTTGTTAAACCTTCATCATGATCGCAGAGCGCGTATTTGGGAATACCTGTGCCATCATCTATTTGATGGACAATACAGTTCTCCTCAAAAGTCTTTAAAGTCCTATATAAGGTGGTTCTGTCGGATTTTTCAAAATTCCCCTCCACAACACTTAGGCTAACGGCGGAATTCTGGGAAACCATAAACCGATGCACCAAAATACGCATGGCCGTTGGCCTAACACCAAACTTCTTTAATTGCTTCTCAGTTTCTTCCATGATTGGTTGCTGTTGCCCTGTTTTACTATTGCTCCTTTGGCCCTAGGTGGCTCTAGGACACCATAGATATCATTATCGATCTAAACCACAAAATACAGACCTATTTGGTTTTATTTTTTTAAAAATAATGATAATGGTACAAAGACTGAGCACGTTACATAAAATTGTTCAAAACAGTCTATTTTATTTTTCCAAAAACCCCGACATAATTAATAATTGCAATTAATTGTTGTATTTTTAAACTAAACCAAAACTCAAAATTATGCCAATCCTAAACCGTTTTGCCCATTTCCAGTTGATACTTTGTTTTCTAATTTCCAACCTTGTATTAAATGCCCAAACCGGGTCTTTTGTTTATGGCGATGCGCTTCCGGACGCACCTGAATTATCTGCGCGCGGAAGCTATGCCGTTGGCGTACGTACTTTGGATTTTGTGAATAAGGGGCAGGCAGATGTTTTGAATTCAAAAAATGGGATAGACCCTATTTACGATCGACCATTGAAAGTGGAAGTTTGGTATCCGGCACAGTTGGCCGAGGGAGCAAAAGAAACTGTGGTTTATGATGAGGTCATGGGAACCGCCCATGACTCTTTAAGACCATTGACACCAATTACTTTTAAAGGTAGGGCGTCCCGCGATGCCGCCCCATTAACAACCGATGTTTCTTTTCCCCTTTTAGTAGTGGCACACGGGTATGTTGGCTCTAGATACCTTATGACCTATCTCACGGAAAATTTAGCCTCCAAAGGGTACGTGGTGGTGGCTATAGACCATACCGATTCTACTTTTAAGGATGCATCGCCTTTTGCAAGTACTTTGATGAACCGCGCCAAGGATATTTCCTTTGTACTAAACCAAATGGTAAACTTGGGCAAAGCTGCGGATAATAATTTTTTGGCAGGCTTGGTCGACTCTGAAAATATCGGCATCATAGGCTATTCTATGGGAGGTTACGGCGTTTTGAATGTAGCGGGAGCCGGATATAGTGATGGCCTTGTTGGATTCTTTTCCGGCATGACCGGCGGCAGTAAGGCAATAGTGGACCTGACCATGAGCAATCCGGACTTTCCTAAAGTTGACCCTAGAATAAAAGCGGTTGTAGCCTTTGCACCATGGGGAATGGAGCGCGGTATTTGGGATGCCGAAGGCTTAAAAGGACTTACGGTCCCTACTTTTTTTATAGCAGGGAGTCAAGATGATATTTCAGGATACGAAAAGGGAATTAAGGCTATCTATACAGGGGCAGTAAACGCAGATCGATATTTACTTACCTACGAAAATGCAAGGCACAATGTAGCCCCAAATCCGCCGCCAGCAGAATCTTTTGAACCTGGCCTACATATTGATGAATATTATAGATATGCCGAACCTAGTTGGGACGAGAGAAAAATTAATAATGTAAACCAGCATTTTTTGACTGCCTTTTTAGGTATTCATCTAAAACAGAAGAATTATTCAAAATTTTTAGAGTTGCAGGAAAATTCCAATGAAAAGGATTGGACCGGATTTAAGGCACGATCTTCAACAGGCATGGAGCTTCTTCATGACAAACCTGCTCCATAAAAGGTCTGGATAAAGCGATGTCCTTGACTTCGCGATACTTATTTTTATTTTATTTATAACTTATAAAAAACAGTTGGGTCATGATGTTATTTTGGAAAATCCTTAAAATTCTATTGGCCCTATTTATAATCTACGCTGGAGTACAACATTTTGTAAAACCAACGTTTTATCATGTTTTTGTACCAGATTTCTTACCCTTTAAAATGACGATTATTTATTTGTCCGGAATAATAGAAATTGTTTTGGGTGTTCTTCTCCTTCTTCCAAAATACGCCAGACTGGGAGCAACAGGCATATTTTGGCTAATGATCATTTTTCTTCCAATCCATGTTTGGGATGTTTTTTCCGATCAACCGGCGATAGGAAGTACGGAAGCAGCCATGATTCGCTTGCCAATACAGTTTGTCTTTATAGGTCTGGCCTGGGGTGTTGGAAAATATGCCACAGAAAAAGGTTTGGATTGATGTTTCCAATAGTATCAATTGAAAAAAAATTACATCTTTGTTGTTCTAAATGACTTTTAATATAAAGTATCACCACCTATGTCTGAACCTGGACATCTTCACTTTAAAATTTATAAACCTTTTGAAATGTTGAGTCAGTTGCACTCCAATGATGCCAAGGAATCCCGCAACAAACACTTCTTAAGTGAACTTTATAATTTTCCGGATGGTATTATGCCCATTGGGCGTCTGGATGAAAAATCCGAAGGATTGCTCCTGCTTACTACCGATGGGAAACTCAGCGATCTTGTTAACCGCTCGGGAATAGAAAAGGAATACTATGTACAGTTGGACGGGGAAATAACCAATGAAGCGATAGAACTACTACAAATTGGAGTGGAAATTGGATTCCATGGCAAGAAATATATAACTAAATCTACCATGGTCCACAGATTATATAACCTCCCTGCCCTACCAGAGCCGGATAAGAAATTGAGAATAGGACGGCATAGGCCTACTTCATGGATAAGTATCACTATAACCGAAGGCAAGTTTCGTCAGGTGCGTAAAATGACTGCTGCCGTAGGCTTCCCTACATTAAGATTGATCCGTATCCGCATTGGAAATATTAATTTGAAGGAATTAATTCCAGGAAGTGTAAGCCCGATAAAGGAACTATCCTTTGTAAATTCCAATGAATAGTCAATAGGACATGGAGCATCCCAAAAAATCCTACTCATTTCTAGTGAAGGGAACGAAACGTACAGGAAACAATTCTTTGGTTATTATCCTATCCTTCTTTTTAAGAACACTGACCAAATAGGTAACATTGTCACTTGGCCCAACAGGGATAACCATATGTCCCCCATCTTTTAATTGGTCCAACAAGGGCTGGGGAATCGCCTCTGCTCCCGCAGTGACCATAATAGCATCAAAAGGTGCTTTTTCTGGCCAACCGTGATACCCATCCCCCCATTTTACAACTACATTGTGGTACCCAAGGTTCTTTAATCGACTTTTGGCGGACATGGCCAAATCCTTTATAATTTCGATAGTATAAACTGAATCCACAATTTTACCTAATACCGCTGCCTGGTAACCCGATCCTGTTCCTATTTCCAAAACTCTATCGGTCGATTTCAATTTCAATGTTTCTGTCATGAATGCTACAATATAAGGTTGGGAAATAGTCTGATCGCTTCCTATAGGCAGTGCCCCATCCCTATAAGCATGTTCTACCAAGTTTTTTGGCACAAATTCATGCCTAGGTACATTTGTCATGGAATATAAGGTTAAAGGGTCTTTTATTCCCCGGGCTTGAAGCTGTGTCTTTACCATCTGCTCCCGTTGCATAACGTAATCGTTTTGGGCAATAAGTATACCTGAGAAACAAAGCGCAAGGCCATAAATGAGAAGAGATCTATAATTCATTGCTCTTATTTTTAAAGCATAACCTATTAATAATTAATAAGGTACAAAATAAAAGATGGGCATTCTAAACCTGGTAGTTAAAAGTATATTCCTTTTAAGGCAGCAATTCTATGATAGAACAAAACTAAAAATCAAATTAAATATGGCAGGATAAAACAAGGCCTTTTATATCAGGGCGCCGTTTCACTGAGCTTCGAAATGGGTGTAAGCAGTACTTTTCGGAATTCCACTTCGGCACCCTCGGCCTGCAAAGCAATATTTCCACTGCTTACAGTAGCATTATAGCCATGATTTACCAAATCACCATTTACCCACACCTTTATGGAGTTTTTAAGGCATTCTATGGTCATGGAATTCCATTCACCCAATGGTTTTTCGGAACCATCGGTTAGATTTTTTATTCTTCGCAATTTACCTTCGGTGATCCCCCATTCTTCCTTAGGTCCGCGCCTTTCCAGCATATCATCGGTCGTGATATCCTGAACAATGCACCAAAAATCGCCGGCATTTTCATGCATCATTTGAACCTCTATAGACTTGGGAAACATTTCATATAGAGATCTAGGAGTGGAGGCAAATACCAACACACCACAATTACCTGGTTTCCCGGCAAAACGATATTCCACTTCCAATCTAAAATCCTGATAAATGGCATCGGTAATAAGGTGACCCTGGGGTTCTCCCAAACTCACCAACATCCCCTCCCTAACTATAAATGGATTTACGGCATTGGGATTATTGTCCATTTCCGGCACATCTACATGCCACCCCTCCAAATCCTTCCCGTTAAATAGACTTTTGGAGGGCTGGGAAGTACAACTAATCAGTGTTAAAAAGGCGGTAACGACCAACACTATACTTTTCATATGTTCATTTTTATTGATTATAGTAATCCACAATTAAGAATTTCAAATCCAATA
The DNA here is from genome assembly GCF_000733925.1 of Arenibacter algicola. Lineage (NCBI taxonomy): Bacteria > Pseudomonadati > Bacteroidota > Flavobacteriia > Flavobacteriales > Flavobacteriaceae > Arenibacter > Arenibacter algicola. The sequence goes on from NZ_JPOO01000003.1 coordinate 750,690, forward strand.
TCCCTTAAATGTATCATTTTCCATTGACATATTATCTATCTGGATCGTCTTAATAGATTTTTCCTGATATACTTCAAAACCAGATTAGTTAATATACCCAACATAAATGTTGAGGAAAATACCTTACTAAACGGATGCGGGGGTTCAGTATAAATTAAGTAATTTGCACCCATTCAAAACAATAATAAAAGTGAAGGTCTGTATTGCGGAAAAACCTAGTGTTGCTCGGGAAATTGCTCAGGTATTAGGGGCAAACACCAAACACGACGGATATTTTGAAGGAAATGGTTACGCAGTTACTTTTACCTTTGGACATCTCTGCACTTTATTTGAGCCTAGCGATTACAAGCCACATTGGAAAAGTTGGGACCTTAACAATCTACCCATGCTCCCGGATAAGTTTAAAACAAAAGTGGTGGACAATGCGGGAATCCAAAAACAGTTCCATATTGTAAAAAGTCTATTTGATAAAGCGGAAGTGGTAATCAACTGTGGGGATGCTGGACAGGAAGGGGAATTAATACAGCGTTGGGTTTTACATCAGGCCAATTATAAGGGCGAAGTACAGCGATTATGGATCTCATCCCTAACCACCGAGGCCATTAAGGAGGGATTTACCAAGTTAAAATCTTCCCACGACTACGACAATCTTTATTATGCCGGGTTTTCCCGCGCCATAGGGGACTGGCTTTTAGGAATGAATGCCACACGTCTTTATACCGTAAAACACGGGGGGTACAAACAAATGTTATCTGTTGGGCGGGTACAAACCCCTACCTTGGCCATGGTGGTCAATAGGTTTAAGGAAATAGAAAGTTTTACACCCCAACCCTATTGGGAACTGCAAACACTGTATAGGGAGACCGTTTTTAATTATGAAGAGGGCCGTTTCTTGAAAATGGAAGACGGGGAAGTTCTGGCCAAGGAAGTAAAGGAACACGAATTCGAAATTGTCAGCATTACCAAAAAGAAAGGCAAGGAATACGCTCCAAAGTTGTTCGATCTAACAGGTCTACAGGTGTATTGCAACACCAAGTTTGGATTTACGGCAGATGAAACACTTAAGATTGTCCAGAAATTATATGAACAAAAAGTAGTTACCTATCCTAGGGTGGATACCACTTTTTTACCTAATGACGTTTATCCCAAAGTGGCAGGAATACTTCGCAATCTAACCCAATACGAACAGTTGACCTCTACCCTCTTGTTAAAGAAGATCAGGAAATCCACCAAGGTTTTCAATGATAAAAAAGTAACGGACCACCATGCGATCATACCCACTGGTGTTGAAATAATGTTAGGCGCAGCCCAGCAGCAGGTCTACGACAGTATCGTCAGGAGGTTTATTGCTGTGTTTTACGATGATTGTGAAGTTTCCAACACCACCGTCATTGGTAAGGCAGCCAACATCTCTTTTAAAACAACCGGGAAGGAAATCCTTAAAAAAGGCTGGCGAATTGTTTTTGAGACTGCCAATACCAAAGAAAAAAAGGAAACTGGAATTTTACCCAATTTTGTAAAAGGTGAAAAAGGTCCTCACGAACCTTCATTTTTGGAAAAGCAGACCAAACCACCCAAACAATATACGGAAGCCACCTTGCTAAGAGCCATGGAGACGGCCGGAAAACAAGTTGATGATGATGAAATGCGGGAACTCATGAAAGAGAACGGAATTGGTAGACCTTCAACCCGTGCCAATATTATAGAAACCTTATTTAGGCGCAAGTACATAGAAAGAAAAAAGAAGCAGATACTACCAACCCCAACCGGCATACAACTGATTGATACGATACAAAACGAATTGTTGAAATCTGCAGAACTGACCGGCTTATGGGAAAAGCAATTAAAGGATATAGAAAAAGGTATGTTCAGTGCCGGCATGTTTATAGCCAACATGAAGAAGATGGTAGACGAATTGGTTTATGAAGTACGAAGTGAGACCCAACGTGCCAATATCTCCCATACCTTGGAACACAAAAAGACGGTACTCCAAAAAACTAAGACCAATACCGGCGCCATCACAGCGGAAACCTGCCCTAAATGTAAAAACGGTACACTAATAAAGGGGAAGTCGGCCTATGGCTGCAGTGAATATAAAAATGGTTGCAATTTTTTACTCCCCTTTGTCTTTCATCACAAAAAAATCTCGGAAAATCAGTTCACAAGATTACTCCAAAAAGGTTGTACGGTAAATTTAAAAGGGTTTAGATACAATGGTGCCGAGGATATTGAGGGCCTAGTACGGTTTGATGAACAATATGGATTGGTATTGGAGCCAAAGAAAAAACTGGATACCGATACTCCCGGCTGTCCCAAATGCAAAGAAGGGAAAATTGTAAAAGGTAAAAATTCCTACGGTTGTAGTAATTATACGAAGGGATGCGATTTTAGATTTACATTTGACGAAGTCAAGGCAAAAGCATCCAATAAACCCCTAACAAAAGCTCTTGTTCTATCTATTTTGAATGGGAATTACTAATATATCTAGCTGTTTGCACAGGGGAAAGATTTAAATAAAGCTTCATTCCCAACTTAGGTTGAACCTTGTGCTATGTAAAAACAAAAGACCGTCCAAAAAATAGACGGTCTTATTGTTACACAAGCATAGCCCCTCATAATGGAGAGCCAATACCTATTATCTCTACTCCTATAAAATGGCTACCAATTCCAATTCAAAAGTAAGGTCTTGCCCGGCCAATACATGATTGGCATCTATAACAATACTTTCTTCCTTAACATCGGTAATTCGCAATTGGTTCTCAGTTCCGTCCGGATTCTGAGCAATTAATGTCATTCCAATCTCCGGGGTTATATTTTCGGGAAGTTCAGCCTTCTTAATTTCATGGAACAGTTCCTCCATGATATCTCCATAGGCTTCCTCTTTAGGAATGTTTATAGTCTTCTTTTCATTGACTTCCATATTCACCAATTCCTTCTCAAAACCAGGAATAAGTTGTCCTTGCCCCAACGTAACTTCGATAGGATCTCTTTCCAAAGAACTGTCGAAAATTTGTCCGGTTTTTAATTTCCCAGTGTAATGTACTTTTACCTTGTCATTTTCCTTAACTCTACTCATAAAATTCAGTATCTCTAATTTTTAATCTGACTATTAAGTTGCAAACCTATGGGATATAGATTTTTTAGAAGAATAGATTGCCCTAAAACCGCCAAAATTTACAATATATTAACACTTTTTGCTAATAATCATACAGTTTCAACAATATATTGGGCATCCTTTATTCCAAAATGGCCTGATAGACCAAACTTCTCAACTTGGCATGGTCATCAATTCCGTTAGTGGGTATAAGTTGTTTAAAATAAACTACTACAAGTTCTTCCACGGGATCTGCCCAATAAGTGGATCCGTATGCCCCTCCCCATTCAAAAGTACCTACAGAACCATGCTCTCCCCTTTCACCTACGTTTTTTGTGATGGAGAAGCCGAGACCAAAGCCCGAACCACTTCTACTGCCATAGGGTATGTCCCTAACGTCAACGTGATCGGCAATCATTAACTCAACAGTTTTCGGGGACAATATTCTATTCCCGTTAAATTCACCACCATTCAACATCATTTGTAAAAATTTGGCATAATCCATTGCGGTGGAAACAAGACCCGCCCCGCCCGAAAAGCTTTTGCGGGGCCCCTTTACGTAATGGCCCTGACCAATGCCCAAACCTGGATCCGGGGACCTTTCCAAGGGCTTGCCTTCATAAGCCATATATGAAGTTGCCAACCTATCCGCCTTGTTTTTTGGCAAATAAAAATAAGTATCTGTCATTCCTATGGGTTCCAGAATTCTTTCTTTGATAAATTCGTCCAATGTTTTACCCGAAGCTTTTTGAACAATTACACCCAAAATATCCGTATTGTAACCATATACAAATCGCTCACCAGGCTGGGCATCCATAGGTAATTTGGCCATACGGGCAATGGTTTCTTCTATGGGCTCGTTCCTATCTGCAAAATACCAGTTCTGTATCCCTGCTTCTTCCCATTCTTTTTTTGCCGGTCCATGGCCGTAGCCAATACCAGCAGTATGGGTCAACAAATCCCTAATTGTTATGGAACGGTTTGCCCTAACCACATCGTACCCACCATCATCGCGTACTTTGGCTACAGTTGTCTCTTTCCATTCCGGCAAATATTTTCCTATCGGGTCTGAAATCAATAGTTTTCCTTCCTCCTGCAGGATCATGGCTGCAACACTTACAATCGCCTTCGTTTGCGATGCAATTCTAAAGATGGCGTCGGTAGTCATCTTGTTGCCTGCCTCTATATCGCTCTTGCCAAACGCCTTATGATAGATTATTTTACCATTTCTGGCTACCAAGGCAACATTTCCCGACATTTTGCCGTCTTTAACATACTGCTCCAGCGTAGTCGATAGTCGTTCCAACCTCTCAGAAGACATCCCTACCTCCTCGGGCAGTGCTGTGGATAAATTTTGAGCCTGGGAATAGGATAGCAATAATAGACATCCCAACAATAGAATGTGTCCTTTGAGTAATTGTACCATGGTTTTTGAAAGTTTGATTAGTTACTTATTTAAGAAGGTTAAAAGTTATTCTTTTTTTTGGTTATAAAAAACAGCTAATAGAATTATATAAACAGCAGTATCCTGAATAATTTGGGACAAAAAAAATAGTACATAAACCCATGAAACTTATGGATTAATATGTACTATCCCTTAAATTTAAAAGTATACCAAATCCCTTATGGAATTTGGCTAGGGTACTAAATTTTCTTTACACGTACTGCATTCATACCTTTCAGTCCCTTTTCCAGTTCAAAGGAAACCTTGTCATTTTCAGCAATCTCATCTATGAGCCCACTAACATGGGTAAAATATTTTTCTTGGTTTTCAGTATCGATTATAAATCCAAATCCTTTGGAAGTATCAAAGAAGGATACTTTGCCATTTCTAACAGGGTCGAATTCTTCCACATCGCTATCATCTCTTTTGGGCACCCCAATTTCAATGGTAGAGGCGTCTATTTTTATTTTTTTAGAGGGATCTGGCGGTGTATCCGTTAAATTTCCGTCGTGGTCAACATAGGCAAATTGGATACCCGGTCCATTTTCCTTCGACTCCAATTTACGTGCTTCCTTTTTCTTTTGTTTTTCTTCGCGCTTTTTTAGACGCTTCTTTTCTTTTTCACTTTTACTATACGTTTGTTGCGATTTTGCCATTGTTTTTTTTAAAGTTATAAATTGTAAATCTCGTCTGAGCAGCGGTTGAAATACTAAACGAGTGTTTGAAAAAGAAAAATGAATCTAATTTTATCTACCCAAGAATTTAGTAGCAGCAATGGTGATTACAGGTCAATGCGCAACTCTTTAAACTTCAACAAATATAAGGCTAGTATTTCAAATATTTTAATTTAGTTCCCCAATTTTTTATCCTGATTAAAGAAAATTGGGCATGATTTTCAGGATTTTGGGATAAAAATCAGGAAATTACAATTTCTGTATTAATTCTTCTTTAAAATATCTGGTCCAATACCATTGTCATAAGCCAACCAGTACTTCCAATCCCTAAGCAATACCCTTGCTTCCGGTAACAAACGCATTCATATAGTCCTAATTTTTAAATGATTGCCTCAGTTTTTAGGAATTTTTCTTACAATTCACCTCAAAAATCCTTAACTTCTAAGCATATAAACTCAAAAAACTCATATATGAAAAAGTATTACTTTATTGCAGTGATTTTCATTTTTGGGATGGTTGGTTTTACCAACGCCCAAATAACGGGATCAGTTTTGGATGAAGAGGGAACACCTTTGCCCGGTGCATCCATAGTAATTAAAGGAACCACCACAGGTACCACCACGGATTTCGATGGCAACTTTACCATAGAAGCCTCGATGGGTGATGTTTTGGTGGTTTCCTATATTGGATTTGAGACCTTACCGGTAACGGTCAACAATTCCGTGATGGACATACGTCTCACTTCGGGTGTGGCCCTATCAGAAGTAATTATTGTAGGTTCCCGTAATCCGAATAGGACTGCCACCGAAAGTACCGTTCCCGTAGATGTCATAGACATGACGGAACTGAACAATGTGGCTCCCCAAGTGAATCTAAACCAGATATTAAATTATGTGGCACCATCCTTCACCTCCAATACCCAGACCATATCGGACGGTACAGATCATATTGATCCGGCCTCCCTTAGAGGATTGGGACCAGATCAGGTCTTGGTACTGATCAACGGCAAAAGAAGGCATACCTCTTCTTTGATCAATGTTAACGGGACATTTGGTAGAGGAAGTGTAGGAACGGATTTAAATGCCATCCCTGCCGCTGCCATACAGCGTATAGAAGTGCTACGGGACGGTGCAGCCGCCCAATATGGTTCAGATGCCATTGCTGGGGTTATCAATATTATATTGAACAAAAATGTAAATGAACTCACCACAACTGTTACTACAGGGGCCAATTTTACCAAAAATGCCAATGACCAAACAGGTGGCGTAGACGGGGAAACCACTAACATATCCGCTAGTTATGGCATACCATTGGGCGATAATGGTGGATTTATAAACCTCTCCGGAGATTTCGACGTTCGGGAGGAATATAGCCGAATGATGGAATGGGAAGGTTCAATTTTCAATGCCTATAATTCTATTGAAAGACTGGCCGTAGGTCAGGGCTTAAATTTAAGCTCCCTTACTGATTCAGATGTAGTTAACTTGGCACAAAACCTTCCATTTTTAACCCAGGATGATAAAGATCTTATCAGTGGTTTTACCTCAGAAGAATTACATAGTCCAACAAAAATTTATAGTGATGGCACGGTTGTTTTTTACAACCCTTTGTCCAACAACACTACGGACGATGAATTGGCGGCAAGGGCACAACAAAGAAGTGATTATAATATGAGGGTTGGTCAATCTGCGTTACGCGGTGGCCGTTTATTTGCCAATTTCTCCCTGCCCTTGGATGATATAGGTACAACGCTTTACTCCTTTGCCGGGATCAGTTCCAGAACCGGCAATTCAGCCGGATTTTATAGGTTGCCCAACCAAAGTAGGACCTATACTCCTGCTTATATTGATGGCTTTTTACCGGAGATCAATTCCAATATTAAAGATCAATCCATATCCATTGGTATAAAAGGGATGGTTGGTGATTGGAGCATCGACTTGAGCAATACCTATGGAAAGAACTCTTTTTTATATACTATTGGAAATACACATAATGCCTCTATGCAAAACGCCTCCCCCACCTTTTTTGATGCCGGTGGATTTTCATTCATGCAGAACACCTCCAATTTGGACATTACCCAATTTTTTGAGGATGTCATGTCAGGTTTAAACGTTGCTTTTGGTGCGGAATATAGGGTAGAGAACTATGATATTGTGGCTGGGGAGCAAGCTTCTTATGGTCAGTATACCAGTGCAGGACAATTAATTACTGTGGCTAGCCAGTCACCCTCTAGGGACTTTTTTGGAAGTGCTAGGCCAGGGGGCTCGCAAGTGTTTCCTGGTTTTGCACCTAGTAATGAACTTTCCAGGGGAAGAAGTAGTGTAGCTGGATATTTTGACGTAGAGGCCGATTTTTCGGAAGCCTTTTTAGCCAGTTTCGCTACCCGATATGAAAATTACAGCGATTTTGGTGGAACCATCAATTTTAAATTGGCAGGAAGATTTAAGGCTACTGAAAATCTAAATATTCGTGGAGCTTTAAATACAGGCTTTAGGGCGCCATCCCTACACCAAATCAACTTTAATTCCACTTCTACCATTTTCGATAACCAGGGCAATCCACAGGAAGTAGGGACTTTTGCCAATAACAGTAGGGCGGCCACACTTTTGGGTATTCCTCAGTTGAAGGAGGAAACTTCCCAAAGTGTTAGTTTGGGACTTACCGCCAAAATACCGGACGCCAATCTTACCATAACGGTGGATGGTTATTTTGTGAAAATAAATGATAGGGTAGTCTATACAGGACAGTTTAGCCCTTCCCCGGATGAAGGAACCGGAGTGGACGATATACCGGCGGTGTATTCCGGGACACAGTTAGAACTACTCAATATATTACGTCAAGCCAATGCCACGGCAGCCTCATTCTTCGCCAATGCAATTGATACTGAATCGAAAGGACTGGATATTGTTCTTACCCATAGAACCGACTTGGGAGCCAACTGGAGGTTAAAGTCGGATCTTGCAGGTACTTTCTCTAAAACAAAGAAAGTGGGAGATATCAATGCATCGGATGTTCTAAGGAATGCTGGCAAGGTCGGCACCTACTTTCCGGAGGATAGCAGGGTTTATTTGGAAGAGGCAGTGCCCAGGACCAAAATAAACCTTTCCAACAGCCTTACCTCGGATAAATTTATCATTTTCCTAAGAAATGTATACTTTGGAGAGGTAACCGAAGCAACAACAACGGTGGCCAATCAGCAGGTATTCGGTACTAAATTGGTTACCGACCTATCTGTAGGGTATAAGGCAACTGATGCCCTAACTTTGACCCTTGGGGCCAATAATTTGTTCGATATCTATCCGGACAGGGCCAAGGACGAATTTGGCAACCGTAGTGATGGCCGTTTCGATTGGTCCCGTAGAGCGCAACAATTTGGAATAGGTGGTAGATTCCTTTTTGCCAGGCTGAATTTTACACTTAAATAACGTGAGTTCGACATAAAAATATTATCAATACATTGATTTAATGTAAGTTATAATAAATGCTACGGTCCCCTCGAGCGGAGTCGAGAGGTTATTTTACTGTAATGTATTTGCAATGAGGTCTCGACTCCGCTCGACCGGACAGATGTCACATAAACAACTGATTTTAAATAAAATACATATCGAACTCACGTTAAATAGGAATTGCAAATAGCATTCACAAAAATGGAAAAAGCCACTTAACAGTGGCTTTTTCTTATTATTATAGGCCCTAAGGGTTTAACCTATAGGGGCCATAAATACGTATATCCTTAGCCATGTAGGCTCACCTCCAACACTATATTTGTTTTCAACAATTTGGAAATGGGACAAATTTCTTTGGCTTTTTGGGCTATTTCCTTAAACTGTTCCAATTTGATCCCCGGTACCGTACCGCTCAGACTTAAAGTAATCTGCGTTATACTCCCATCCTCAAAGTTTACCTTGGCAGCTGTATCCAAATTGGTAGGAGTAAAACCTGCCTCCCCCAATAAAAAGCTGAGCTGCATGGTAAAGCATCCTGCATGGGCCGCTCCCACCAATTCTTCAGGATTGGTACCCTTACCATCTTCGAACCGTGACTTAAAGGAATATTGGGTATCCTTTAAGATGGCACTTTCCGTACTCAAGGTACCCTTGCCATCCTTTCCGCTACCTTTCCAGTTTGCACTTGCTTTTCTAGTGAATTTCATACCTATTAATTTTAAGTTATTACAATCTATTATTTAACGCTTCGATCCATGTTGACCTAGCTTATCCATCACAATTCCTTTTTGTAAGGGAATTTGGAAATCCTATTTAATATATATGTGATGAATAATTAAGCACACCAACCTCTAAGATATTAAATAGGTAATAATAATCCATTAAAATTCACACAATTCCTGCAAATCCACATTCATTCCACACAATCTGAAGTTTTATTAAAAAAAGTATATAAAATTAAAATTAATATAATCAACTGATTATCAATTCTATAGGTTCTAAATCTTTTTGAAATTCAAAGCAACAATGTTAAATATTGCTTAAAACGGTACTATTTTATACATAGTACTGTAACAAATCTATCCATCTGTCGTCTTCTAGTAGTAAATCAATTAATCACTTTTAAACTAAATATCATGGAAACTCTAAACAAACATCTGGTAAAACAAACAATTGAATCTTCAAAAAGTAGAATTTGGAATAGTAAGAGAAGATACAATTAGTAGTCCAAAATCAATCAAAAAAAAACAAAAACTTAATTTAAACATCAATTAAAAATCAACATCATGGAAACAGTTAACAAACATTTCGTAAAGCAAACAATTGAAAACTCTAAAAGCAACATTTGGAACACCAAGAGGCGTTTCAGGTAATAAAAAAACTTAAAACAGTAAACATGAAATCATTCATTCACAAATCACAATCAGAATCAACAAATTTTCAGTTGACCGGGGAAAGTATTCTAATGGTAAATTTTAAAAGTATCAAGAAAAACCGTTGGGCCGAGCGCAGAATCTATTTAAACTAATTCCCGTTATTTATTCGGAAAAGGTTCTATAATTAAAAGCAGTTGAAATGGTATCACCTGCTTTTTTTTATGTTGTGGCATTCTTACCTATCCCCTATTCCACAGAAAAGGATTATAAAATTTTAATGGTCCCCTAATCCTCTTTTGGGGAATACCGACTTGAAAATCTAGAAAACAAAACCAATTTTTTTCTGGTATTGATGAAATAGACACCAGTTAGAAGCACAATAGCCGCAATTGTGGACTGAGTGGTTATCTGTTCATCCAAGAAAAACCAGCCCAGCAAAAGCGCTATAATAGGGTTTACATAGGTGGAAGTAGCTACTTTTTCCGGAGAAACCACTTTTAATAAATAGTTAAATGCCGTAAAAGCAACAATACTGCCAAGAACGATTAGGAACAGCATAGCATATTGAACCGGACTGCTCCAAGTGGTTGGAAGGGTCCAGGTTTCCCCAATGAGCAGACTTCCTACCATTAGTATGATTCCCGCTGTAAACATTTGAAATCCTGTATTGACAAAATAATTCTTGGGCAGGTCCGCCTTGGCAACAAACAAACTGCCATATGCCCAACTAACCATACAGAAAAATATCATGACCATCCCTAAGACGGAGTTCTCCTGACTTATAACTTGATTTTGACTTACCAATAAATAGATTCCCAATATTCCGATAATAACCCCAACAACGGACATGGTCTGAATCTTTTTCCCTTCTAGAATTCGCATTAACAATAAAATTACCAAGGGTTGTGCCGCTATTTCCAAAGCAGCAAAACCACTGTCTACGTATTTAAGTGCCCAAACAACAAATCCGTTTCCAAAAGCTAGGAATAGAAATCCAGCAACAATGGAATTCAGTAGTTGTTTTTTAGTTATGGTCAGGGGAATGCCCATGATCTTACACAGTATAAAAATTAAAATTCCAGCGACCGAAAAGCGTACAGAAGCCAACATAAATGGAGGTAGTTCATGTACAGCAATCTTGTTCATCAGATAAGTAGATCCCCAAATGACATATATGGCAAAAAAAGCGAGTACTATTAGAAGTGTATTCTGGGATTTGGACATAAAAATAACTTTTCCAATGAACCACAAAAGTAAGTATAACTTTTATTAAATATGCCCATCCAAGAAGCCATGTTATTTTTAATAATCAACGAAGCATTTTACCTTATTCCTAGATTACGAGCTTCATAGATAAACCCTTATATACTTAGCTCAACATACGGCAACGGCAAAGCATTCCTCTAAAAATTTCCATACAATTTATCCAGAGCTTACCAGCTACCGCCTCCGCCACCACCAAACCCCCCACCAGAGGAACCTCCACCAGAACTTCCGCTACTGGAAGGGGAACTCACCATATTGGATTTGGTACTGGCCATGGCGTTGGAAAAAGATTTGGAAAACTGATTCATGGTAAGGCTGCTACTGGAAGTAGACGTGTACCAGTCCGGGGGCAGTATATTTAGGTCTCGAAACTTTTTGGCCCATTGATCAAACAAACCAAAGGCAAGTGCATATCCCAGGGTATTTTCAAAATAATGAGGGTCACCCTTTAAAAGCATTTTTAATCTGTTTTCTTCAGCTACCTTGATAAATCTTTTAAATCCCATTAATTCTGACAGCAACTCATTGCCCTTCTCATTCTTTTTGACCATAAATCGATTGACAAAAATCAGTATGACACAAAAACCAACTATTGCCACTGCCGCCAAAGGGCCCCAAAAGAACAAGCCCACCATGGTAAGTCCAATGGCCAAAGCAATCAAGGCTACATACATAATACCCTGCATTTTTTTTGACTCCGCTTCGTAATAGGGTTGCGCACTTTCCTTTAACTGGCTACGTGCCTTGATCATTTTGGTGTAAAAGGTATCCTTTAAACTACTCACCAGCACTTCGGTACCAACAACATTGTTGTTGTCACCGAACAGCCCCCTGAATATTTCCAATTCATAGGAGGGAGAATCCGGTGGCAAAGACTGAAGTCGTATGATTCTAGTGTCCTTTGATCCAAAAAGACCTTTTTTGGGAATTTCTTCAAGTCTTATCAATCCTTTTGAGCCCCAATAAGGTATTAAGGCTATTAAGTCGGAATTGTCATCCTTATCGTTGATCAAAAAACCCACCATGGCCGGATCTAAACTGTCCGGCGGATAATAACTGGTGGCGGCAATGACACGTTTGTCCTTGCCAAATTTCCACCATACCCTGAAAAATGCAAAAAGCATTATCCCAATAAGGAATACCCAACCATAGCTATCCCAAAAAGGCCAGAAAGGTTTCTCTTCCTTAACCGATCCTAAGGGAAGATTGATCAATACTGTAACACTTTGTCCGGGATGGGATACAAAGCCAGCCTTGCTTGTTCCCGAGAATTCATTATCTGTATAATATAATTGCATGGCAGAAGTTATAGAGGAAGTACCCCTATCCCCAGTGTAAACAAAGCTATTTTCCTTGCCGGGATATACATTGTCCGGAAGTCTAATGGTAAAACTGACCTGATGAAAATCGGCCAACCAATCCTCCGGTTTAATGTTCCAATAAAACCGGATATGCGAATCCTCAAAAAGAAAGGCATTATGGACCCTGTATTTTATTTCGTAATGCTGGGGACCCACCAGGGTAATATCCTTATCCCCAATTTTGATTTCCAATTGGTCCTGCATCTTTTGTACAAAATCGAACGGAGCTTCAAATTTGTAATCTGGAACCTTTATCTTACTAATCCTGATCTTGCGTGTAGATTCGTTACCCTTGGAATCGATTAGGTCATATTTTGTTTGAATAGTCCTATAAATACCGTGTTTGGGGATTTCGAAGTTAAGATCGTAGTTTTCCACTACGTCAAAATAACCTTCTTCATGAACCGTAATGTCGACAGTGTAATTCTTAACCGTAAAATCCTGGGCCAATCCCGTATTTATGGTCAAAAGAACCAAAAGTAAGTAATAGGTATTTTTCATTAAGAGAAATCTACTTTTACATTCGCCCTACTTGCCTCCTCTGCTTCAAAATAATCGAAATGTTGATATTTAAATAAACTGGCTACAAGCACCCCTGGTACGCTTTCCCCATAAGTGTTGTTTTCTCTCACAGAACCATTATAGTACCTTCTGGCACGTTCAAGATTTTCTTCAATTTCATTTAACTTTTGTTGCAGATCCAAATAATTGGTGTTGGCCTTAAGATCTGGATAGGCTTCCCCCAAAGCAAAGATACTTCTCAAACTTTGTTGAAGCTGGTTTTCTGCCTTTATCTGGGCATTGATATCACCAGAAGGGACCGCCATAGCCGCATTACGGGCGTTTATCACAGCCTCTAAGGTAGATTTTTCATGTTTGGCATATCCTTTTACGGTCTCTACTAAATTCGGTATAAGATCGTACCTTCTTTTTAGGGCCACATCTATATTGCTCCAAGCATCCTTGACAAGATTTCTAAGTGTGGCAAAGCGATTGAAAACATTTACTAAGAACAAGGCAATCAAAGCAAGGATTCCCAAAAAAATAATTAATGTAACCATGGTTCGGTTTTTTTAGTTATTGTGAATAAGGCTACACTAAGTTACTTTATTTTTTCTTTGGTCAATAAGGTTAATGACTACATTCTAAAATTGGACCCTGGGTATATGATAAAAAAGGTGTATAATGCCGTTTGTTTGATTAAACCACTACATTATGACAATTATTCTAATCTAATTAAACAAAAAAAAGAGCGTCGTGTGCGCTCTTTTCCTTACCTAAATTTTTATGCTATTTGGCATCCAAAACTTTGGTACTGACATAGGCAATCGATCTTATGATTTTTCCCTCCTCGTCAAAATCATGAAGATATAGGGCAGGTAAAATTATTTTTTTACCGTCCGACTTTCTTGTCAATCTAAATTTCCACCATGATTGTACCACCTTCGCATCCTGCATATCGTACTCCAAATAGTCGGGATAACCGGTCTCATCTATACTATCAAAATCATAGGCTTCCATTAATTGCCTATTGCGTTCCTTTATCTCATCCAAGTTAAGAGACTCTCCATCAGGAAGTTCCAAACTATAAAATTTAGCATCATCGGCAAAAAAACTATATGCCGTATCCATATCATTAAATTCGAATGCATGCATCATTTTCCTCACCGTATTAATATTGTCATGATGATTATAAATGGTACCATTTTGTCGATCACTAAAACTCCTTCTCACTTCCCAAATAACATCATTATCATAATAATCGATCATGTTTTTAATTTTATTATTCTCATCCAGTTTATAGAGCCTATGGTAAGGCATATCCAATTTGACGCCGGATTTGTTATGCATCCCTTTTATATGGTCCCAAGTTTGTACCCAAACCCCGCTTTCTTTATATTCCAAAGCATCGGGATAAGATCCTGCCGTAGGTTCCATTGATAGGTAAGACATATTGTTTTTCCAAAAATCTACCCGTTTCAGGAATTCTTCCTTCGTAGTACCTTTATCATCTTTATTGGTACTAAACCCGTTATAGGCCATAAAGTCATCGGTAAGATAAGTTCCAACCTTGTCCGAATCGCCTGCCACAAAGGCTGCCATAATTTCATTAACTACTCCAATTGCAGGATGTTCCAGATAAATGGTCCCATTTTTTTTCTTCTGTGAATAGCCAAATACTACTACGAGTACCATAGCTATTAAAATTGATTTTTTCATTTTAATATTGGTCTTAAATTATTAGAGTTTAGACATAATACTATATCCATATAGCCTGAAGTAAATTAGATTTCTGCATTTTTTTTTGGCACCAAGGACGAATGCACGTTTTTTTTGTACGAAACATGACTATTAGTTATCCAATTCTTGATACCTTCTACCAATACCTATCCATAATTAGAGAAACCAAGAAATCGTTGTCGTTTGTTATCAACCTTAAGATAATTATATTACTTATCCTAGATCAATGGAAGTTCGGCAATGGATTTTTAATTTTGGGCAAACAAAAAAATATCATGAAAACTATTCTACATACAGCAGAGAGCAGAGGACATGCCGATCACGGTTGGCTAAATTCCTACCACAGCTTTAGTTTTGCCAATTATCACAACCCGGAGCGTATGAACTTTGGAGTTCTTAGGGTGCTAAACGACGATACCGTCTCTGGAGGGCAGGGCTTCGGTCAACATCCGCACAAGAACATGGAAATCATTTCCATTCCCTTGAAAGGAGATTTGGAACACAAGGACAGTATGGGAAATACCACCGTTATCAAAGAAGGTGATGTACAGGTGATGAGTGCTGGAACCGGTGTTTTTCACAGCGAGTATAACAAAAACAAAAATGAAGAGGTTAAATTTCTGCAGATTTGGGTGTTTCCAAAAACACAAAATATAACTCCTAGATATGATCAAATTTCTACCCGTGATCTGGCTACTAAAAATTCCTTTTACCAAATCCTTTCTCCCGAAAAAACGGAGCAGGGAGTATGGATTCATCAGGATGCTTGGTTTTCCTTGGGTGATTTTGAAACAGAAAATACTTCAACTTATACTTTAAATAAGAACGGTAATGGTCTATATATATTTGTTCTGGAAGGCGAGGTTTCCATTGGGGATCAAGCCTTAAAAAGACGAGACGGAATGGGAATATGGGATACCGACCAAATTGAGCTTACTGCAACAGCACCCAGCAAAGTACTATTAATGGAAGTTCCAATGGCACAAATTTAAAATCACATTAACCAAATCATTGCATTCTCCTTTGGCCGAGGTGATAGGCGGTTTATCGAATTTAGTATAACCACAGGACTATATATCCCAAATTATCCCTAAATTAAAGGATTAGTTATATACCTATAAGACCTGTGTTTTGAAAAAAAGCAAACTCCTTCTTTCCGTCATATTCCTATTTCTTCTCCCGTTATCATGCTCTAAAGAGAGTAAAGATGAACTAATAGATATTGTGGTAAATGAAAAACCTACCGATCAACCGGACGAAGAGCCCGAAGTGGAAGAACCCTTAATAGAAAGCAGTCCAATCCCCAACAACCCCCAAAGAACAGGAAACGCTTCTGTTGGATACGAATATTTAATTTCTGGCAACTATATGAGTTCCGGGGTTCCCTATGACGCATTTTTGCTAGGGATCAGCGTTAATCCAGATAACCGCCTCAACAGAACTGGGGACAACGCAAACCTGCCTTACGATTATACCGCCATAACCGCCACCAATGGAGCAAGAGTGGTTGGCCCCAATTGCCTGGCATGCCATGCCGCCACCATAGACAATGAATTTATTATTGGCCTAGGGAGCCATGACTCCGATTTTACGGTTAACCGGGCAAGTAATATAGCCCTATTGAATTCCGGTATCAGAGCCTTGTATGGTGGAGAGGATAGCGCCGAATGGCAGGCATACGACCAATTTAGAAAGAGCATAGTTGCCATTGGCCCCAGGACAATTACACAAACCAGAGGTTCCAATCCCGCAGATAAAATTGCCCAGGTATTAATAGCGCATCGGGATAAAAATACTTTGGAATGGCAGGACACCCCATTGGTAGACATCCCAGAGGAGGTGATTCCATCCGATGTGCCGGCATGGTGGCTGTTAAAGAAAAAGAATGCCATGTTTTACAGCGCCATTGGTCGCCTTGATTTTTGCAAGTCCTTTATCGGCTCCAGCCTGCTGACCATGGGTGACGCAACAAAGGCTGCTGAAATAGACGCTAAAATGGTAGATGTACTGGCCTATATTCAGAGTTTGGAAGCTCCGGAATATCCATTTTCCGTAGATCAAGATTTAGCACAACAAGGCAAACAATTATTTGAAAATACCTGCGCAACCTGTCACGGCACCTATGGAAACAGCCCAACCTACCCTAATTTACTTGTGACTTTAAAGTCCGTTGGGACCGACCCGGAATTATCCGATCATTACACTAAATCCTCCCCCATGAACAATTATTTTATGGATTGGTTCAATTCAGGATGGTTCGGTACGCATGGGAATAATTTACAGATAAAGGCAGAAGGCGGATATATTGCCCCGCCCTTGGATGGTATATGGGCAACGGCCCCCTACTTCCACAATGGATCCGTGCCTACCTTGGAGGATGTCTTGAACAGCCAGAACAGACCCACAAGGTGGAGCAGGTCTTTTGACAATACCGACTACGACCAAACTAAAGTAGGCTGGATCTATTCTATCGAACAGACCAAAGTTGATAAGAACACTTACGACACTACTTTAAAGGGATATGGAAATTCAGGTCACACCTTTGGCGACCATTTGACAGATTCTGAGAGATCCGCATTAATAGAATATCTAAAAACACTGTAACTCAACACTTTACAAGTATTGAATTAATTTAAAAAAACAAGCTAATATATACCCCGTAAAGAAAATTTACTTGGCACTTGCAGTGGTATTTACCACAATCAAATAGACTTAAGGAATTTTTATTCTTCTGGTGGCCTACCGTGAATATCTTCGTAAATAGTATCGAAGTTTTGACGCAAATGTGTACTTAATTTTTTATGATAGTCATCCGTTAACCACTTCAGGAAGTTATAGGTACTTTTGCTAATGCATTTGGCATAACGCTGAATTCTGTCATCAATATCCGGACCCAACATTTTTGAGAGTGCCAGGGCATCATATACATCCTCACTGTTTTCCACACATATTCTGGCATGTTGGGCTATAGAACGCTCCAATACCACCTTGGATGTTTCCCCATTTTTAATGGAATCCACATAAGTTTCCTTGATGTCGAAATACACCTCCTCGGAATTGGCAAATTCTGCCCGCAATTCTTCTGGCATCTCCCATTTAAAATTGCTCTCCAGCTCTTCATCACTCAAAAGCCTATCAGCATAAAAATTTGGTGATTTAAAAATGGTCTGCCAGTCCAAATCTGCCCCCCAGGGACCAAAGCGATGGAAATTGTTTCCTAGGTCAATTACTGAAAAGGTAGATTTATTGTTCAAAATCCTGGAACCACGACCTATCATCTGATAATACAAGGTCAAGGATTTAGTTGCACGGTTCAATATTATGGTATCTATGGTAGGTTCATCAAATCCGGTGGTCAAAATACTTACGGACGTCAAAATAGCATTAGGCGTCATGTTAAACCATTTTAAGATGGTCTTACGCTGCTTCTTGGTAGCAGTATTGTCCAAATGAGCTATTGGATAGCCGGCAGCCCTAAAAGTCTCATAAACGTGTAGGGAAGTGTTAATACCGTTATTGAAAATCAAGGTCTTCTTACCTTTGGAGTGTTTTTCATAAGCCTCCAAAAGCTTACTGAGCATCTGGCTATTATTATAAAGATCCTCAGACGATTTTACTGTATAATCCCCATTGGACCCTACTTCCAAAGAAGTTAGTCCCATATTGTAGGAATAGAATTCCGCCCGTGCCAAAAACTCATTCTCAATAAGGGATTCTATTGTTTCCCCTACGATCAATTCATCATAATTGTCTTTCATGGGCAAGTCCTTGTTGGAACTCAAAGGGGTAGCCGTAACTCCCAAAACAAATGATTTCTCAAAAAACTTGAACAGTTTTGTAAAGGAATTATAATGTGCCTCATCAATAATTACCAAGCCAACATCGGAAATATCCAATTTATCGTCCTGTAGCCTGTTGTTCAATGTCTCCACCATGGCCACAAAACAACTGTATTCCTCCTGATCGTCCAGATTGGCCTTACTATCCACAACTTTATTGGTTACCCCAAAACTGGTGAGCATGGTAGAAGTTTGTTTGCAAAGCTCTATACGGTGGGTCATGATCAGCACCTTCTTATTGTGGTGCTTGAGATATTGCCTTACGATTTCGGAAAAAATAACAGTTTTACCACCACCTGTAGGCAATTGATACAAAAGATGATAATCATCGGGCGCTGTTTCAAATTTATCAAAAATCTGGTCTATAGCTCCTTTTTGATAGCTGTATAGCTCCTTATCCGTTTTTCTTTCTACAATGGCATTGGCAATCAAAGTCTCCGACATAATCTCTTTTTTGGATTGCAAAACTAAGCCCTTTGTTGTGTGTTTGACGAATATTTACAGAAAATTTATGGATTATTTTTTTTTGAATATCGATGTCAGGCCAATTAGAGCCCATATTGGGACACAATAAACGGTAGCTTAAATATAAAATCGGGCCGCAACATAACTTGATGACCCAATACTTTTAGTTCTTGGCCAGGTTTCTTAGCGCCACCCATTGTTTAAGCATTTCCCTGGAATCCGTAGCCGGATAACCTAGTACGGTTTTTCCGGGAAGCACGTCATTCATCACCCCGGAACCTGCCCCTACAACAGCACCAGAATTAATGGTCGTATGATCTTTAATGGAAGCACTCCCTCCTATTATTACACCATCGCCCAGGGTTACGGAACCAGCCAAACCACTGTGCCCTGCCATAATACAGGATCGTCCCAATACACAATTATGTGCTATTTGGACCAAATTGTCGATCTTACACCCATCACCTACGATTGTGGAGCTGAATTTTCCACGGTCAACACAGGAATTGGCCCCAATTTCAACATAATTGCCGATTACAACATTCCCTATTTGGGGTATTTTCACCAAACCTCTACCGTCCTCACTTGGTCTATAGCCAAACCCATCCGCCCCAATACTCACATTGGTATGGAAAATACAATTATTCCCAATAATGCTGCGCTCCCTAATAACGGTACCCGACCAAACTACGGTATGATGACCAACAGTACTCTCATCAAAAATGGTCACGTTGGGATAAAGGATTACCCCATCTCCCAAAACTACATTTTTACCCACATAACTACCTGCTCCAATCTTACAACCTTTACCCAAAACTGCAGTTTCGTGAATAGTAGCCTTAGGGTGTATTTCTTCCAATAATTCAGGTGGCTCCGGCTGAAAAGCCTCCAGCAATTTGGCCATGGCCAAGTCGGCATTTGCCACCTTGACAAAAGCCCTATCCGCACCAGGAAGCATTTTCACGGCATTGGACACTATAGCGGCACTGGCGCCGCTAGAATCCCATTGTCGCGCATATTTATTACTGGAAATAAATGTAATTTGCTGATCTTTGGCCCTGTCTATTTGTTCGGCACCAATAATTGGCTTATTATACCCCCCAATGAGCTCCCCATTCAAAAGCTCACTTATTTCTGTAACTGTAAATGATTTCATTTAATGTTTTCGTTATTGTTTTATTGCTATAACATTGATTAATTTCCTGCCAAATATTTAAATATAGCGTTAAATATCAAACTATATTGTTAATTTTCTGCTTCGCAGGCTTACAAAATAAATTTTATTGATAGGTGGTATTGATTTTTTTGTCACCTGAAAATTACTCTGTTTCCATTCTTCCCAACTATTTCCTTAGCGATTTTATGTACAATTGTTCCACCTTTTCACGTGCCCAAGGAGTCCGTCTTAAAAATTTTAAACTGGATTTAACGGAGGGGTCATGAGTAAAGCATCGAATATTGATTCTTGCACCCATTTCCTCCCACCCATATTGGGACACCAACGAGTCTAATATAGCGGCCAAGGTAATGCCATGCAAAGGATCCTTACTGGTATTCATATTAAGTAAATTGTTAAGTAGAATGTACTATAGTTTTCATTAACAACTAAATACTATTTTCTTTTTTTATTTTTCTTGGCGAAATTTTTATCTCCTCTTGTAATTGGCTTTTTATATTTTTTTGCAATTTCCCTCTTATAGGATCCACCTTGGTTTATCTTTTTATTCTTTTCCGCTTTCTCATGAAATGCGGCCCCACGGGCCTCCAGTTCGGCCGCACTCACAGGATTGTTGTGTTCCAAGTTTTTGGGTCGCTCCTCTGGTGCCAATTCCTCGGATATCTTTACCTCCTGCGGAAACTCCAACAACGGAATTTGATAATCCATTAATTTCTCTATCGCATTTTTAAACTCCTCCTCTTTTTCTGTGTACAACAACAAGGAGTTTCCTTTTTTCTCCGCTCTTCCCGTCCTACCTATTCGGTGCATATAGTTCTCAGGATATGTAGGAGTGTCAAAATTGACAACATGTGTAATTTGTTCCAGGTCCAAACCTCTGGACATTACATCGGTAGAAACCAATATCCTATTTTTTCCTTCATCGAATTGCTTGATGGACCTAATTCTATAATTCTGTGTTTTATTGGAATGGATTATCGCTGCCTCATCGCCAAAATCTCCCTTAAGGGCCTCAAACAACCTATCGGCACTTCTCTTATTGGAAACAAAAATCAACACCTTTTTATAAATGGTCTTATCTTTCAAAAGAAAGGCCAAAAGGTTTACCTTGGTGTAATAGTTTTGAACGGCATAGGCAACTTGCTCAATATTTTCCAATGGTGTCCCACTAACGGCAATCGATATTTTTACCGGTCCAATAAAAAAGTCCTCTATCAATTTGGAAACCTCCTCTGTCATAGTAGCAGAAAACATGATGTTCTGTCTTCTCTGTGGCATTAGTTCAAAAATATTGGTAATCTGAAAACGAAAACCTAGATCCAACATAACATCGACCTCATCGATCACCAATTTCTTGACATCCCTAAGCTTAACGGTCCTATCCAATGTAAGATCATACAATCTACCTGGGGTAGCCACCAGGATATCACATCCTTGGGCTACTGCCTGCCGCTGGGTATTTATATTTGCCCCGCCATAAATACCGCAAACTCTAACGGTCATATATTTGGAATACGCTTCAATATTGGCAACCACCTGCAACACCAGTTCCCTTGTTGGCACCAATATCAATATTCTGGGGTTAATTTGTTTCGAAAATTTCAACTCCTGTAAAAGCGGCAACATATAGGCAAAAGTTTTCCCTGTACCTGTTTGCGCTATCCCTACTATATCTTTTCCTGACATGATTACGGAAAAGGCCTCTTGCTGAATGGGAGTCGGGACTGAAAAGCCCAAATCCTCTATTGCATAATGTAATTGTTTAGATATATTAAAATCCGAAAAAGTACTCATTCCCAATATTTTTGGACAAAGGTAGAGTTTATAATCTTCATATTTGCCGTTCCCACCTTAGTTGACCATATTCATTGGATAAAATGGATTCTTAATTAAAACCTAATTCTCGAGTTTAACTTTGGGATAATTATTATTTTGAACCCCAAGAACAATCCAAAATCTTAAATATGAAAAAGGCGTACTTACTATTGGCCCTACATTTATTTTGTTTTACCCATGCCAGCTTTACCCAAACTACAGATAAAATTGTATCCCAAATAGTGTCCGAAGTCTATGGAAATTCGCAACTGGAAACCTTGGGGCATGAATTACTGGATGTCATTGGCCCTAGGCTGGTAGGCACACCACAGATGCAACAGGCCCATGATTGGGCACTTACCAAATACACCAACTGGGGAATTGCCGCCAAAAACGAACAATGGGGCCAATGGAGGGGCTGGGAACGGGGAATAACACATATAGACATGGTCTCACCAAGAATACAAACCTTAAAGGGAACGCAATTGGCATGGAGCCCAAGCACTGGGCGCAAAGGTATTACTGCAGAACTAACGGTTTTGCCCACAGTTGCGGATTCGGCGGAATTCAATAAATGGCTACCAAGCGTTAAAGGCAAGATGGTAATGATCTCCATGAAGGAGCCTACCGGGAGGCCGGATTATAACTGGGAAGAATTTGCAACTCCGGAGTCCTATGATAAAATGAAAAAAAATAGGGAGATCCAAGAAAATGAATGGTCAAAAAATATGCAACGCATAGGATATAACAGGTTGTCACTACCACTTGCCCTGGAAAAAGCTGGAGCTGTGGGAATAGTTAGTTCTTATTGGTCCAAAGGTTTTGGGGCGAACAAAATTTTTGGTGCGAATACGGACAAAATACCCATTATAGATTTGGAATTGGAAGACTACACCATGCTATACAGATTGGTAGAGCATGGCAATCATCCCAAAATAAAAATTTTGGCGAAGTCCAAGGAGCTCGGTGCCGTCCCTACCTTTAACACCATAGCAGAGATAAAAGGTTCGGAAAAACCCGATGAATATGTTATATTATCGGCACATTTTGATTCTTGGGATGGCGGGACGGGGGCCACGGACAACGGAACCGGTACCTTGGTCATGATGGAAACCATGCGGATACTTAAAAAATTATACCCCAATCCCAAAAGAACCATTTTGGTTGGCCATTGGGGAAGCGAAGAGCAGGGACTGAACGGTTCTAGGGCCTATGTAGAGGATCATCCTGAAATAGTGGGCCAAGTGCAAGCTGTTTTTAATCAGGATAATGGAACCGGGAGGGTAGTAAAAATATCCGGAGGCGGGTTCGCCAAATCCTATGATTACATTCCAAGATGGCTGTCCGCCGTACCGGATGAAATAACCCAACATATAGAGACCACATTTCCTGGAATGCCGGCAGGCGGAGGATCGGATAACGCCTCGTTTATCGCCGCGGGAGCCCCAGCCTTTTTTCTTAGTTCCTTAAACTGGTCTTATTGGAACTATACCTGGCACACCAATAGGGATACCTATGACAAGATTGTTTTTGACGATTTAAAGAACAATGTAATCCTTACCGCAATATTAACTTATATGGCTAGTGAAGACCCGGAAACGGCTTCTAGGGAAAAAAGAATATTACCGGTTGATCCTAAAACTGGGGAAGAATTCATTTGGCCTGCTCCGCGTTCCCCAGAAAGGAAAGGAGGATTGTAAGAATTTACCATAAATTTCCCTTGGGTTTAATAAAAATAAAGACTAACTTAAATTCCAGAATTTATACCAGATCTTACTTAGGTCTGTTAACTTAAAAACAATTAAATATGACTATCAATTTTGTATATGATGATGTAAAAGCCAGTGCCCGTTTAGAAGAATTGGCCACCAAAAAGTTGGAAAAACTTGAAGACAAATATGATTTTATAGTGCGTGCCGATGTTTTCTTTAAAAAAGAGAATACTTCCTCACCAAATACCGGGTTGATATGCAATATAAGGCTAAGTGCCCCAGGCCCTAGATTATTTGCGGAGTCCACCAACTCCAAATTTGAAGTTTCCATCGCCGCTTCTGTAGATGAACTTGAAAGACAATTGGAGAAAAGAAAAGGAAAAATGAAAACCCACTAACCTGAAGTCCAGAAATCGGAATACTAAAAATGCCCCAGAAGTGAATCCTACTGGGGCATTTTTATTGGCCAATATTGGAAATATAAACAAAGCTTCCCATTTCTCAATCGTCTTCTTCTTCAAATTTAGTGTCGGCCAAAGTTTTCATCAATCGATCGGAGAACGGATTTTTGTACAAATCCCTCATTAATTTTTTTCTTTTGCGATCCGAAATGTCCAAAGTATCCAAAATATCTTTTCTTCTTCTGGCCTCAACAATCCTCTTTTTCTTCAAAGCCATCCGATCATCGGCAGACAATATCATGTCTGGCTCATACTTTTCCAGTACCGTCCATTTTTCTACTTTCAGCTTTTTACCCAATGTGTCACTCCCTTTAGATTGTGCATAGCCGTCCATCAAAAAAAAACCCATAACAAGCACAATGACAGCGCTGTATATATCTTTAATCATGTTTCATAAAAAGTGTCTGCTTAAAGTTATAACATTTTATTCATCCTTCCACGCCTTAAATCCAGCCCAGACATACAGTATATCGTGTTTTATAACCTTCTATCGATTATCTAGATGTGTTCATTGTCCCAACAGCCTCAAAATCCGACAAAATGCACTACTCCATACCCGAAAAAAGAATGTTACCGGTTCCCACTTGTGATTTAAAAATGATACTTACATTTGTGCCTTTAAATACGATAGTATATGTTAGTTTGGGGCTCTTTTATTGGTCTGATAATCATTTTTTTGGCACTGGATCTAGGTGTTTTTCACAAACATGAACATGTAATAAAATCTAAGGAAGCAGGAATATGGACCGCCATATGGGTTACCGTGGCCCTTAGCTTTAGTGGGGTTATATATTGGTTGTTCTCCAATAATATCCTTGACAATCCTACTGGATTGGCCCCTAACGACGCTGTTTTAAAGTACATCACCGGTTATCTTATTGAACTGTCGCTAAGTGTAGACAATGTCTTTGTAATTGCCGTAATATTTAGCGCTTTTAAGATTCCCGCCATTTATCAGCACAGGGTATTGTTCTGGGGCATATT
Source organism: Arenibacter algicola (assembly GCF_000733925.1). Lineage (NCBI taxonomy): Bacteria > Pseudomonadati > Bacteroidota > Flavobacteriia > Flavobacteriales > Flavobacteriaceae > Arenibacter > Arenibacter algicola. Next base: position 776,045 of record NZ_JPOO01000003.1, read on the forward strand.
GGGAGCAATTGTTTTCAGGGCCTTAATGATCATTTTTGGGGTTGCCCTAATTAATAAATTTGATTGGATCATTTATGTCTTTGGTGTATTCTTGCTATACACCGCCTTTAAAATGCTGAAATCGGACAATAGTGAATTTGATCCCAAAAAATCCTTCGTGTTTAAAAGGTTAAAAAAGATTTACCCCATAACGGCAACCATAAAGGGCCACGACTTTTTTGTAAAGCGCATGGGAGTGACGGCCGCTACACCACTTTTTGTTGCGCTGGTAGTAATTGAACTTACGGACATTCTTTTCGCACTGGACAGCATCCCTGCTATTTTGGCCATTACTGCCGACCCCTTTATAGTTTTTAGTTCCAATATTTTAGCCATATTGGGCTTGAGATCCATGTATTTCCTCATTTCCAGAATGCTGGAAAAATTCAGGTATATCAACTATAGCCTGGTAGTGATTTTAGCTTTTGTAGGTTTAAAAATGTTGTTCTCCCATCATATCGAAATCCCAGAGTGGGTTTCCCTTACGGTGATATCAGTATCCTTGGTGGGGGGAATAATTTCCTCACTGCTCATCTCTGAAGAAAAAGATAAGGAAAAAAGCTAATTATTTCTTATCCTGTAATTTTTGAGTAATAATATTCAAAGCATCCCTTACGGTATGCATTTTGTCCATATCCTCATTTTCCAAACGTATCCCAAATGCATCCTCTACATCCAGGACAATATCAACCAAATTGGCCGAATTGATATTGAGTTCTTTGACAAAATTACTGTCTTCCCCAATGGCGCCTATAGGAACATCTTCAGGAAGATAAGTCTTAACGATATCCTTCAGTTGCACAAAATGTTGATCATTCCCCATTGTTACATTTCTTTATAGTCATTAAAGATAACACAGGCATTTACATCTCCAAATCCAAAACTTGCTTTTGCCACTATTTTAGGTTTATGGGAAGTTGTTTTCATGGGTATTCTCGAAGCATCAACCAATTCTAGGATCTCGGGATGAAGGTCTTGACAGTTTCTATTCCCAAATACCAATCCCTCTCGGTATTGTAGCAGGGAAGCTATACATTCCACACTGCCCGAAGCGGCCAGACAATGTCCTACCAGCCCCTTTGTAGCGTTTATATAGGGAAAATCCTTGCCCGCGCGCCCCAAGGCCTTGCTCCAATTTCTAATTTCTTCGGCATCTTTTGATGTTGCCGTTAAATGCCCATTAATAACATCCACTTCAGATTTTTCTACCCCTGCATCCTTCAATGCCTCCAGTATACATCTCTGTACTGCCTGACTATTAGGAGCCGTCATACTGCCTACACCTCGCTGCCCACCACTATTGATTGCTCCTCCCAAGACCTCCGCATATATCCGGGCCCCTCTCTTTAATGCGCTGTCCAATGACTCCAACACCATGGCTCCTGCCCCACTTCCCGGAACAAAACCAGAGGCACTGGCACTCATTGGCCTACTGGCCTCATCCGGATTGTCGTTGTAACTGGAGGGAAGTATACGCATAGCATCAAATCCACCCCAAATATACGGTCCGCTGTCGTTACAACTCCCTACCAACATCCTTTCTGCCTTTCCCGCCCTTATCCGCTCCATTCCCATAATTACTCCTTCAGTGCCCGTTGCACATGCCGAAGAATTTGTAGTAACCTGATTCCCACATCCCAAAATTCCACCGAGATAAGCACTTATGCCACTGGCCATAGTCTGCATTACGGAATTACTGCCCAAACGGCGGGTATTATTATCATCTATTAATTGGATGGATTCCCTTAGCTTGTCTATTCCCAAAATTCCAGTTCCAAAAATAATTCCGCTGTCCCAATCAGGTTGATCCTTATTTGCCTTGTCCAGACCTGCATCCATCCAGGCATCCGTTCCGGCCATGACACCGTAAACAATACCGCTTGAGTTTAGACCCTTTAATTGTAATGGGGTAAAATAAGATTCCTTTAAACTTTCCGATATTTCTGGTTTTCCTGCTATTTGACATCCAAAACCCAGGTCGGCCAATTCCTGATGAAAAGTAATTCCGCTTCTGCCAGTTAGCATTGCATCACAAAAATTGCCCAGGCCTACCCCGTTAGGAGCACATATACCAAGTCCGGTTACCACTACCCGCCTACTCATATATTGCTGTTTTTTATCATCCCGGACAAAACACCCTTGCAAACCAACTGGGCTTCCTGGTTGTACATTTTAACCTCACATTTTAATTTATTAAAGCGAAAGAAAAGCTTGTTCGCTTGTACGGTTACGGTCTCTAAAGGAAAGACCGGCAACAAAAATTGCATCTCGGTACTGCTCAAAGCCACCTGGAAATCTCTTGCTTCCAATTCTTCCACATGTAGCAAGTGAATGCCCAAGCACACCAATCCGATCTGGGCACAACATTCTGTAAGGATTACCCCAGGTGTAACGGGCCGCTCCTTGAAATGCCCTTTATAAAAGAATTCATCCTTTTTAAAGGTGTAACAACCTTCAATGGCATTGGCACTCACCATATTAATCCTATCAACGAATAAAAAGGGATAGGTATATGGTAGTTTATTTATTATATCATTTATAATAAGCATTTAACAATTCTTTATTTCAATTAATACTTTAAACATATAAGTTGAAGCAATACCCAATACTTTTAAAATTTTTGGCTCTATTACCATTGCAGTAAAATACGTTGGGCAGAGAATCCGGGGCCAAAACTCAACAATAGACCCTGATCCCCTTTAGGGATATCCTTTTCCATAAATCGCTCTAAAACATAAAGCACCGTGGCGCTGCTCATATTACCATATAAACGCAGTGTTTCCCGGGTATCCTCCAAATTCTTGCCCAATGCACCAAACAAATCCTCCACTGTCTCTACAATTTTCTTTCCTCCCGGATGAAAAATTAAATGATCCACTTTTTCAATACTACTACCATACCTCCTTAAAAATGGATGGATGACTTCTGGGAAATGTTCAAAAATCGTCTGGGGCACCAAGGGATCCAAAATCATTTTTAAACCCGAATTGGTTAAATCGAAACCCATCATTTGTGTAGCATTGGGAAAATGATACATTTCCTCCCCAACAATTCTTGGCCCCTTGGCGTCTTTTTCCGAGGATAACAATACACAGGCGGCCCCATCTCCAAAAATAGCGGCGCTTACCATATTTGCCATGGAATAGTCATTGAGCTGGAAAGTTGCAGTTGGACTTTCAACGGCCACAATGGCCGCCCTCTTTCCTGGGTTGGATCTCAAAAAATTACTGGCATATATTAAACCGGAAACACCTGCTGCGCAGCCCATCTCCGTAACGGGTAATCGCACAATATCTTTCCTGAGGTCCAAATCATTAATAAGATAAGCATCCAAGGACGGAATCATAATTCCTGTACAGCTAACAGTAATTATATAATCCAGGCTGTCTGCCGACCACCCACTTTTAACAAGTGCCTGTTGTAGAACAGTTCGTCCCAACTTCTTGACCTCACGGATATAGACATTGTTTTTATCTTCAAAAGAAGTAGCTTCAAAAACCTCTTCAGGGCTCATTATACTGTAGCGTTTGTCTACAGCCGCCCCTTCAAAAATTTTAAGCACTTTACGCTGTAACCGATCATCCTGTCCGTACAGCCATTTCTTCACAAAAGGTAAAATATCCTTGGTGTTTCTACTGTATTGTGGCAATGATTTGGTTACTGCAACTATCCTAGTCCCTTCCATACGGCAACTGTTTTCCCTTTATTCTCATTATCCATAGGTATCTAAATGCCCATCTCCAACAAATATCATGTTCCACATGGGGCAGATTAATGGAAAGATCTTCCAAATCCAATTTGGTGAACGCGCTTTTTATGGAAACCAAACCATCATGTTTCGCAATCTTTGTTTTTATAAAAATAAGGCTAAACAGCTTAAAAAGATAATAGGAAACTTTACTTCTTTGCAAATCATTTATAACAATGCCCAATCTGCTCAGTTTTACAAATTGATCCAGAAAAAGAGGTATATCCTTAGAATCAAAATGATGCATGGTTAGCGTGCAAAGTAAAATATCACATTGTAGTTTTTTTGCTTCCGGCCCCAAAATATCCAATTCCAGGAACCTTATATTGGAATAGTCTTTAGAGTTTTCTTTGGCCAGCGCAATAGATTTCGAATTTAAATCTACCCCTATTAGATTTAGTTTTATAGGTTTGTTCCTGTAAAATGCGGCAACTTTAGCCAACATGGCCCCATCCCCACAACCCATATCCATAATTGTATAGGAATTTTGGGGATTTTCTTGAATTATTTTTTCAATAGCCCGTATGGAAAGGGAAAAACCTTGTAAAACGGTATTGACCCTATTTATGTCCGCATAAACTTTCTGCAACAAAAGGGTATCCAATAAAGGATCGTCCATAAGCTCTCTGCCGCAACTACGTCTTTTAAAATTCATTAACTCTGGATAATTTGTCCATGGGTATTTTTGATAAGCTTATTTACAATATAGGGAGAATTAGTCAATATCCCCATTGCTAAATTGGATAGCCTTGGATTCAGCAATACCGCTTGCAACTGCCTGCCCATCCACAACCTCTTGGCAAACATATGCTTCCATTCGGTTTCATAATCCATCTCCAACCTGGACCGATTCTGCATTCCGTTTTTAAAATAAGCATGTATAGCTTCCGAGGCAATTTTAGCACTATGGATTGCCATGGCCATACCATTGCCGCACAAAGGATGTATAAGACCCGCAGTATCCCCACACATAAAAATATGATTCTCCACTGGCTTTTTTTTATGAAATGAAATCTGTCCTATGGTCAGTGGTTGCTCAAATAAGATCTCGGCATCATTTAGAAATTTGCCAAGATATGGGTTCCTAGCAATAATATTCTGATTAAAACCGGTAATATCCTTCTCTTTTTTAAAACTATCGTAAGAAACCAGATAACAGAAATTTACGGCCCCGTTCTCCGTTTTGGAAAGTCCCCCGTAACCACCCCTGAAATTATGGATAGCCACTAAGTTATCAGGAAAGGAGTCTAACTTATAATGCGCCTTTACAGCCAACCATGGGGATTTTTTCTGAATAAAGTGGCGCTTTAGATCTTTATCCAAAACCCCTCTTTTTCCATAGGCTCCAATAACAAATTTGCTGATGTATTCCTGACCCGATTCCACACCGACCCTAAAATTGTCATTTTCATAGCTAATGGAGGTTACACTTTTAGTGAAAACAATTACTCCTAAATCCATTGCCCTTTTGTACAAAAGATGGTCAAAAGTATATCTACTAAGACCAAAGCCTCCCATAGGCAGTTTAGCCTTCAAGGCCTTCCCCTTTTCTAGACTCAGGAGCATTTCATTAAATTGAAAGGTTTGTGGCAATGAAATTCCCAAAAACTCCAAATAAGGAATCACTTCGTTGGAAACATACTCTCCGCAAACTTTATGATGGGGATACGGTTTACTTTCAAAAACAGCCACATTGTAGTTTTCCCTTCGCAAGTGTATGGCTGCGGTTAAACCTGCAAGGCCTCCCCCCACAACAATGACATCAAAATTATCCATCAACAAAAGGTACAGAAAATAAACAAAAAAACCCGACGATAGACGTCGGGTTTTATATAAGAAAGTTTTTTTACTGTTTCGCTTTTTGGAGGGCTTCCTGTTGTAGAGCTTCATTGGCCACAATAACCAATTCTACCCTACGGTTTTTAGCTTTACCGGCAGCTGTACTGTTATCGGCCTTGGGTTGCGTCTCACCATACCAGGTTGTAGTTAACCTACTCCCTGAAATACCATTGGTAATTAAGTAATTGGTTACAGACTGTGCCCGTTGTTTGGATAAGTTTAAATTGTAATCATCGGGTCCGGCACTATCGGTATGGCCTTCCACCAATATATTGGTGTCCGGGTATTCTTTTAAGATCCCTACCAATCTATCCAATGTTGTTGCCGAAGTACCCTTAACATCAGATTTATTGGTGTCAAAATAAACACCGGCATCCTCATTAAAGGTTACATTTATTCCTTCGCCAACCCTGGTAACCTCTGCTCCTGGAATCTCTTCTTCAATTCGTTCTGCCTGACGGTCCATTCTGTCCCCAATATAACCACCGGCAACACCACCTACCACTGCTCCAATGATAGCTCCCAAGGCTGTATTGTTTCCTTTTCCGACATTATTGCCGAGAACACCTCCAATTACCGCTCCGCCGGCAGCACCTGTTGCTGCCCCCCTTTGCTTATGACTTGTATTCTTTACTGCTTGACAGCTACTGAACGTAGCTAGAATCATCATTATGGATAAACTGCTTACTATTATTTTTTTCATTTGATTTCTTGTTTAAAATTAATCCCAAAGTTCTTAGGACGAACGCATCCATCAGAACAGAAATCATGCCAATTCCGGCTTATCCGTATAGCGGCATGAATATATCTTAATGTTTATTATTAATTACGGTAGATCGTTTTTAGTAAATTCATAAACCACGGTCAACGGTTGTCCCTCTACAGCTACTTTTGAGGTCAATCTCAGCTGTTGATCGGTGAGTTGTTCAATGTCCAATCTATATCCCAAACCTCCGGAAATATCCTTATACTTCTCGTCTATAAACTTAAACTGTAACTGACTTGTCATTCCTGGTCTATCCACAACCGACCAACGGATAAAGCGCTCCGCTCCATCGCAATTACCACCGCCACCCAACATATAACTGCCGGTACTGTTATTGTTTCTAAAAAACCAGGTGCTACCTTCAAAACAAGTAGCATCGGAATCATTAAAAAGTACCGATTTAAATTTTCCCTCCCCCCCTTGATAGGAAACATTGTTTAAAATCCAGTTACCGGTCAAAACACTTCTATCTTGCCTTGCCGCCTTGGATACGGAACAGGAGGTAACGAGACCGGCCATAATCAACATTAAAAATACAAGCTTTCTTAATTGCATAATTTTCATATTTATAATTTGAACATATATACGTTGGAAGTGTGAAAAAAGTATGATGCTCCGGTATTAATTTCAAAGATTTAAACTAATAGCTTCAGGCACAGAATATTCCCAACAATTTATTTTTTCAAAGTTATTGCAAACGGCGACAATCAGTTTGCTCTTATAAAAAAATAATTGACTTTACCCCAATTGGGAATCAGTGGCAATTACAGGGTACCAGCCTAACTATAGCAGATGATATTCCTAAAAAAACAAGGGAAAGCATTGCTTTCCCTTGTGCATTAACAGCCAAAACTCTAATATTAAAACCAACAAACAGACTGCTAACAAAACAACTTCATAATTTTCCCAAAATCTGGGTATATAGTTTTTCCTTTAATTTGTGTGACGCCTGTAAAATACCCGCATATAGGTTACGATATTCTTCGTGCTTGTTCACATAGTATATATCGCACTCCATATCTTCGCATTCATGTAAATTGACCATTGAACTCTTATATCTGTAGAATACACCCAGATGTAATTTGTTTTCCAAGGTCAATTCTTTCAGGTTACCAATCATATCATCATCATTCGACAATTTCTTGGCGATGTTGATCAAGATTTCCAACTCCCTACCATTGTTAACCAAATGTTCTATCCAATTGCTCAGCTCCAGGGCATCTTTTTTGGCAATTAATTTATCGTCCGAATCATGCTCATAAAACACTTCCATAATTACAATAAAATATCAGAGTTAATAGTGTTGTGTTCTTGCTTTACATCTGCCACTTTAAGGGTTTGTTCCCCATTCCTAAACTCCCAAACAATATCGTCCCCTTTGGCATAGCCAATAACGGCTGCCCCCATTGGTGTTAGAATTGAGATTTTACTATTCTTGAAATCGCCCTGTGATGGAATCACCAATTGGAATTGTTTTGACCATCCATTAACCGCTTGGATGGTAACAATGGAATTGAACCTAATGACATCTTTGGGCATTTCCCCCTCATTATAAACAACCGCAGATTTCAACTCTTCAGTCAACTTTTCAATGGAACTCTTATAAGTATTATCCGTGTAAAACCCGGATACATTTACCAAGCGTTTTAAAAGGACAAATTCCTTCTCCTCCAACACTAAATTTCCGTACTTCATAATTCTGTGTTTTTTAATTTTATTTATGGAAATATCCCTCTTTGAACATAGGCCTTTTCTATTCTCTCAATAGCTATGACATAGGCCGCAGTCCTCATATCCCCATCCCTATTTTCGGCCGTTTCATAAACCTTTTCAAAGACTTCCTTCATTTTCTTTTCCAGCTTCGCCAATACTTCCTCCAATTGCCATAATTCTCCGTTTCTATTCTGGAGCCACTCAAAATAACTGCCAATTACACCTCCGGAATTACATAGGATGTCCGGTATAATACCCACTCCATTTTTCAACAATATCTCCTCACCTTCCACATCGGTAGGTCCGTTTGCCCCTTCCGCTATTAAAAATGCCTTGATCTTAGTTGCGTTCTCAGCTGTAATTTGATTTCCTAAGGCCGCAGGAATACATATATCGCAGTCCAATTCAAAAAAATGGTCCTTTTCTACAACTTGGGCGTTGTCATAGCCTACAATACTGCCTTTGTTACCTTGCATATACTGGTACAACTTGGATACTTCAATACCATCGCTGTTCGTAATACTACCATAAGCATCCTGCACTCCTACCAATTTAGCACCTTCGTTTTCCAAAAAATAGGCAGTCCAATAACCCACATTCCCAAATCCCTGTACAATAAACCTCTTATTCTTGAGGTCGACCTTTTTCTTTTCGGCCCAATATTTTATGTTCAGAAAAACGCCATAGCCTGTAGCCCTATCCCTGCCTTCAGAACCACCGGAACCCAAGGGTTTTCCGGTTACCACATGCTGATTTTTAGACCTTTCGGCCGGAGATTTTGTAGACATATACGTATCCACAATCCAGGCCATGGTTTGTGAATTTGTATTTACGTCCGGGGCAGGTATATCGTGCTCGGGACCAATGTTATCACCTAATGCATATGTAAACCTTCTGGTAATCCTTTCCAATTCGGCAGTAGAATATTTGGAGGGATCAATTTGTATTCCTCCCTTTGCTCCACCATAGGGCAGACCTGCCAAAGAAGTTTTCCAGGTCATCCACATTGCAAGGGCTTTTGCCGCATCAATATCTACGGTTGGGTGATAACGAAGTCCACCTTTATAAGGTCCCAAAGCGTTATTGTGCTGTACCCGATATCCGGTAAAAACTTCAACATCCCCATTATCCATTTTAACTGGGAAATGTATCAGCAATTCATTATTGGTGATGCTAAGTATTTTTCTAATATTACTATTTAGGTTAATAATATCGGCAGCATGATTGAATTGACGCATCACGTTCTCCAACATGCCCTGTTTCGATGCTGTTTTTGACTTTGTAATCATAAATTTCTTTTTAGAATAATGTCACTTCACTTTTAAAAACCAAATTATTTCTACCAAATACTGCCCTTGAATCCGCTGATTCAAATTCATTGCAGTTCCAAATATGTTTTTTGTTTTTTGTAAGTACACATGTTTTGAAATACTCACAACTTGGACATAAACTAGTGCTGTTTCCCATAACCGTGTATTTTAGTAACACGGTAAAGGCAACTAGGGTGCCACAAAACCAGAGAGAGAATTATTGTACATTCAAACAACTGTAAATCAATACATTAATTTGAAATGAACACTGTTCTATTGAATACGGAGATGGGATATTTTCCTCAGTCGGGTAAATAATACCCATCTGAAACAAGGAATTTATTGGATTTTTTGACGCAGTGTTTTGCGATCTATCTGAAGAATTTCTGCTGCTTTGGATTTATTATTGTCGGTGGCCTCCAACACTTTTAAGATATATTTTTTTTCAACTTCTTTTAATGGCAATAGGTTGTCTTCGGGAAAATCTATCTTATATTTCAAATTGTCTGGCAAATTGTCGATTTCGATTCTCTTATCGCACATTATTACAGCCCTTTGAATTACGTTTTCCAATTCCCTAATATTCCCAGGCCATGGATACCGAAATAAAAGCTCCAAAGCCTCGGGTGCAATAGTTACCAATCTATCCTTATACTCCACTCCGTATTTTAAAAGAAACTTGTTCACCAACAAGGGAATATCTTCTTTGCGCTCCCGGAGGGAAGGCACATTTATTTCCACAACGGTCAACCTATAATAAAGGTCTTCCCTAAACAATTTTTTTTGTACTTGGGAATATAAATTGCTATTGGTGGCCGCAATAACCCGGATGTCTATTTTTTCTATTTTTTGAGACCCTACCTTCACCACTTCTTTTTCCTGCAAGGCCCGTAACAATTTGGATTGAACGGACAGGGATGCATTGCCTATTTCATCCAAAAATAAGGTACCCTTGTCCGCTGCCTGAAAAAAACCATTGCGATTTTCATTGGCCCCCGTAAAAGCCCCCTTGGCATAACCAAAAAGCTCGGCTTCCAATAGACTTTCAGGAATGGCCCCACAGTTTACCGCAACAAACGGCGCCCTGGAGAATTTTCCCATATAATGTACAGAACGGGCAACCAATTCCTTCCCGGTGCCACTTTCCCCATTAATCAGGACCGTTGCCTTGTTGTCTTTCACCCTATCGATAATATCGGTCACTTTTTTTATGGCCTCGGATCTACCAATAAGTTCCCCATAAGCATCAACATTATTATTTTTAGAGGCTGAATGACCGTTTGACCCTGCCTTGCTAGGGGAATTGCCCTTGAACGATTTTAATACCGCCTGCTTTAATTCCTCTTTGGTAAAAGGTTTGACCAAATAATCCAAGGCCCCTGATTTTAGAACACTCATTGCGTCATCTACCGACGGATAACCGGTAACCACTAATTTTGGTAACTTGGGATAATGTTCGGAAACGTATTTAACCAGCTGCAGCCCATCAACATCCGGCATTTTAAGGTCTGTAATCAAAAGGTCTATTTTGGAATCTTTTAATATCACCAAGGCCTCTTTAACAGAAACAGCCTTATAGGTATGGTAATTAAAAGATTGAAGGTGTCTATGGATCAATTCCAATATATTTACATCATCATCTACGATCAATACATTCTCTTTATTAAAACCCATAATCTTATATTTTCGGAAAATTAACGGTAAATATAGCCCCTTTAGGTTTGTTGGATCTATACTTTATGGTCCCTTTATGACTTTTTACTATACCATGAACTACGCTTAACCCCAATCCGGAACCTTCACCAACCGGTTTGGTACTAAAAAACGGTTCAAAGATCTTATCACTAATTTTGGAATCTATACCTGGCCCTTCATCCGTGATGCATATTTCAATATTTTTATCGGTTTCCTTTACCTCTATTTTAATCTTGCCTTTAACAGGGGAAAAATAAATGGCATTAAGCACCAAATTAAAAACTACCTGAGTCAACTGAATGGTATCTACCCGTAGAAAAATAGGTTGGTCACTCAAATTGAGATGGTGAACAATTTTCTTTTTCTTAAAACTGGGCTCCATTAAATTAACAGCATTCGTTATTATGGGGCCTATATTGACCAAGGACATCTGCTGGGGCATTTCACAGGCAAAGAACATGAGCTTTTTAACCACTTCCCTGGAAAATATAGCACTATTTATTATTTTATCGACATCCTTAGCGGCTTGGGTGTCCTGAGTTATCCTAGTTTTCAATAATTCGGCAAATCCAAGTATATTCGCCAATGGGGTATTTAGTTCATGGGCGATCCCAGCAGTAATTTCACCTAAAATACCAAGGCGGTCGGCCCTTTCCATTTTACGCTTGATAATTATCTCATTGTCCTTGATCTGTTTTCTTTCCAAAAGATTGCCCACCTCCAAACACACATTTTGAAGCAATTTTTCTTCTTCCTGCAAAAAGTCATCCTTGGTATATTTTGGCCCAGGATAGGCCACGTGTATTTCACCTACTTTCTTATTAAAAACCATAACATTGGACTCCAACGACACAGGATCATCCGGAAAATCTGGCGTGACTATATTATACTGGTCAGAAATGAGTTTCACTTGGGCAACGTCACTAAAAAGCCAAGCTTTCTGCAAACAATGTAGAATTCCCTTCAGGGCATCTTCAACCTGTTCATAGTCGCAATTCACGATTATAGAGGTTACCTCATATAAACAAGTAAGCTCCTTTATACGCTCCTTGAGTTTTTCTTCTGCTGTAATCATCTGCATATTGATCAATTTTAATTTTCGGGAGATATCTAATAGGATAACAAATTTAAAAGCTCCTGTCCAAATCTTTCTTTGGGCAAATAATTATTTTCCAAATTTTTGGAAAAAGGAATGGGCGTCTCCAAACTGGCAACCCGTTTTACAGGTGCATCCAAGAACTCAAAACAGTTTTCCACCACCAAAGCGCAAATGTCACTGGCCACACCCCCAAACAAACTATCCTCTTGTAAAATAATAAGTTTGCCTGTTTTTTTTACAGAGGTATAAATTGCATCCATATCCATGGGCTGCAAGGTCCTTAAATCAATCAGATCGGCCTTTATATCGGGATTGTCATTTAGTGACTCCAGTGCCCAATGCACACCCAAGCCATAGGAAACCACAGTAATATCCGCACCTTCCCTCAATAGGGATGCCTTACCAAAAGGCAGCGTATAATAATCCTCGGGCACGTCTTGGTAAATATTCCTATAAAGTCCTTTATGTTCAAAAAACAATACCGGATTGGGATCATTGATGGAAGTGGCCAAAAGGCCCTTTGCATCATATGGAAAGGCCGGATAGACCACTTTTAATCCCGGAGTCTTTGTAAACCAAGCTTCATTGGTCTGTGAATGAAAAGGTCCAGCCCCCATCCCTGCCCCACAGGGCATCCGTATAACAACATCTGCATGTTCACCCCAACGGTAATGTACTTTGGCCAAATAGTTTACCACAGGATTAAATCCTGTACTTACAAAGTCGGCAAACTGCATTTCCACTACCGATTTCACTCCGTTTATGGAAAGGCCCATTGCGGCAGAAACCACTGCCGATTCACATATTGGGGTATTCCGGACACGGTCCTTTCCAAAAGCCTCCACAAAACCCTCGGTAATCTTAAACACTCCGCCATAATCTGCAATATCCTGCCCCATAACCACGAGGTTTTCGTGCCTTTCCATAGACTGTTTCAATCCTTGGGAAACCGCATCGATCAACCTAATATTTTTAGTTGTGGAATTATGATTAATCTGCTGATAATCAAACTCTTTATAAACATCCTTTAATTCCTTTGTTTCATCTACTTCAATCTCATTCTCCGCAAAGGCTTTTTTTAGATCGTAGTCTATTTCAGCATATATTTCATTTTTAAATGTTTCTATCAAATGGGCCGAAAGAATCTTTTCCTCCAAAAGAAAGTTTTCAAAATTAACAATGGGATCCTTTTCTTCCCAGGCATCCAACAATTGCTGTGGGACATATTTGGTTCCACTGGCTTCCTCATGGCCACGCATTCTAAATGTTCTAAATTCCAACAAAACGGGCCTAGGGTTTTTCCGCATACTATTACAAATAAAATCGACCTGGGAATATACTTCCAAAATATTGTTGCCCTCTACGATATGCGATTCCATTCCGTAACCTATCCCTTTGTCCGCCAAATTTTCACATCTGTATTGCTCGTTTGTCGGGGTAGACAATCCATAACCGTTGTTCTCTATACAAAATAGAACAGGCAAATCCCATACCGCAGCAAGATTTAAGGCCTCATGGAAATCGCCCTCGCTTGTCCCCCCCTCTCCCGTAAAAACTGCAGTTACCTTATTATTCTGTTTCAGAAGGTCTGCAAGGGCTATCCCGTCGGCTACCCCCAACTGTGGACCCAAATGGGATATCATCCCTACAATTTTATATTCTTGGGTACCAAAGTGAAAACTTCTGTCCCTACCATTGGTAAAGCCATTGCCTTTACCCTGCCATTGGGAGAAAAGTCGGTGTAAAGGTATATTTCTTGTGGTAAAAACACCAAGATTGCGGTGCATGGGCAAGATGTATTCATCAGGCCTTAAGGCACTGGTAACCCCTACCGCTATTGCTTCCTGTCCTATGCCACTAAACCATTTGCTTATTTTTCCCTGGCGTAGAAGAATCAACATTTTCTCCTCTATCAAACGTGGTTTAAGCATCCGTTGATAAAGTTTCAGTTGCATGGCCTTATCAACACTATCTCCTTTATATTGCATGTTATGTTTTTATTCTTTTTGGCTTAAATAATTTATAAATGTAACAAAACAGAAAAACAAAGTCGAATAATATTTCAAGAAGATTGGCCATATTTATTAACTTTGATTTTATTAAAAATAATGATGATGAGTGCAATACCAAGTGTAAATCTTGAAGATTTTATATCCAACGATAAAAATAGAAAAGAAAAATTCATAAAAGAGATAGGAAGTGCCTTCGAGAATATTGGATTCGTAGCATTAAGTGGTCATTTTTTGTCCGAAAAATTGGTAGACGATCTGTATTCCGAAATCAAGAAATTTTTCCACCTACCACAAGAAGTCAAGGATAAATATGAAATTCCAGGGATTGGGGGACAAAGGGGATATACTTCTTTTGGTAAAGAACATGCCAAAGGAAAAAAAGAAGGGGATTTAAAGGAATTTTGGCATTTTGGCCAGTATGTAGAAAATAACCCAAAATTGGAAAAGGAATATCCTGCCAATGTAGAGGTCCAAGAGTTGGCTGATTTTAATGCCACCGGTAAGGAAACCTATAAAATGTTGGAAAAAACGGCAAAGTACGTTTTGCGTGCACTTGCCCTTCATTTAGACTTGGAGGAAACCTATTTTGACGATTATATTAAAAATGGAAATTCCATTTTAAGACCAATACATTACCCCCCCATAAAGGATGAACCAAAAAATGCCGTTAGAGCTGCTGCCCATGGGGATATTAATTTAATTACCCTTTTAATGGGAGCCCATGGAAAGGGACTACAGGTAAAAAACCACGACGGGGAATGGGTAGATGCAATTGCCCGGCCAGATCAATTGATGATCAACGTGGGGGATATGCTTTCCCGTTTAACCAATAATAAATTAAAATCTACCATTCACCAGGTGGTAAATCCCCCCAGGGAACTATGGGGTACTTCCAGGTATTCCGTACCGTTTTTTATGCATCCCATTAGCGAAATGCCTTTAAATTGTTTAGAGAATTGTGTGGATAGGGACCATCCAAAACAATTTGAGGACATTACAGCTGGCGAGTTTTTGCATGAAAGACTGATCGACTTAGGCCTAATTACGAAGTAGATTAGAAGTAATCAAAACTTAATAATAGCCTAGAACGTGAACTATTTTTAGTATTAACAATTTAACCTTGGACACTATGAAAAAAGTAATTTTACCAGTCGTATTATTGGCGGTTATGGCATTTGGAGTAGTTAAATCTACGCTGACAGACGCCGAACGGGAATTTGCCGTAAAAGAATTGACAAAATCCCATGATCATTTTTTAAATACTTTGGAGGGTTTAAATGAAGCGCAACTCAATTACAAGATAACGGATGATTCCTGGTCCATTGCCGAGTGTGCGGAGCATATTGCAATTTCAGAAAATATGATCTTTGGTATGCTTCAGGGTACTTTGGCCAATGAGCCAGACCCTTCCAAACGTGCAGAAGTAAAAGTTTCTGATGAGGGATTAATTGCCATGATAGAAGACCGCAGCAACAAAGTAAAAACTAGCGAGCCTTTTGAACCCTCTGGGAAATATGGCAGTTTTGAAGAAACAGTGGAGGAATTTAAAACCAAGAGGAAAGAACATATAGAATATGTTAAAAGTACTCAGGACGACCTTCGAAACCGATACCAACAACTTCCTTTTGGGACCGTTGATGCCTATCAAATACTTTTGTTTATGTCCGGTCATACGGAAAGACATATTAAGCAGATGGAGGAAGTAATGGACGACGAAGACTTTCCAATGGATTAAATAACATCTAAATCAAAATGACCCATTCCGACCAAAATCCCAATTTGTGAAGGATGGGTTTTGATTTTGGCGTTGAAATACTATTTTAGCATAATTTTTAAAATTTACAATGGACTTAAAGGATCAATTGAAGAATCTATTTCCGGATCATGAGCCAACAGAGGATGAGCAGAAAAAAGATGTTGAAAATGAAATTTGGTTGCAGGAAGAACCTATTATTTGCAAGTATGAAAAAAGAAAGGGAAAACCAATAACCATATTGGAGGGGTACACCGGAGCAGACGAAGATTTTAAAAAATTAGCCAAGGAACTTAAAACCAAACTTAGTGTAGGCGGAAGTTTTAAGGATGATTCTATAATTATTCAAGGAGATTATAGAGATAAAATAATGAAAATATTACAGGAAAAAGGATTTAAAGTAAAACGCGTTGGAGGTTAGATTTTTGTTAATTATTTTCTGATATTAAGATAAAACACTACTTTTATTAGCCACAACCTAAACCACCATTACAATGAGTTCCCAATTACACATAACAAACGGTGATATACTCACCAATAAATTGAACACCCTTAAATTGGAAGGGGATATTATTACCTGGCGTGAAATGTTATGTGAAGGTAAGACCGAAACCAATGTTGGCAGCGAATCATTTTGGAAAACCAGGTTCGAGTTTTTAAATAAGAACTATAAGATTTCCAAAACGTGGTTTATTGATAAGACTTTAAAAGAATACCGCACCCTCTGTAACCACAAACAGGAAGACCGTATTGTACTTTGGTTCGATTTCGATCTTTTTGATCAAATAAATATGTTGGCGGTAATTAGCTGGTTAAAGACCCATAGGCCTTATGCCGAAATATCTTTGGTATCCAGTGAAGGAGAAGAAGATTCCTTGGATATATTAGGACTAGGAGAATTAACCGATGAGCAATTACGAAAATTATACACCAATCGTACTCTTTTAACTCAGGACGATATAGAATACGCCGATTATGTTTGGCAGTTGTACTGTAGCGACAACCCCATTAGATTGGAAAACCTTAAGGATTTTGACAGTTTTCAGTTCTCCCACCTTTCCGGTGCTATAGAAGCCCACCTGATGCGTTTCCCAACCATTAGAAACGGTCTCAATGAAGTAGAAAACAATATATTGCGCTTGGCACGCAGTGCCAAACCAAAGACCAAACTGGAATTATTGAACACGGTCTTGAGAAACCAAGGGCGTTATGGTTTTGGCGATACCCAATACGAGCGTGTAATAACCAAGTTAAAACCTCTTTTTACCAATTTAAGTCCTGTTAAACTTTCAAAAAAAGGTATGGAAATCCTGGAAGGAAAAACCAGCTACTACTCCTGTATCCAAGAAAATGATGCCTATTTAGGCGGTGCCTTAAAATATAATTTCCTCTATAACTCTGAAACGAACCGCATACTAAAATTGTAAAATGAAAATTGGTTCTTCAGAGCTAATCCTAAACGCAGACCAAAGCGTATATCATCTTAATTTATTACCCCAAGACCTAGCAGACACCGTAATTACCGTTGGAGATCCCGATAGGGTAAAGCGCGTTTCCCAGTTTTTTGATAAGATCGACTTAAAAAAAGGAAAACGGGAATTCCTGACCCATACGGGATGGCTGAACAACAAGCGTATATCCGTAATTTCAACCGGTATCGGCACGGACAATATAGACATTGTCCTAAATGAACTGGATGCCCTGGTCAACATTGATTTTGAAACCAGGACCGTAAAAAAAGATAAAACCCGATTGGATATTATTAGAATAGGGACTTCTGGAGCCATTCAGCCCGATATTCCCGTAGATTCCTTTTTGATAAGCGAATACGCCATTGGCCTGGACAGTCTTTTGCATTTTTACGACAGTGTACATATTCAACACCCAGAAATTCAGGAAGCATTTTTAAAGCACACCAAATGGCTGAAAGAAAAGTCTAGCCCCTATGTGGTAGCATATGACAAAGACTTGGGAGCCCAGTTCGTCTCGGACAATATGCAACTTGGATTTACCGCTACAAATGTTGGGTTCTACGGGCCTCAGGGCAGAAGTTTACGATTAAAATTGGAAGATGACAACATGAATGCCAAACTGGCCAGTTTTAACTACAAAAATAAACGCATTACCAATTTGGAAATGGAGACCTCCGGCATTTATGGCTTGGCAAAGTTATTGGGTCACAGGGCCGTTTCCTTAAACTGTATTTTGGCAAATAGGCCAAACGGACAGTTTTCATCAAGACCGGATTTGGCGATAGACGAACTGATAAAATATGCCCTGAACAAGATAGCCTAAAGTTACAATAGTTAAAAAGACAATTAATTGAATGTAAGTGCTTTAATATGTGCTATATATACCAAAAATTAAAAACATCATTATAGCCGGCACTCCTAATTAATTGACAAACCAGATAAAAATAATTGATTTGAAAAATGTAAATATCATAGGTGTTCCCGAACACTTTAATTTTCCCTGGCAATTAGCCATAGAAGAAGGCGCCTTCGGAGCCCGTGGAATAAACCTAAATTGGACAGATATCCCGGAAGGAACCGGTAAAATGGCTCAATTATTAAAAGATAACGAAACCGATCTGGCAATTATTTTGACCGAAGGGATCGTAAAAAGTATAAGCGAAGGGAATCCCTCGAAAATAGTTCAGGAATATATAGCTACTCCCCTCTTATGGGGCATCCACGTAGCTGCCAAAAGTAATTATAAGACCTTGGCCCATCTAAAAGACAAAACCGCAGCTATAAGTAGGTATGGGAGTGGCAGCCATCTAATGGCATACGTAAACGCACAAAACCAAGGTTGGAACACCCAAGATTTAAAATTTGAGGTAATCGACAATTTAAATGGTGCGGTGGCCAGTTTAACAGAGGGCAAGGCCGATTATTTTATGTGGGAGCGTTTTACTACAAAACCCTTGGTTGATCAAGGAGTATTTAGAAGAATTACAGACTGCCCAACCCCATGGCCTTGCTTCGTTATTGCCGCAACGGATAAGTTTATCACCGAAAATCCCGGAACCTTGAAACATATATTGGACATCATCAATATATATACCTCCGATTTTAAACGGATTCCCAGTATAGACCGGACCTTGGCCAACACTTATAACCAGCAACTGGAAGATATTGAACATTGGCTATCCCTAACGGAATGGGGACAAAATAATATCAGTAAAAAGAATTTGGAATTGGTACAAAACACCTTAAAGGACTTGAAGCTTATTGAAAAGATAACCCCAAGCAAGGAGATATTGTATAAGGGAACTTAAAAAGGGACAAACAGATTTTTTTTGATTTCTGGTCGCCTACTCGTAAAAATAGGTTTGGATTATACTTCTAAAATTGATATCCGACAAAGGTTTCTGAAGACATTCCTTAACACGTGGATTGGCCAAGGCCCTGTAGGTTAATTCCTCAGTACCATTGGCGGTCAATACAGCTATTACAATTTTTTCTTTTTCCTCTTTTCTAAAAAGTATATCAAAAGCCTCCAAAAATTGCCATCCGTTCATTATCGGCATTTCAATATCCAAAATCAAAAGAAAACTTCCTTGGTCTATATCATTTATGTTCGCCTCAATAAAATCCAACGCCCTATGACCATCCGTAACAGTATCAATATCCAGGTCAGGAATAAGTTTTTTTAAAAATAGTTTATTGAGCATATTGGTTGTTCCGTCGTCATCAACCAACAATACCCATTTTAATTTAGTAGAATTCATTAACCTATTAATATTTAATATCACAAATGCTAGTGTAAGTTTTACAATACAATTTCAAAAAAAGTACAAATATAGATTTAGTTAATACTACATTTTCGCTTTTGGACAAAAAAGTAATATAAATGTTCTTTCTAAAACTGAAATTTTGCAATAAAAAAGGAACCGTTTCTATACTTTATAGCCATATGACAGTTTTGTATAAATCCTAATCCATCAAAATTCAGATTACCAATTAATTGCTTGTCTTCCATTTTCCAATAATATTTTGTTGGTTTTACTAAAATGCCTGTTCCCAAACCAATACCCTCTATTGGCACTCAAGGGAGAAGGATGTCCGGAAGTCAAAATGTAATGTTTTTCCGTATTGATCAACTTGGCCTTCTTCTTGGCAAAACCTCCCCATAATAAAAATACCAACCCTTCCTTTTCATTGGATAATTTTTGGATAACGGTATCCGTAAAATACTCCCATCCCTTATTTTGGTGACTGCCAGCTTCTTGCGCCCGTACTGTTAAGGTGGCGTTCAGTAAAAGAACGCCTTGGTCTGCCCAATGTTCCAAATTTCCATTCTCAGGATAAGCTTTGCCCAAATCCGATTCAATTTCCTTAAATATATTGACCAACGAGGGTGGGTGCGCCACGCCCCCGTTTACGGAAAAACAAAGACCATTGGCCTGATTAGGTCCATGATAAGGATCTTGACCTATAATAACTACTTTGGTTTCTTCTAAGTGACAGTGATTAAAAGCGGAAAAAATATTATTCTCCTTTGGGTAGCATGTGTGTTTGGCATATTCCTCTTTAACAAAGGCCATAAGAGATTCAAAATAAGGTTTTTTTAACTCGGCAAGCAAAAGCTTGTGCCAACTATCATGCACACTAAAAGTCACTTATGATTTCATTTTATAATTGTTAAACAAAGAATTGATACCTTTCTGCAAGGAATAAAATCAAAAATAGTTAAAAAATAAAAATAATTTTCTTTAAAAGGTGATAACCTAATAAAAAATTACAGTAGTTAAACTTGCTTACCTTTGCTTTTAGTCATAAAAAATAATAAAGCCATAAATAAACCATTTTCAATTTCTATAGTCCTATAATGGAACTTAAGTCCAAAATGTTGATTGCGGAAGAAACTTTAGTAATACAATTAAAGCAAAAGGACCATCAGGCCAAGGCTTTTGAGGTGTTGGTGAGCACTTACAAGGAACGTCTGTATTGGCATATAAGACGAATTGTATTAAACCATGATGACACCGATGATGTATTGCAGAATACCTTTATAAAGGTTTTCAGAAATATCGATAGCTTTAAGGGTGACAGTAAATTATACTCCTGGATGTATAGAATAGCCACCAATGAGGCATTGTCATTTTTAAAATCCAAATCACAAAAATTTAAGATAAATAACGAGAAGTTGATGACCAAGGCAGTTGAAGATTTGAGGGCCGATGTCTATTTTGAAGGCGATGAAATTCAACTAAAATTACAAATGGCCATAGCAACACTTCCTGAAAAGCAAAAATTAATATTTAATATGAAATATTTTCAGGAGATGAAGTATGAAGAAATTTCAGAGATTTTAGAGACCTCCGTAGGTGGATTAAAAGCCTCCTATCATTTGGCATCAAAAAAGATCGAAGCTTTTTTGAAAGAAAATTAAACCTTTTATATTGTTCAAGGTCAAACTATTGAAATGGATAAATTAAATAAAAATAACAGTTTTGGGGTTCCAGATGGGTATTTCGATACCTTTTCCAGCGATATCATGAAAAAGATAGCAAAGGAAGATGCGTCTATGCCTCCGAATGAAGGATTCAAAGTTCCGGAGGGTTATTTTGAAACTTTTAACACAAGGCTTCTGGAACAACTGGAAAGTATTCCGGCCGAGACCAAGGTAATACCATTAAAATCTTATAAGAAACACTATTACACGGCCGCTTCCGTTGCCGCGGTGGTACTATTGTTCCTTGTGGTTCAATTTAATAGCGATAAAACGCCATCATATTCGGACTTGGCCAATTCTGACATAGAAAATTATTTTGAATTTAACGACTTGGAACTTACCTCCTATGATTTGGCGGAAATACTTCCAATCGATGATTTGGACCTAAACGATATTCTGGAAATTAAGCTGGATAATGACAATATCATAGATTATCTGGACTCCCATATTGAAGATTTTGAAGAATTAAATATGCACAATGATGATTAGAAAAATAAAAATACTTGCCCCTATCCTTTTCCTTGCAGTTACGCTATCCTTAAGCTCACAGGAAAGACAGGATTGGGATAAAATAAAATCACTAAAAGTAGCTTTCATTACAGAAAGATTGGACCTTACTCCAAAGGAAGCCCAAAGTTTTTGGCCTCTTTACAATGAACATCAATCCAAAAGGGAAGGTTTGTTCAGGGAGGAGCGCTTCGAAATAGGTTCCGAGATAAAAAATCTGGATGCCCTATCGGACGCACAAGCCAGTGAACTTCTTGGCCGTATGCAAAAATTGGAGGAAGAAAAATATAAGTTGGAAAAATCCTATATCGAAAATATATCCAAGACAATTTCGGCCAAGAAGACCATTTTGTTGATGCGTTCGGAAGAGGATTTTAAACGTCAGCTTCTAAAACAATATAGACAGAAAAAGGGTGGAAGGTAATTATTCTCCAAGCTCCAAGTCAAAGGCCGTCTATTAAAACATCGTCTTTTTCAATACCATAACATATCAGCGAAAAATTAGCTTCGCAATCCTGTCCTTTCCTGCGGCATATGCAATAGTGTCGTTCATAAACCTAAGGGTATAAAAAGACTCATCTGAAAGTTGCTTCCAGGTTTCACCAGTGTCATAAGAATAAGCAATACCCTCAAAACCAACGGCAACTAGTGACTTGCCGTTAGAATTTGGCACAAATTGAACGCAGCTTCTATAATTTGGCAATTGGCCATCGGCAATCAATTTCCAGGTTTTACCTCCGTCCATGGTTACTGCCTTGTTCCCACTATTTAATTCCGGTTCAACATAATCCCCGCCAATAACAGCGCCCAGGTTTTCATCATAAAAATCAATGGAAAAGATACCTTGGGTAGTTTCTGCACTTGTTATGGGCGTTTTTATAACTTCCCAAGTAAACCCCTTGTCCTTGGTGTGATAAACATTTCCATGTGTAGTTCCTATCCAAGCCATTGTACCCAAAACCTTTATGTTGGTATTACTGGCGGCAAAGGCCCCCTCCCCGGTTTCCGACTTTGGCAAAGAAGAACATGATATTTTTTTCCAGGTACTACCGCCATCCCTAGTAATGATTATAGACAGGCACCCATTCATGCTGTCCCCAACGGCAATACCCTCCTGGTCGTTCCAAAAGGTCATGGCATCATAAAATACCTTCTCATCCTCTTCCTTATATACCAATTCCATAGTGCCCTTGTCTCCGGTTTTGTACAACAAGGCCGGGTTACCAATGGAAAGCATGAAAAAATCGGTAGAATTTTGTGCTACTGCCCTAAATTCAGGAAGAATACTGTCATATTTTTGGGTATTGACCCTCACTTTATTGGTCCTAAGATCCACTAAACCAAAAGCTCCCTTGTTGGCTGCAAATGCCATATTGCCGCCATCCATAATTTCTATGGCCCTAAAGCTCAATGAATCGGTATAAATGGTCTCTATTTTTACATCACTAAACACTCTCTGTTCTTCCATTTCGGAACAGGAGCCAAAAATGCATAGAATGAGAATCACCAAATAATTGCGCATGCTTATAATTTTCCCCAAAAATAATAGGAATAGGTTCTAATACAATACCTTTGCAATCTTAATTTTTTAAAATGCGATTACATAGAAATCTAGTGTTTGCGGTTGTTGATGCGTTAAATTATATATTTAATGAAGGTGAATATGCAGATAAGGTAGTGGAAAAAGTATTAAAATATGACAAACGATGGGGTGCCCGGGACAGAGGTTTTATTGCTGAGACCACCTACGAAATGGTGCGATGGAGGAGATTGTACGCCGAAATAGCCGAAGTTAAGGCCCCATATAGCA
This sequence comes from Arenibacter algicola, assembly GCF_000733925.1. NCBI lineage: Bacteria > Pseudomonadati > Bacteroidota > Flavobacteriia > Flavobacteriales > Flavobacteriaceae > Arenibacter > Arenibacter algicola. Next base: position 799,796 of record NZ_JPOO01000003.1, read on the forward strand.
GGCCCAATCTATTTAGAATGTTTGCTGTTTGGGCCGTTCTTAAAGGCATTAAACTACCGGACTGGAAGCAAATTGAACCTACCCCGGAAAGAAGGATCAAAGGAAAATTTGATGAACTCTCCAAAATAAGAAAATATAGGGAATCCGTCCCCGATTGGATGGACGAGCTCTGTGCCAAATCCTTGGGCGAGGCCCTGTGGACCAAAGAAATACATGCCCTAAATGAACAGGCAGAAGTAATTTTAAGGGTAAATACCTTAAAAACAACCAAGGATAATTTAAGCAGTGTTCTCCACGAAGCAGGCGTTGAAACAGAATCCATAAAAGGGTATCCAGATGCTTTAAGGCTAAAGGAACGTTCAAATGTATTTATTACCGAAGCCTTTAAAAATGGCTGGTTCGAAGTACAGGATGCCTCCTCCCAATTGGTAGCTCCATTTTTGGACGTTAAACCTGGTCAGCGTGTAGTAGATACCTGTGCAGGGGCAGGTGGTAAAACGCTTCATTTGGCAGCACTGATGGAAAATAAGGGTCAGCTTATCGCACTTGATATTTATGGCAACAAACTAAAAGAATTAAAAAGAAGGGCCAAACGCGATGGTGCGCATAATGTGGAAACCAGGGCCATAGATTCTACCAAGGTAATTAAAAAGCTATACGACACAGCAGATAGGGTTTTAATAGATGCCCCCTGTACAGGATTGGGGGTTTTAAAGAGAAACCCCGATGCCAAGTGGAAACTGCAACCCGATTTCTTGGAAAAAATTATGGTTACCCAACAACAAATCCTACAGGATTACAGTAGAATAGTTAAGCCTGGAGGGAAATTGGTCTACGCCACCTGTTCCATATTGCCACAAGAAAATATTCAGCAAGTAAAGAAATTCCTCGGCTCAGAGGCTGGCAAAGACTTTAGCCTTATCAAGGATAGCAACATATATGCCTGCAAAACTGGATTTGACGGATTCTACATGGCCCTTTTGGAAAAGAAACCCGCTTCAAAATAAAAAATGAACAAAAAAAAGAGGCTGTCCATGCTTATGGACAGCCTCTTTTTTGGTTCTGGTTCCTAAAGTCCTATTCTAACACTAGGAGCACTAATCCCTACTCCCGTGCGAACCGTTGTTCTTCTGGGATAGCTCCTATAACTGTAATGGTCGTTATGGTAATAATAAAAGCTGGCATGGGTATGGTAATGCTGACTATGATGACAATGGGAGTCACAATGCTCACGATGTTCCGCATAGGCGTCACTTTTACCTTTCATATAAGCCTTATGGGCCTTTCTATCCCTTTTCTTTAATTCACGCTCATATTCCTTTTGCGATTCCCAAAATTCCTCTTCCTCCGATTCAGCCAATTCCTGTGATTGCTCAAATTGTGCATCCTCCTTGGCTCTTTGTTCATAATAAGTAAGTTTTTCCTTTTCGGTGGATTCTACTTCCTGGGCTATTGATCCGATAAAAGAAAAAAGTAGGATCGCTAAACTTAAAAATTGTAATCTCTTCATAACTTAAATGTTTTATTTAAACTGTGATTTATTTAATAGCACTGTTTGTATATAAAACAACCAATAGGAAAATTACCCTACCTAGTTTAGAAAAAAATAATTTTCAAAAAACCTCCTTCTTGGAATTTGTAGTGAGTACATCGGGATGCATCAACGATTCTGCCAAACTACCAGTCTTGGGCAACTCGTACTTGAAATAGAATTTCATGGTATGGATTTTACTTTCGTAGAAAGTTTTGGAATAAGTCTGGTCCCCCTCCAGTATATTTCGCTGTGCATTTACAGCAATATCCAACCACAACCACCCTATTACTACGTGACTTAAAAATTCCATAAACAAATTGGCATCGGACAGAAAGCGCTCATAATTTCCTTTTTTGGCAAAGGGAACCAAAAAATCCAAAACGCTCCTTGTCAACTTAATCTTATCGCCCAATATTTTGGCCGAAGAACGCAATTCATCAAACTCCATTGCCTCGGTTATGGTATGCAATATTTCAGTCAGCAATAATTCCAGAGCTTTTCCATTCTCCATGGGGACCTTACGTCCCAATAAATCCTGGGATTGGATACCCGTAGTACCTTCATAGATACTAAATATCCTAATATCGCGGTAGTATTGCTGAAGTATAAAATCCGAACAGAATCCGTATCCACCCAATACCTGCACCCCATTGCTCACTGATAAAGTTCCTGCCTCAGTAGGATAAGTTTTTACTATAGGAATTACCATTTCCAATAAAAGACCGTACTTTTTCTTGGTTTCTGGGTCCTTGGTGGATTGTATAATATCGTAATACTTGGCAGCCAATAAAACCAAACTTAAAGAACCTTCGGCAATTGCCTTTTGCAATAACAGCATACGCCTAACATCTGGATGTTCAATTATTAAACAAGGTTTTTCATCAGGATCTTTTTTTCCGTCACTGGAAAGCTTTCGCCCCTGGGGTCGTTCATTCGCATACTCCATAGAGGCCTGATAAGCTGCCATGCTTATGGCTGCACCCCCACGTCCTACACTTATCCTGGCACTGTTCATCATTAAAAACATATATTTAAGCCCCTTGTGTGCCTGCCCTACCAGCCAGCCATGGCAATCGTCCTTGTCTCCAAATCCGAGATGGGTGGTAGCATAACCCCTTTGACCCATTTTCTGAAAATCGGCCACGGTCATCACATCGTTATTGGTTAAACTTCCATCCTTCCCCATCCTAAGTTTAGGCACCACAAATAAGGATATGCCTTTGGTTCCGGACGGAGCACCTTCTATTCTGGCCAACAATAGGTGAACTACATTTTCTACATATTGATGATCCCCGCCTGAAATGAATATTTTTTGTCCGGATATCTTATAATAACCTTCTTGGGTGGGAGTTGCTTTGGTAGTGATATCGGATAAGGAACTACCTGCCTGGGGCTCTGTAAGGCACATGGTACCTCCCCAAGCCCCGGATAACATTTTGGGAACATAGGTTTTCTTGAGGTCTTCATTGGCGAAATGAACAATCAGTTCTGCAGCGCCTTGGGTCAAACCGGCATATCCCGGCAGATGATTGTTGGCGGCCTCCTGGATATAGGCCGAAGCCGTATGAATTATAAATGGTAACTGCAGGCCCCCATCCCCATAATCAAAAGGACCGGAAATAATTCCCATTTCCCCACCCTTCTTCATCATTACATCAACCTGTTTATGCACCATTATGGTTCCATTTTTATAAATGGCCGGTGTTTCATCCATCTCTTTGAAATAGGGAAATAATTCACGGTCGGAAAATTCTTTGATAGCATTTATAAACAAATCCAAAGAATCCTTGTCATAATCTTGGAACCGTTCTGCCGTTAGCAAATCCTCCACCCCATGTACATGGTATAACAAATATTTTAATGTTGCGATATCTACATATTCCTTGGCCATGGTAATTATATTTAATATTTATTGGTATTACATTCCTAAGATACAATTTAGTCTTCTAATAGAGGCCTCTAGTAAGAAATGAAGTTATTTGAAAAGTCTGTGCACTAGAAAAACAGGAATCTACTCTTCCTGTTTTCCATCCCAAAAAGCAAACATAAGTTTCTTACCTTTATTTTTTTATCCAAGTTAGCAAAAGAATGAACAATGAGCAGTCGGCCATAAGGACCACTTATTTCAGCATAGCTGGAAATATTATTTTGGCCGTAATTAAGGGTTTGGCAGGATTTTTTGGCAATTCCTATGCTTTAATAGCCGATGCCATTGAATCCACCACCGATATTTTTTCCTCTCTCTTGGTATTGTTTGGACTTAAATATGCAAAAAGGCCGGCAGACGAAAATCACCCCTACGGTCATGGTAAGATTGAACCCTTGATTACTTTTCTGGTAGTAGGGTTTTTAATTACCTCGGCAACGATTATAGCCTATGAAAGCATTATGAATATTTTAACCCCGCACAAAACACCCAAATCCTGGACCCTATTGGTCCTAGGGGTCATTATTTTGTGGAAAGAGATTTCGTATAGGGTGGTCTTAAAAAAAAGCATCCAGACCAACAGCTCTTCCTTAAAAGCAGATGCCTGGCATCATAGAAGCGATGCCATCACCTCCATTATGGCATTCATAGGTATATCCATTGCCCTGATCTTTGGTAAAGGATATGAAACGGCCGATGATTGGGCTGCCTTGGCGGCCTCATTTTTTATTTTTTACAATGGATATCTGATCTTTAGACCTGCCCTTGGCGAAATAATGGACGAACATTTATATGATGACCTTATAGAGGAAATTCGAGAAGTTTCATTAACTGTTGATGGTATATTGGGAACTGAAAAATGTTTCATCCGAAAGGCCGGTACAAAATATCATATTGACCTTCATGCCCAGGTAAACGGCAGTATTAGTGTAAAAGAAGGGCATGACCTGTCCCACAAACTTAAGGACAGGCTCCGTAGGGATATACCCAATATTGGACATGTTTTGATTCATATAGAACCAAAATAAAAATTATAGTACAAGGTATTTCAAATTAGACCACATACAGAAATTAACAATTGTTGTCCAAAACTGTTAACTATTCTAATGAAAAATTACACATTAAAACCGTAAATTTGCACCTTTCTCAACCTTACAATTTACATAATTAGATGATTCATTTCTTCGGAGACCTTAGCACTAAGATATTTGCGGTACAGACCAAAAACGACCTGACCCAAGAAGATAGCGTAAAACTTACGTGGTTGTTTGGCAACCAACCTAAATTAAACGCGGCGTCATTGGACGCCTTTTTTGTTGGTCCCAGGGCAGCCATGATTACCCCATGGAGCACCAATGCTACAGAGATAACCCAAAATATGGGAATTTCAGGTATAATTAGAATTGAGGAGTTTACTGCAGTAGACGAGGATGAAAAAGGGTACGACCCCATGCTTTCCCAAAAATATAGTGGCCTTTCACAGGATATTTTTAAGGTTGATGTAATGCCAGCACCTATTCTGGAAATAGTGGATATTGACCAATATAATGAACAGGAGGGATTGGCCCTAAGTGATGAGGAAGTGGCCTATTTACAGCAAGTCTCCGAAAAAATTGGCCGCAAACTAACAGATTCCGAGGTGTTTGGCTTTAGTCAGGTGAATTCTGAACACTGTAGGCATAAAATTTTTAATGGGACTTTTGTTATCGACGGAGTAGAAAAATCTTCATCACTATTTAAGCTTATTAAAAGAACATCCCAGGAACATCCAGGGGATATAGTATCGGCATATAAGGACAATGTGGCTTTTCTTAAAGGGCCGAAAGTGGTGCAGTTTGCCCCCAAAAGTGCTGACAAGCCAGATTTCTACCAAGAAAAACCATTCGAATCTGTTATCTCCCTAAAGGCCGAAACCCATAATTTCCCAACCACTGTAGAGCCTTTTAATGGGGCGGCCACAGGGGCGGGCGGAGAAATTAGGGACCGTTTGGCCGGTGGAAAAGGTTCCTTGCCCTTGGCAGGAACTGCTGTGTATATGACCGCGTATTCCCGCCTGGAAGAAAACAGGCCTTGGGAAAAGGGAATGCCAGAAAGAAATTGGTTGTACCAAACCCCAATGGATATACTAATAAAGGCGTCCAACGGAGCCTCCGATTTTGGAAACAAATTTGGACAACCCCTTATTGCGGGATCCGTACTAACATTTGAACATGATGAAGCCAATGAAAACCATGGAACTGGCCAGGGTAGAAAATTAGGATACGACAAGGTAATTATGCAGGCCGGGGGTATTGGCTATGGAAAGGCTGAACAGGCAATAAAAGATATTCCCAAAACTGGTGATAAAATCGTGATCCTTGGAGGCGACAACTACCGTATTGGTATGGGCGGTGCTGCCGTATCCAGTGCCGATACTGGAGAATTTGGAGCAACTATAGAACTTAACGCCATTCAGCGTTCCAACCCTGAAATGCAAAAAAGGGCTGCAAACGCCATACGGGGAATGGTAGAGAGCGAGCATAACCCTATCGTTTCCATACACGATCATGGTGCTGGTGGACATTTAAATTGTCTATCCGAATTGGTCGAGGATACGGGAGGATTAATAGATATGGATAAACTGCCCATTGGAGACCCTACGCTATCCGCAAAAGAAACCATTGGCAACGAATCCCAAGAACGTATGGGATTGGTCATAGGAAAAAAGGATGTTGATATGCTGCACCGAATTGCAGATAGAGAAAGATCGCCCATGTATGAGGTTGGCGATGTTACGGGAGACAACCGCTTTACATTTAAATCTACCACAACTGGAGAAAGTCCAATGGACTTGGAACTATCCGATATGTTCGGGAGTTCTCCTAAAACTGTAATGAATGATTCCTCAATAAAAAGAAAATATAAGGCCCCATCCTATTCCCTGGAACACTTTCATGATTATTTGGACCAGGTTCTGCAATTGGAAGCAGTAGCCGCCAAGGATTGGCTTACAAATAAGGTAGACCGCTGTGTAGGCGGCAAGGTGGCCAAACAGCAATGTGCCGGTCCACTGCAGTTACCCTTGAACAATTGCGGTGTTATGGCGTTGGATTACAAAGGAAAGGAAGGAATTGCCACTTCTATTGGCCACTCCCCTATTTCAGGATTGATAGACCCCTCTGCTGGAAGTAAAAATAGTATCGCTGAAGCCTTGACCAATATTGTTTGGGCACCTTTAAAAGACGGTTTGGACTCGGTTTCACTTTCCGCCAATTGGATGTGGCCCTGTAAAAATCCTGGGGAGGACGCAAGACTGTATGAGGCGGTTCAGGCCATTTCGGATTTTGCCATCGAGCTGGGAATAAATGTCCCAACTGGAAAAGATTCCCTATCCATGAAACAACGCTACAAAGACGCAGAAGTTATAGCTCCTGGAACCGTTATCATTTCCGCCGCCGGAAACTGTACCGACATTGGCAAAGTGGTAGAACCTGTCTTACAAAAAAATGGCGGGGACATATATTACATCAATTTATCCCAGGATTCCTATAAATTGGGAGGATCATCCTTTGCACAAATATTGAATACCATTGGTGATGCTGCCCCCACTATAAATAATGCCAAAAATTTTAAGACCGTATTCAATACTTTCCAAGAGTTAATTCTCAACGGAAAAATCCTGGCCGGTCACGACGTAGCATCGGGCGGATTGATTACCACGCTTTTGGAACTGTGCTTTGCCGACCTTGATTTGGGTGCCACATTGGATTTGACAAGTATAGGTGAAGCCGATACTATCAAATTATTGTTTTCAGAAAATGCGGGGATCGTTTTTCAAGCTAAGGACAGCTCGGTAGAAAAAGTATTGGCCAATTCAGGTATTGAGTATTTCAAAATTGGATCGGTGAGCACAACACCTACCCTGACCATAAAGAATCAGGGGATGGAAATGGGACTGAACATCAATTCCCTACGTGACACCTGGTTTAAAACATCCTATCTATTGGACCGAAGGCAAACCGCCAACAACTTGGCCAAAGAGCGCTACAACAATTACAAAAATCAGCCCCTAGCCTACTCTTTTCCAACCCATTTTGATGGAAAATTGCCAGCTAAGGCAAAAACGCGACCAAAAGCGGCCATCCTACGTGAAAAAGGCAGTAACTCGGAACGCGAAATGGCCAATGCCATGTACCTGGCCGGTTTTGATGTTAAGGATGTCCATATGACCGACCTAATATCCGGAAGGGAGACCTTGGAAGATATTCAATTTATAGGTGCAGTCGGTGGATTCTCTAACTCTGATGTATTGGGAAGTGCCAAAGGCTGGGCAGGAGCTTTTAAATACAACGAAAAGGCCAATACGGCACTAAAGAATTTCTTTGCCAGACCCGGTACCCTTTCCATAGGCATTTGTAACGGTTGTCAGCTATTCATGGAATTGGAATTGATCAATCCCGAGCACGCCGAACATGGAAAAATGACCTTTAATGATTCCCATAAACACGAAAGCGGATTTACTTCCGTAATTGTTCAAAAGAACAATTCCATTATGCTTTCAAGTTTGGAAGGTGCCAATTTGGGGGTTTGGATTTCCCACGGGGAAGGAAAATTTAAATTGCCCATGACCAAAGAAAATTACAACATAGTAGCCAATTACGGTTATGAAGGTTATCCGGCAAACCCAAATGGCAGTGATTTCAATACAGCCATGTTATGTGACGCCTCTGGTCGACATCTGGTGACTATGCCCCATATAGAGCGTTCCATTTTCCAGTGGAATTGGGCACATTACCCTGCTGACAGACTGGATGAGGTTTCTCCATGGCTAGAGGCATTTGTCAACGCAAGAAAATGGCTGGAAACCCATAAGGAGTAATTATGATCTTTAGACAAGCTACCAAGGAAGACCTTCCATCAATAATAGAAATGATAGCCAATGATACCTTGGGCCAATTGCGGGAAAGGTTTGAGGACCCGCTTCCCAAAGAGTATTATAGTGCCTTTGAAAGAATTAATACGGACAAAAATCAGGAATTAATCGTTATAGAGAATTCCGAGGGCGAAGTCGTAGCCACTTTTCAATTAAGCTTTCTCCAATACCTAACCTATTTAGGCGGCATACGCTGTCTTGTGGAAAACGTCCATGTACGGGAAGACCAAACGGGCAAGGGAATTGGCAAACAAATGTTTCAATGGATTATTGAAAGGGCAAAGGAAAAAAACGTCCATTTGATACAGTTGACCTCCAACAAACTACGCCCCAATGCAATTCGTTTTTATGAAGGCATCGGATTCAAAGCTACCCACGAAGGATTTAAACTACATCTCTAATTCCACCAATTAAAATCCCCTGAATAGAAGTTGGACTTTTATTCAGGGGATTTTAATATAAATAATTATACTTCCTTAGAGGAAATCAAATTTACTTTCTACTTCTTGGAATAATCTGCATGGATAGCCTTATCAAAGGCCTCCCAATGCTCCGGCTTCATTCTTTCGGGGGTAAAAAGGCAAATTCCCGCGGCTCCGTTCTCCATGGAAGTTCTAATGGCCGTTTCTATTTCTGAAGGCAATAATCCGTGATTTTCAGGGTCATTCTCTTTTGTTTTGTTCTCCGGGTTTGGACATATGAAAAGTCCACTATAAATGGGCTTTTCTCCGTTTACGGATTCCACTTCCTCCTTGGTTATTTCCCCAACCCATTCAGGACCTTTTAAATAAAAATCGTTATAGTTCATAGGATAAAAGGCATCCAAGTCCCATTTGTTCCATTCTTGTCTAACCATTTTCATTGCATTGCTAGGACCTGGAAAAACCGCCGCATTTATCTTTTTGCCCTTGTCATGTACTACCTTGGACAAACGATTTACAATGTTGGTAATTAAATCATATCTAAACTGCTTCCATTCCTGTACTTTGGACGGATCTTCAACCTCTTTTATGTCGATTCCTGATTGCTCTTTAAAATCACCTACACATTTATCACAATAGCAATAATCGGCCACCGGATATTCCTCGTTCATCACCAGTCCATATTTGTCCCAAAGGCCTTCGGCCAATATAACATCCGGGAAACGGATATAATCCAAATGTATCCCATCTACTTCTTCCACGGCTGCAATATTTCCGTATAGTTCGGACAGGAAGGTAAATGAACCCTCCTTATTGGGGCAAAGAAATTTGTAATATGAAACATATGCGGGTTTATCAAAAGCTGACTCCCCATTGCGGTTTATCGCATAAAGATCTTGTGGCAATTTAGGATTGTCTCCCTGCACCATTGTAGGTACCCATGTATGGAATTCCATTCCCGCATCCTTTACCAATTTACCTACCCGCTTATACGTTTCTGGATTATGTCCGCCGTTGTACATCAGGCCATCTATCCCTTTTTCCTTATAATTCTTAAAAGTTGCCATCAATTCTTGATCTGTAGCCTCCCCAGGACCACCAGTCCATGCATATACAGGGATTTTAGTTTTTTCGGCACAGGAAATCATAGTAAAAATAACTACTGCCGTTACAAAAAGCTTTTTCATTGGTTTAGTTTAATTGTTAATAATAATTAGATATGCACACACCCTAACGCTCCAGATGTCCTAAAAATAGGCAGAAACGTTTATATTGGAATTTGGTGCATTAAAGTTTGAACTTAATCATTTTGTAGCTTCCTAGCCATAAATCTTAGCTAAGTAACCTCGGAATTAATACAAACAACATTATTCTGCCTTAGAATTAATTCTACTTAAGGAAACATTAATAAGGGTAAATCTTTACTAAAAACAATAGTATCCTATTCAAAAATGGGCGAAAATCAGGAATAAATCAAGGCTCTTCAAGATCAGATCACTAATTAAAAATATCTCGGTTACAACTCCCCAGTCCAATTAAACAAAGCCAAAAAGGAACAATTTTTAGCAGATAAAATGAAGACTCCTTAATTTTTTTACATTTTTTATACGAATGTGATTTTAAAATACCGTTCCCTTTTCTTAATTTGCGATTACGAACAGCAAATTAAATATGCAAGAAATCACCCGCCTTTTTGATTTTCCTTATTATCAATTAGAGAAATTCAATTTAAAAAAATCACTGGTCACAAAGTACAATGGAGAATGGGTTGCAACATCTACCCAGGAATATATAGACAAGGCAAATGCTATTAGTAGGGCCTTGTTGCGACTAGGCGTAAAACCTAATGACAAAATTGCCCTAATTTCCATGGCCAACAGAACGGAATGGAATATAATGGACATTGGAATACTTCAAATTGGGGCACAAAACGTTCCTATATACCCTACCATTTCGGAAGAAGATTACGCTTATGTTCTAAATCATTCAGAAGCCAAATATGTTTTTGTGTCCTGCACAGAAGTTTTTGACAAGGTCAATGCCGTAAAAGCGACTACACCACATTTAAAGGATGTATACTCCTTTGACGTACTGGAGAACTGCAAGAATTGGAGCGAAATCTTGGAATTGGGTACGGATACCGCCAACCAAAATGAGGTAGAAAAACTTAAGGATAAGGTGAAGCCGGATGATTTGGCTACCTTGATTTATACGTCCGGGACCACTGGTAGACCTAAAGGGGTAATGCTCACCCACAACAATGTGGTATGCAATGCCATTGAAAGTTCCAAGCGTCTGCCCATAGATTATGGCAATACTACATGTTTAAGCTTTTTGCCCGTCTGCCATATCTATGAACGAATGATGATGTATCTCTATCAATACGCTGGGGTCACTATCTATTTTGCAGAGTCCATGGATAAAATAAGCGACAATCTAAAAGAGTGCGCCCCCCATGTAATGACCGCTGTACCCCGATTATTGGAAAAAGTGTACGATAAAATCATTGCCAAGGGAACCGAACTTACAGGAATAAAAAAGAAATTGTTTTTCTGGGCTGTAGAAGTGGGATTGAAATATGAACCATACGGGCAGAACGGTTGGTGGTACGAACAGCAATTGGCAATGGCCAGAAAATTAATTTTTAGCAAGTGGAAAGACGGGTTAGGAGGCAATCTTTCTCTGATAGCCTCCGGTAGTGCTGCCTTACAGCCTAGATTGGCACGTATTTTCAATGCCGCTGGCTTTGGGGTTATGGAAGGATACGGACTTACGGAAACTTCACCAGTGGTTTCTGTGAACGATATGAGGGATGGCGGATTTAAAATAGGGACCGTTGGAAAATTATTGGCTAATACAGAAGTAAAAATTGCGGAAGACGGTGAAATATGTGTTAAAGGGCCACAAGTAATGTTGGGTTATTACAAGGATGCTGAAAAAACAGCTGAGGTTATAAAGGATGGATATTTTCATACTGGGGATATTGGAGAGATAGATACCGATGGATTTCTCAAGATCACGGACAGAAAGAAAGAAATGTTCAAAACATCAGGAGGTAAATATGTTGCGCCCCAACTATTGGAAAACAGGTTTAAGCAATCCAGATTTATAGAACAAATAATGGTTGTAGGCGAAGGGGAAAAAATGCCGGCAGCCTTGATACAACCAGATTTTGAATTTTTACGCAATTGGGCCAAAATGCACGATATAGAGGTTGGCGACAATAAAAAAATGGTCCAAAATGAAAAAGTAAATGCCAGATTCCAAGAGGAAGTGGATGCTGCCAATGAAAGTTTTGCCAAATGGGAAAAGGTGAAACAATTTAGACTTACGCCAGATGTATGGAGCATAGACGACGGGCACCTTACGCCTACCATGAAATTAAAGCGAAAAATAGTAAAAGAAAAGTATATGGATCTTTACAATGACATTTACCGGCATTAGTGACTTGTCCCAAACCAAATTAAAAACAGCTTCTGTAACCAGAAGCTGTTTTATTTTATAGAGGCCATATTTTTTTTGAAATATATTATGCATGCATAATATATTTTTATATCTTTGAAAGAACCAACAAAACAGCATGCAAGACATAACAATAGATTACGCGCTCCGAGCAACTTGGCAAGCGGTCACAAAGATGTATAACGAGGAGGCGAGGAAATTCAACAGTACTATGGCCGTAGGCTTTACATTATTGAGTATAGACCCCAAAACCGGTACCCCCTCTACCGCCCTTGGCCCAAAAATGGGTATGGAGGCCACGAGTCTCTCGCGGATATTGAAAAGTATGGAGGAAAAGGGACTTATTGAACGCAGGCCAAACCCCAATGATGGTAGGGGTGTTCTGATACACCTCACGGCTTTTGGCCTGGAAAAGAGGAAGGATTCAAAAGATGTTGTACTTCGTTTCAACGATGTGGTGAAGACACATGTACCCAAAGAAAAATTGGAAACTTTTTTTGAGGTAACGGAGATTATCAACAAACTAATTGCGGAAAAGAAAATTTATTAATAGAGTAAACTACCTCGGGGCAAGACCACGAGGCATTGAAAGGAAATTTAATTTTGATTTCGACGCAAGCGTCGGAGCATTTAAATCTCGATTATCGAGTAAAAAACTAGTTAACACCTTTTTATTGATGAACAAACACATTAAAAAAGTAGCAGTTATTGGTTCTGGTATAATGGGAAGCGGCATAGCCTGCCATTTCGCCAACATAGGAGTGGAGGTATTGCTCTTGGATATTATACCACGGGAACTCAATGATAAAGAAAAAGCAAATGGCCTTACCCTAGTGGATAAGGTAGTTAGAAATAGATTGGTAAACGATTCCTTGGCCGCTGCATTAAAATCCAAACCCTCCCCTATTTATCATCAAAATTTTGCCCAAAGAATCTCGACCGGGAATCTTGAGGACGACATTTCCAAAGTTGGACAGGTAGATTGGATCATTGAAGTGGTAGTAGAACGTCTGGATATCAAAAAAATAGTTTTTGAAAAACTGGACAAGCACAGAAAGCCGGGCACTTTAATTACTTCCAACACCTCGGGCATTCCCATAAAATTTATGAGTGAGGGAAGAAGTGAAGATTTCCAAAAACATTTCTGCGGAACACACTTTTTTAATCCGGCCCGATACTTAAAGCTTTTTGAAATAATTCCTGGACCCAAAACTTCTCCCGAAGTATTGGATTTCTTAAATGGCTATGGGGAACAGTTTTTAGGCAAGACCTCGGTGATAGCCAAAGATACTCCTGCGTTTATTGGTAATAGAATAGGTACCTTTAGCATAATGAGTTTGTTCCATGCCGTAAAGGAGATGGACCTTACCGTTGAGGAAATAGATAAACTTTCAGGACCGGTAATAGGTAGACCAAAATCGGCCACCTTCCGCACCGTAGACGTTGTTGGCTTGGACACTTTGGTACATGTCGCCAATGGTATTGCAGAAAATTGTAAGGATGATGAAAGACGGGAACAATTTACACTTCCGGATTTCATCGGAAAAATGATGGAAAATAAATGGTTCGGAAGTAAAACAGGGCAAGGCTTCTATAAAAAGGAAGGTCGGGAAATATTGGCCTTGGACCTGAACACAATGGAATACAGACCCAGTAAAAAGGCTAGTTTTGCCACTCTTGAACTCACCAAATCCATAGAAAATGTAATCGACCGATTTAAGGTGTTGGTTACCGGAAAGGACAAGGCAGGTGCCTTTTACAGAAAAAGTTTTTCCTCCTTATTTGAATATGCCTCCAATAGAATCCCTGAAATAACCGAAGAATTATATAAAATAGATGACGCCATGAAAGCAGGTTTTGCCTGGGGACATGGCCCCTTTCAAATTTGGGATGCCATAGGTGTTGAAAAAGGGATAGAAATGATGAAAGCCGAAGGTTTTCAACCGGCGGCCTGGGTTACCGAAATGATATCCTCAGGAAATAAATCATTCTACACCATTAAAGACGGGGCAACCTATTTCTACGACATTCCCAAAAAGGCGATGGCGAAAATACCAGGTCAGGATTCCTTTATCATTTTGGACAATATTAGAAAATCCAATGAGGTTTGGAAAAACTCGGGAGTTGTTATTGAGGATTTGGGCGATGGTATATTGAATGTGGAATTCCAGTCCAAAATGAACACCATTGGTGGCGATGTATTGGCCGGACTCAACAAGGCCATTGATTTGGCAGAAAAAGACTTTCAAGGTCTGGTGGTGGGCAACCAGGCACCCAACTTTTCTGTTGGCGCCAATATTGGAATGATATTTATGATGGCCGTGGAACAGGAATACGATGAGCTTAACATGGCCATAAAGATGTTTCAGGATACAATGATGCGTATGCGTTATTCATCCATTCCTACTGTTTCTGCCCCACACGGAATGACTTTGGGTGGTGGTTGTGAGTTGTCTTTACATGCCGATAAGGTTGTTGCCGCAGCTGAAACCTACATGGGGCTGGTAGAATTCGGAGTTGGGGTCATACCAGGAGGTGGTGGTTCCAAGGAAATGGCATTAAGGGCATCAGATACCTTTAGGAAAAATGATGTTGAGCTTAATGTACTTCAAGAATATTTCCTCACTATTGGAATGGCAAAAGTTTCAACATCCGCTTATGAGGCCTATGATATGGGAGTTCTTGAAAAAGGGAAAGATATAGTGGTCGTAAATAAGGACCGACAAATTGCAACAGCCAAAGCTTACGCCAAACTAATGGCAGAACAGGGCTATACCCAACCTCCAAAGAGAAAAGACGTAAAGGTTCTTGGAAAACAGGCCCTAGGTATGTTTTTGGTAGGAACGGATGCCATGGAGGACAGTAATTATATAAGTGAACACGACCATAAGATTGCCAACAAATTAGCCTATGTAATGGCCGGTGGTGACTTGTCGGAACCAACCTTGGTCACTGAACAATATCTATTGGATCTGGAACGGGAAGCATTCCTATCCCTCTGTACGGAAAGAAAAACCTTGGAACGAATACAACATATGTTGAAGACAGGGAAGCCGTTAAGAAATTAAGATAATAGACGATTAGACCCTAGAGACTAGACCAAATGGGACGACATAATTTTAAGAAATTGAAAATATGGCAAGAAGGAATGGAAATTGTAAGTGAGAACTATAGGCTTACACGAACTTATCCGGATTTTGAAAGGTTTAATTTAATTAGTCAAATGAACAGATCTGCGGTTTCCATTCCATCTAATATTTCTGAAGGGTCAAGTAAAAGTACTAATAGACATTTTATTAAATATTTAGAGAATAGTCTGGGTTCTGCTTTCGAATGGGAAACTCAATTAATTGTTTCGTATAATGAAAAATATTTGGATGAAGAGAAGTTCGAAGAACTTGAAACTAAAATTTTACAAATTCAAAAAATGATTGCCTCATTTATCGACAATTTAGATAAGTAAGGTCTAGACTCTAGCATCAAGTAGTCTAAAATCTCAACTTCAAAACAAAAATAGAACTATGAACAAACAAGCATTTATAGTAAAAGCATATAGGACCGCAGTAGGAAAAGCCCCAAAAGGTGTTTTCCGTTTTAAGAGAACGGATGAGCTGGCTGCCGAAACCATAGCGTATATGATGAATGAGTTGCCACAATTGGACAAAAAACGCATTGATGACGTTATTGTTGGAAACGCTATGCCCGAGGGTTCCCAAGGTCTGAACATGGCCAGATTAATCTCTTTAATGGGACTTAATATTGTTGATGTACCGGGGGTTACGGTAAATAGATTTTGTTCTTCTGGAATAGAAACTATTGGTATAGCCACCGCCAAAATACAAGCAGGCATGGCCGACTGTATCATTGCTGGTGGAGCAGAAAGTATGAGTGCCGTTCCTATGACCGGTTATAAAACGGAGCTCAACTATGACCTTGCAAAGGCCGGTCACGAAGATTATTACTGGGGCATGGGAAATACTGCGGAAGCGGTAGCCAAACAATTTAATGTATCCCGTGAGGACCAGGACGAGTTTGCCTACAACTCGCATATGAAAGCGCTTAGGGCTCAGGCCGAGGACCGTTTTCAAAGTCAGATTGTTCCTATTGAGGTAGAACAGACCTACGTTGATGATAACGGAAAGAGGGCAACAAAAAAATACACAGTGACCAAAGATGAGGGACCACGTAAAGGAACCAGCAAGGAAGCTCTGGCAGGACTGCGTCCGGTTTTCGCCGCAGGGGGAAGTGTCACTGCCGGTAATTCCTCACAGATGAGCGATGGCGCAGCTTTTGTACTGGTAATGAGTGAAGATATGGTAAAGGAGCTAAAATTGGAACCAATTGCAAGATTGGTCAACTATGCCGCAGCCGGAGTTGAACCCAGAATCATGGGAATTGGCCCTGTAAAAGCAATTCCAAAAGCCCTAAAACAAGCCGGTCTTAAACAGAACGATATTGAATTGATAGAGCTGAACGAAGCCTTCGCTTCACAGTCATTGGCTGTAATTCGAGAGCTAGACCTAAACAATGATATAGTCAATGTAAATGGGGGGGCCATAGCTCTTGGCCACCCTTTGGGCTGTACAGGAGCCAAGTTGTCCGTTCAACTTTTTGATGAGATGAGAAAGAGGGATATGAAAGGGAAATACGGCATGGTGACCATGTGCGTAGGTACTGGACAGGGAGCAGCGGGTATTTTTGAATTTTTAAATTAAAATTACAAGACATATTTATTGAGGCGCTTGCTATTTCAATATACCCTTCAATACATATTAAAAACTTAATAACAAGAACAATGAGTACAGAAACAACAACTAAAGAAATATTAAGGGGTGGACAATTCCTAGTTAAGGAAACCAATTGTGAGGATATTTTTACGCCTGAGGATTTTTCCGAAGAGCAAAAAATGATGCGCGACTCCGTTATTGAGTTCAACGATCGGGAGATTGTAGCCAATCGGGATCGTTTCGAAGCCAAGGATTATGCCCTGACACAGGAGGTAATGACCAAGGCCGGAGAAATGGGCTTTTTGGGTGTTGCCGTTCCTGAAGCCTATGGTGGATTGGGAATGGGCTTTATTTCCACTATGATCGTTTGTGAATATATTTCTAGTGGTAGTGGTTCCTTTAGTACAGCCTTTGGTGCACATACCGGTATAGGCACCATGCCCATAACTTTATACGGTACCGAAGCCCAAAAGCAAAAATATGTTCCAAAATTGGCCACAGGTGAATGGTTCGGTGCTTACTGTTTAACAGAACCAGGGGCGGGTAGTGATGCCAATTCGGGCAAAACCACAGCTACTCTTTCCGCAGATGGTAAGAGCTACAAGATAAATGGCCAGAAAATGTGGATTTCCAATGCCGGGTTCTGCAAATTATTTATTGTTTTTGCACGAATTGAAAATGACAAAAATATAACCGGATTTATAGTAGAAAATGATCCTAGTAATGGTATTACTTTGGGGGAGGAAGAACATAAATTGGGAATCCGTGCCTCTTCTACCAGACAGGTTTTCTTTAACGATACGGTAGTTCCAGTTGAAAACATGCTTTCCGAAAGGGGAAATGGTTTTAAAATTGCAATGAACGCCTTAAACATTGGACGAATTAAATTGGCGGCCGCCTGTTTGGACTCGCAAAGACGAATTACTACCAACGCCTTAAGATATGCTACGGAACGTAAGCAGTTTAAAACAGCCATAGTAGATTTCGGGGCAATAAAATCGAAGTTGGCGGAAATGGCGACCAGTTTGTATGCTGGGGAAGCTGCCTCATATAGAGCTGCCAAAAATATTGAGGACCGTATTGCCATGCGCTTAGCGGCCGGTAATAGCCACCAGGAAGCAGAACTTAAAGGTGTAGAGGAATATGCCATTGAATGTTCCATATTAAAAGTTGCCGTATCCGAAGACGTTCAGAACTGCTCGGATGAGGGTATCCAAATTTTTGGCGGTATGGGCTTTTCCGAGGAAACCCCAATGGAAGCAGCCTGGAGAGATGCCCGTATAGCCAGAATATATGAAGGTACCAATGAGATCAACAGAATGTTATCCATTGGCCTATTGGTCAAAAAAGCCATGAAAGGGCATGTAGATCTTTTGGGTCCGGCTACGGCCGTAGGGAATGAACTAATGGGCATTCCTTCTTTTGACACCCCGGACTATTCCGAATTGTTGTCTGAAGAAAAAGAAATGGTTGCAAAGCTTAAGAAAGTTTTCTTAATGGTGGCCGGTTCTGCGGTCCAGAAATATGGACCTGGCCTAGATGAACATCAAATGTTACTGTTGGCTGCATCCAATATTTTGATAGAGATATATTTGGCGGAATCTGCCATCTTAAGAACTGAAAAAAATGCAAAACGATTTGGGGAAGCGGCCCAAAAAGAACAAATAGCTATGTCCAAATTGTACCTGTACAATGCAGTGGACACTGTTATAAAAAATGGCAAGGAAGCTATAATTTCAATGGCCGAGGGAGATGAGCAACGTATGATGCTTATGGGCCTAAAGCGTTTTACGAAATATACAAACCAACCCAACGTAGTTGAACTGCGAAATACAATTGCCGATAAACTCAAGGCTGAAAACAAGTATTGTTTTTAGTGAAGATTGACTAACTCAAGCTCATGCTTCGTAATGAAGCGAAACCGAAGAACCGCCCTAAAAAGAGCGGTTCTTTATTTTATACTATTATCCAGAGAAATAAGAAAAGGTTTAAGCATTATCTAGGAAACTTGATCCATTTTGAAATATAAAAGTGAATACAGAAGCTATAAGAGCGAATGGTACCGGCCACGCATAGGCCAATTTTCCGGATACTTTTTATTTCTGCTGATTGACCAAAAGATTTTTCGAGTTAATATTCTATTCATTTGACGCATCCTTTATTTAAAACTTCCCCTAAATTTATGATTATGTGGAGCTAAAACAGTTTGCAGGAAATTTTAAAACCTTCCGAAAACTGCAAACAGAAAAAACTGAAAATTAGTCATCCAAGTTGGAATGGTGACATACCTATATTGTGATAATCAGGATTTAAGTGCATAAATCAATGTAAATATAATATTCCTCAGCCGGCAAATAATCAATTAAAATATAAAGTTATGAATCCTATTAACATTTTTCTAGCGGACGATGATGAAGATGATCGGGAACTTTTTATGGACGCCTTGTCCGAATTGCCAATTGAAACCTCGGTAAAACAATTTGAAAATGGGGTCGACCTAATGGCAGAATTATATTCTGGCAACCCCAAGCCAGACACCATTTTTTTAGACCTACGTATGCCCCTTATGGACGGATTTGAATGCCTAACGGATATCCGTAGCATCCCCGAATTGTCGGAAATCCAAATAATCATTTATTCCACATCGTTTAATCAAAATGAAGTAGACCAACTGAAAGAGGCCGGAGCAAATCTTTACATAAAGAAACCCAACTCATACAACCAATTGAAAACCGTATTATATAAATCTTTGAAGCCTTTTCAAAATACAACCTCAAAGACCAGTGATGATTTGAATTTTACGGTCATTGTCTAGAACTTTAACAATTGTACACATGGTACTTACTATCTAAACTTATCCCATTGGTTAAATTTAGTGGACTGGTGCTCAACCCCAAACATGAGAAGATATATTCTAATCTCAGCTGCTCCATAGCTTCAGGGTGTAAAAGATAAAATTAGCGTCTTTTAGTCCTCCAACGGAAGATATATATTAAAAGTGGCACCCTTGCCCAGTTCTCCTTGCGCCGTAATAACGCCACGGTGATTCTCTACAATACGTTTAATAATAGCTAGTCCTATGCCTGTTCCGGGATATTCTGTTCTCCCATAAAGGCGCTGGAATAATTCAAAGATCTTTTCACTGTATTTTTGTTCAAAGCCTATCCCATTGTCCGAAAAAGTGATATGGCAATATTTAGTGTCGTCATCAAAGTTTTGCCCTTCCAATACATTACCACTAACACACTCGTTTTTCATAGTTATGTAGACCGGTTCTTCTGGTTTTGAAAACTTTAAGGAATTACTTATCAGATTATAAAAGAGCTGTTTAAATTGAAATGGAATTATACTGACCATGCAAGCTTTATCCGTTTCGATAATGGCATTTTTCTGAAGAAGTTCCTCGCTTAAGTCTTGTTTAACTTGCTCAATGATTAGATTAAGATTGGTTTTTTCAAAATCGCCTTCCAAATTGTGTGTGCGGGAATAGGCCAACAAATCATCTATGAGAGACTGCATCCGTTCTGCGGAAAGTTGCATCCTTTTAAATAGATATTTTCCATTTTCGGAAAGGGTATCCTGATCCTTTTCGATTATCCTGGAAGCAAACGTTTGAATTTTTCTTAAAGGCTCCTGCAAATCATGACTTGATATGTAAGCAAAGGATTGTAGTTCCTTGTTCATTTTCTGCAGTTCAATGTTCTTTTGTTCCAGCTCGGCCTTCTTTTCCTTAAGTGCATCATCCGATTCTTTCTTCTCAGTAAGGTCATGGGTTACTTTTGAATACCCTATTACCTCCTTTTTTTCATTATGTACTGCAGTGATTACCACGCTTGCCCAAAACAATGTATTATCCTTTCTTACACGCCACCCTTCCTGTACTGCTTTCCCCTTTCTGGCAGCCAGGCCCAATAATCTATTGGGAAGTCCGCTCTTTCTATCCTCCTCTGTATAAAAGTTGGAAAAATTCTTACCGATTATCTCCTCTGCTTTATAGCCCTTAATTTTTTCTGCCCCCGTATTCCAGTTCTCCACAATTCCATCCGGGTTCAAATAAAGAATGGCGTAGTCCTGCACTTCCTCTACCATTAGGTGGTAGCGCTGTTCGCTTTTTTTAAGCGACTCGTTCAATTCCAACAGCTCGGCAGTACGTTCCTGAACTTGTCTCTCCAATTCATCAAGGAAAATTTTCTGTTCCTGTATATCGGTGCTACTACCTACCCACATTTGTATAATTCCGTCATCATTGCGTTGCGGCTTGGCACGGCTCAACTGCCATCGGTATTCACCATCATGTCTCCTAAAACGATGCTCCAGTATAAAATCCTTCCCTGTGGCAATCGAGTTCTCCCATGTTTTAAAATTTCTTTTCCTGTCGTCCGGATGCACCATCTGTAACCATCCTTTCTTCTTTAATTGATCTTGCGACAATCCAGAAAATTCAAAAACCGATTGGTTAAAATAATTCAAATTGCCTTCTGGATCTGCGGTCCATACAAATTGAGGAAGCGAATCGGCCAGTAGTCTGAATTTTTTTTCACTTTCCTCTATTTTTTTTCGGGCAATTACTTGATCTGTAACTTCAATGCCCAAGGCCATTATTCCTTCAATTTTCCCAGTATTATCTAATAGTGGTTCGAAGCTGAAGTTGAGATAAGCCATATTCAATTCTCCCTTCCTCATGATTTGCACGGGAAATTCTGAAGTAGAAAAAGTTTTGGTAGTGTTGTAAACCTCGTCCAGCAACTCTTTAATACCTTGCGATTCAAGTTCTGGCATGGCTTCCAGAATTGGTCTTCCCAATACTTCACCCTCCATTCTATCCCACATTTCCAGTGCAAGGGAATTTGCCAATTCGGTTACATGGTCCTTGCCCTGAAATATAGCTATCGCTACAGGTGCTTGTGCAATCATTGTGCGAAGCCTGCGTTCACTTTCCTGTAATTCTTTTTTTGTAATTACGGTTTCGGTAGTTTCTGTGCAAGTAACAACTACGCCATTAACCTTGCCAAAATCATCAAAAGCGGCACTGTAGCAGAAGGTCCAATATACGTCCTCCATGCTCCCATTGCGGTAAAATGGCACCAATTGGTCATTATATGAAACCGGTTTTGCGGTACTTACTACTTCATTGATCAAGGGACCTATAAAATCCCATATCTCTGGCCAAACTTCTTTGCCTTTTTTTCCAATAGCCGGATGTTTACCTTCTATCCCTAGACTTGGTCTGTAAGCATCATTATAAAAACAGATAAGCTCATCACCCCAAAAAAGAAACATAGGATAGGATGAGTGCAAAATTATGGCCAGGGTAGTACGTAAACTTATAGGCCAATCACTTATTTGCCCCAGGGTTGTTTTATCCCAGTCCATCTCCCTAATAATCTCGCCCATTTGGCCACTATTCTCAAGGAACGAGAGATTATTTGCTTTATGGGTTGGGTTCAGTTTCATTTACTTAAGGTTGTATCACAAATTCTTCTCTAGAGGCTTGTAGTACTCTTTTTTGTTTTATCAGTTCGATCGTCCTACTTATTACTCTTTTAAGATTTGAAAAATCGGCTGGTTTCCTAATATAGTATTGTGCGCCTTGGCGGTATAGTTGGTCCATGACATCAATATTGGAAGAAGTGGAATATATTATTATGGGCAGATGCCTAAATTTTTCACATTGCTTTATTTCCAATAAACACTCCGTTCCCGATTTTCGGGGCATATTCAAATCCAGAAAGAGCACTTGTGGTAGGTTGGGTAAATTATTTTCAAGAAAATCCATTAGCTCTACCCCATTGTTAACCGTTTTCAATGTTGCACACAAAGCAAGCTCATCTAAAGCTTCCTTAAAAAACATGCAATCGTCTTCATCATCGTCGGCAAGAAGTATTTGAAAATCGCTATTGGCCATGTATAATTGATTTAGATAATGAAATTAACCTTAACCCCTTAATTCCATTTAGGTAAAAATAAACAAAAATAATGGCCAATTAAATTTAGACTGAAATTGTTTATAAAGGGCATATTCATTGGTCTCTTGAATACAAAATATAATGGATCTTTTGGACCTTCGATTATTTTTGGCTCAACTTCCTTGCATTTATACGGAAAGGCTTATACCTTTAAAAACAAATGTGTTGTTAATACAAATTTCATTAGTTATGGCATTGCCAAGCTCCACTGTACTTTAGAATGCCATATGAACAATTCCAAAATCAAAACCCTAACTCCCAAGGCATATCTTAACACTCTTATATTCATACATGCTGCATTGCTTATTGGAGTTTTGTTGTTTACCATTTTCATCTATGCAACCGGGGAAGGTTTTTTGATAGATTTTACCAAAGACAATAATGTATTTATATATCTTGTCCCAACCATTGCCATGTTGAGCTATTTTATAAGCAACTACGTTTTTGGCAAACAATTAAAGGACTTAACAAAACTTAACTCTTTAAAAAGCAAATTGATGCTCTATCTACAGGCATGTGTGGTAAGATATGCTTTTATAGAGGGTGCAGCAATATTGAGTACTATTGCATTTAGGTTGAATAACCACATTTTTTATCTGGTTATTTCCTTACTTTTAATTCTTTATCTTTTTAAGCTTAGGCCCACCAAGGACAAGGTTATAAACGAGTTGCAATTAAAATTAAAGGACCAACAGTTTTTCCAACAAGAAAACGGGGAAATTAAATAAACTAAAATTGGATATTACCAATAGCTTGGCATATGTAACACCTATACAATGGGCATCAAAAATAAAATATACAACAGTATAGATACGATTATTATAGGATCTGGTGCCGGCGGATTATCTGCAGCCATTTGTCTATCCAAAGCAGGTCAGCGGGTATTGGTATTGGAACAGCACGATGTTCCTGGTGGCTGGTGCCATAGCTTCTATTTAAACGGCCACCGTTTTTCTCCAGGAGTCCATTATGTTGGACTGCTCGGCGAAGGAGAGTCTACAAGAACCCTGTATGAGGGATTGGGCGTGGCCAATGATCTGGTTTTTTTTAGAATGAATCCCAAGGGATATGAGCACTGTTTTATTGGAGAAGAAAGAATTGACCTGCCGGGAAATTTCAATGATCTGAACACTTCCCTTGGGTATAGGTTCCCTAAGGAAAAAAAGCGTATCGATCATTATTTGAAGCTGGTCAGGAACGTTTCCCGACAAATACAACTGATACCCAAGATAAACGGTTTTTGGGACCATATCACCATCCCTTTTAGAACCAAGCATATGGGCAAGTTTGCGCTGTTCAGCTTAAAGCGGGTTATTAACTGGCATATAAAAGACCCCCTACTTCAAAAAGTACTCAATATACAATGGGGAGATCACGGATTGGCTCCATCTCAGGCGAGTTTCCCTTTGCACTGTGCTGTTATGGACCATTATTTTAGCGGTGGCTACTACCCTATGGGTGGCGGAGCTGCCATTGTAAAAGCCATGACCAAGGCATTACAAAAAAATGGTGGAACTATACGTACAGGTACAGCCGTAAAAAGCATTCTTTTGAAAGGGGATAAAAAGAAAAAAGCCATTGGGGTGGAATTGAAAAATGGAGAGAAAATATATGCGACCCGAATCATTTCCAATGCTGACCCAGGGATTACCTATTTGAACTTGGTGAAAGAACAAAACCTAAGTGCCAAGCTTCTTAAAAAGCTAAAAAAAACAAAGTATTCCTGTAGTTCCTTAATGCTTTTTCTAACCGTTGACACGGATGTTCGAAAATTAGGAATGGACTCGGGCAATATATGGTTGATGGACAATAGGGATATGGATGACATTTACGAAGAGATGACCGCGGTTGATATCACCAAAAGTAAGGTGTTCCCTGGATTGTTCATTAGCTGTACCACGCTAAAAGATCCCACAAGTTTCGATGGAAAACACCACTCCCTTGAAGTCATTACCTATATTAATCCCGATTCATTCTCCAAATTTAACAAAGAGGATAAACAGCGATCACAGGAATATTTGGAATTCAAGGAAATATTGACCTGTAAAATGATAAATACCTTGGAACGTGCCCTACCAGGTATTAGTGATCATATTGTTCACAAAGAATTGGGAACACCCATCACCAACAAGTACTACTTGAATGCTACCAATGGCAGCGTTTATGGTACCGAAAAGAGTTTTGGACAGATAGGTCCCTTTGCGTTCAAGGCTAAGAGCGAAATTGAAAATTTGTATATGTGCGGTGCAAGTATCCAATCCCATGGACTGGCCGGCGCTAGCTATTCCGGGGTCCAAACGGCAGCCGCCATTCTAAATTGTAGACAGGATGATCTAATAAAACCAGATGATTCCCAAAACATCAGGATCTTTGAAGCAGAAGACCATTCCGGCTATCCAAAAGATATCCAACAAAAAATAAATTTGAGAAAAGCGAGACGACTATCAAATAAAAAAAGCATAACAACCCAACCCTAATTTAAATATTAACATATCTTCCAATCAATTTTATCAATATGAAAGCATTAAAATTATCAATGGCGTTATTTGCACTAACCGTTTTCACTATGAACAATAGTTATGGACAGGATTGGCCCAATCTAGAGCACTTTTCAGAAGATAACAAAAAGGTGGGAATGCCGGCTCCCAATGAAAATCGTGTGGTATTCATGGGCAATTCCATTACCATAGGCTGGCTGAACAAAAGGCCGGAGTTCTTTGAAGGGAAAACCTATATCAACAGAGGCATTAGTGGGCAGACTACACCCCAGATGTTATTGCGTTTTAGACAAGATGTAATTGACCTGAAGCCTAAAGTTGTGGTTATTTTGGCAGGAACCAATGATATTGCCGGAAATACAGGACCTTCAACTCCAAAAATGATATTGGACAATATAAAGTCCATGGCAGAACTTGCCAGGGCCAACGATATTAAGGTTATTATCTCCTCCGTACTTCCTGCCTTCGATTACCCATGGAAACCTGGATTAAATCCCAATGAAAAAATACCTGCACTCAACAAACTTCTAAAAGAATATACGGAAGCAAATGGTCATATATATCTTGACTATTATACAGCAATGGCTGATAATAGAAACGGACTTCCAAAAGAATACGCTCATGATGAGGTTCATCCTACCCCCGAGGGTTACGCCGTTATGGAACCATTGGTGGAAGAAGCAATAAGACGAGCTTTGCAATAGGGTTGGATTTTCTTACCTTTTGAAAAAAATATTCTGTGAGGTATTTTTAATTTAAATCCCGGCTAAGAATGAGAAAACTACTCTTTATATTTTTGTATACAAGTATTTGTTTGGGCCATGCACAAGATATTTTTGAGGTAAAGGGACTTTGTATAGCCGCGCCCAATGCTGATAGTGTAACCGAGTTTGTGAAATTCGTTGATGAAGAATTGGGTCCTATTGGCATCAACACCTTAGTACTTCGGGTAGATTTTAATTATGCCTATGAATCAAGACCGGAATTAAGGGGCAATAACCCATTGTCTAAGGAACAAATAAAGGAATTGGTAGCTGTTGCCAAAAAACACCATATAAATCTAATTCCCCAAGTAAATTTATTCGGACATCAGAGTTGGGCAGAAAAAACCAATAAACTACTGGAAGTATATCCCGAATTTGATGAAACGCCACATATTAAAATACCTGAAAAATATGAATGGCCCAATGCTGATGGACTCTACTGCAAAAGTTATTGCCCGTTACATCCGGAGGTGCACGATGTGGTGTTTGATCTGGTAGATGAAATTATTTCCGTCTTCGAAGCCAAAGCCTTTCACGCAGGAATGGACGAGGTATTTTACATAGCGGATGAAAAATGCCCCCGTTGCCAAGGAAAAGATCCTGCTACAATATTTGCGAATGAGGTTAATAAAATAAGTCGACATTTGGAGATCAAAAACAAGCGACTTTGGATTTGGGGCGATCGTTTAATAGATGCATCCACTTCCGGCATCGGAATGTGGGAGGCCAGTATGAACAACACTTCCAGGGCCATAGACCTAATTGATAAATCTGTAGTGATTTGCGACTGGCATTATGAAAAGGCATTACCAACCCCTGCCCTATTTGCCCTTAAGGGATTGGATGTTGTAGCCTGCCCTTGGAAGAAGCCAGACGTTGCCAAAGAACAGGTTAATATGATGTATAAATTTAAAGAAAACGCAACTCCGGAAATGAAGGAACACTTTTTGGGTATGATGCATACAGTTTGGTCTTCTGCCAGTGAATTCATAAAAAGCTATCATACCCAAAAGGACAAAGAAATCAATCCAGTTACCCAAGAAGTCTGTTTTAGGGCAATGATGGCCGCAATAAAGGATGTAGAAAGAATTGGTAAAAACGTCAATTAGATTTTACATAAAACTGCCTGGGTCATCCGCTATCCAAAACACTTAATTCCCAAGCCTTAATTGACCATATAGCGAAATATATTTCTACTTTTGACAAATGAATAAAAGTAGTATCAGCATTCTTATTCCTTATAAAAATACCGCGGAATTTCTACCGGACTGCATACAATCCATCATCGACCAAACACATGAAGACTGGGAAATTCTGGCTGTAAATGACCATTCTACCGACAATAGTTTGGATATCATGTATTCATATGCACAAAAGGATACCAGGATCAAGGTATTGATAAATGAAGGCAAGGGAATTATTGAAGCCCTTAGAACAGCCTATTCGCATTCCCAGGGCACCTATATAACCAGAATGGATTCTGATGACGTTATGTCCCCAAATAAATTGGAAACCATGGTTAATTCCCTTAAAAACCATGGACAGGGACATGTAGCTCTAGGAAAAGTGAAATACTTTTCAAAAGAGGGGGTTGGGGATGGTTACAAGAGTTATGAAAAATGGTTGAACCGCTTAACGGAAAAGGGATTAAACTATTCTGAAATATATAAGGAATGTGTAATACCCTCCCCATGTTGGATGGTAGATAGGAAAGATTTGGAAAAGGCCGGGGCATTTGCTTCGAACCGCTATCCTGAAGATTACGACCTAGCCTTCCGTTTTTATGGGCAGGGTCTAAAATGTATTCCAACCAATGAGCTTCTCCACTATTGGCGCGATTATGGCCATAGAACATCCCGAACCAGTGAACACTATGCCCAAAACTATTTTTTGGACATTAAACTCCATTATTTCCTAAAACTTGACCATGACAATCGAAGCCCTTTGGTACTATGGGGTGCAGGTAACAAAGGGAAATCCCTGGCCAAAAAACTTCTAAAAAAAAACATAGCTTTTACATGGGTATGCAACAACTCCAATAAGATTGGTTTGGATATTCATGATAAAAAGATGGATCACTATCTAGAAATAAACAATCTACAAAATGCCCAAATTTTAATTACTGTTGCCAACAAAGAAGCGCAGGAATTTATAAAGGAATATTTGTTGGCACAGGGAGAAAAAACTGTACAAGACTTTTTCTTTTTTTGCTGAACTTAATATTGAGCCTCATCTTTAAAAAATATTCCTCCTATTTCCAATAACTTAATTAGCCCACAGATGGACAATAAATTTAAGACTGCCTCGAAATTCTTTTCTTATATTTGAAAAATTAAATTTAGGAATGCTTTTTAAACATCCGGAACTGCTTTGGGCCCTTTTACTTCTCCTTATTCCTATTTTTATTCACCTTTTTCAACTACGTAGATTTAAGAAAACCCCATTTACTAATGTAAAAATCTTAAAAAAAGTAGTGGCGGAATCCAGGAAGAGCAACTCATTAAAAAAATGGCTCCTTTTAATTACCCGACTATTGCTCCTAACTGCACTTATAATTGCTTTTGCCCAACCCTTTATTCCAGGGAAATCTGCGCTAAAAAACAACGAAACAGTCATTTACCTTGATAATTCCCTAAGTATGCAGGCCAAAATGGGAACAGCTACCTTATTGGAAAATATGGTTCAAGGGATACTAAAATCTGTTCCTGAGGAAAATGTTTTTACACTTTTTACCAACGATAAAATATATCGGGAAGTCCGTATTGGCGACATCAAAAATGATTTGCTTGCCCTGCCCTATTCCAAGAACCAATTAAAGCTTAAAGAAATTAATTTAAAGGCCAAAACCTTGTTCTCCGGAACTGAAGGCACGCGAAAAGATCTGGTCTTGATTTCCGATTTTCAAATAAGTATCAACACACCCATTACAGACTCGCTTCCCGATATAAATAGACATTTGGTAAAATTGGCACCGGAGAACCTAGTCAATATTTCAATTGATACTGTTTTTATCAATTCCATATCCTCAGATAATTTGGATTTAAAAAGCATTCTCTCTACCAATACAGAATTGGACAATTCTCCTGTTTCCCTATACAATGGAGAAAAATTAATTGCAAAAACATCGGTCACCTTCAATAAGAATAAAAAAGGCGAGGTAATTTTCACCATTCCGGCAAACGAACTTATAAATGGAGAAATTGTAATCTCCGATTCAGGACTTAATTATGACAATAATCTTTACTTCAATTTAGGCAAACAAGATAAAATTAAAGTACTATCCATAGGGGATGCCGATAATAATTATTTAAGGCGTATTTTTGGGGAGGAGGTATTTCAGTATTCCAACTTAAGCTTAAAGTCACTGAATTACAGCCTTTTGGAATCACAAAATTTGATTATACTCAATGAACTTAACTCCATCCCCGTAGCTTTGCAAAATGCCCTGCAAGCATTTAAAAATACCGGAGGCAGCTTAGTAATTATTCCAAGTGGCCAAATTGATTTGGAAAATTACAATTCCTTTTTGATGGGACTTTCCAATACTATGTTACTTTCTTCGGTTACGGAAGAAAGAAAAATTAGTCAGATTGCCTTTGCCCATCCCCTGTATAAAAATGTATTCGAAAAAGAAGTAACCAATTTCCAATACCCCTCCGTCAAATCATTCTATACTACTAAATCGGCCATACCAAAAATCCTTTCTTACCAAGGTGGTGATCCATTTCTGGTAGGGGAAGACGGCTTTTATTTATTTACAGCATCGATATCCAAGGAAAATTCAAATATTTTAAATTCTCCCTTAATTGTCCCCACCTTGTACAACATGGGTATGGCAAGTCTTAAAATTCCGAAGATTTATGAGATGATAGGTGGCAAAACCACTGTTGATATTCCTATTGATCTTACAAAAGATAGGATTTTGAAAGTGTCCCAAAAAGATTTCGAATTTATACCCTTTCAACAGTCCTATACCAACAAAACCACCTTAACTTTTGATGATTATCCTGAGGTCTCCGGGATATACGATATAACGGACGAAGGAAAGGTAGTTAAGCACATCAGCTTCAACTTTCCAAGGGCGGAAAGCCAGTTACAATATATGGATCTCGATGAACTCAAAGCTAGTGGTAAAAATGACAATGTTGAAGCATTGTTCCAAAATATAGAAAAAGACAATAGCGTCAACGAGCTTTGGAAATGGTTTGTTATTTTAGCATTAGCATTTATATTTATTGAGGTTCTTATCCAAAAATTTCTGAAATGAACATACTTTTAAAATCTGCCAAGATAGTTGCTCCTAACAACAAGGAACTTCATTTAAAAAAGCGCGATATATTTATAAAAAATGGGGTAATTGAAGATATTGCTGCCAATTTGGATGTTCAAGGAAAAACTAAGGTCATCCAATATAAGAACCTACATGTATCCCTTGGATGGTTCGACTCTTGCGTAAGTTTTGGCGAACCGGGCTATGAGGAAAGGGAAACCATTGAAAATGGCCTATATACAGCCGCAATGAGCGGTTTTACGGATATTGTCCTAAACCCCAATACCAATCCCCTTCCCGATAGCAGCTCGGATATTGTCTTTTTGAAGAATGCCTCCAAAAATGCGGCCACTACCCTTCATGCTTTGGGAACTTTGACCGTTAAGTCTGAAGGAGAAAGCTTGGCCGAACTATATGATATGAAAACCGCCGGTGCCGTTGGGTTTTATGATTACAAATTGCCTTTAAGGAACTCGAACCTTTTAAAAATTGCCTTGCAATACGCCCATAATTTCAATGGACTTGTACATTCTTTTCCTATGGATCTGCAGATTGCCGGAAAAGGAATAGTCAATGAAGGTGAAGTATCTACAAAATTGGGGTTAAAAGGAATTCCCAATTTAGCCGAGGAGCTAAATATTGTCAGGGATCTGTTCATATTGGAATATACGGGAGGAAAACTACACATCCCCACTATTTCAACGGCCAATTCTGTGAAACTCATTGCGGAAGCCAAAAAAAAGGGATTGGATGTTAGTTGTAGCGTGGCAGTACACAACCTATGCTTCACCGATGATACTTTGACAGAGTTCGATTCCCACTTTAAATTGATGCCTCCACTTAGAACCCAATTAGACCGCAAGGCTTTGATTAAGGGACTAAAGGATGGAACCATAGATTTTGTTACCACAGACCATAGACCTATGGATATTGAGCACAAAAGAGTGGAATTCGATAATGCCTCGGACGGCACCATAGGCCTAGAAAGCGCTTTTGGAATGTTAAATCAAATTTTTGATCTTGATACCACCATTTCCCTTTTGACCAAAGGTCGCGAAAGATATGGTATTGAAACACCTGTGCTGAAAGTAGGTGAAAATGCAGCGCTTACCCTATTTGACCCCGATCAGGAATATACCTTTGAAGATGAGGACATTTTATCCAATTCAAAGAATAGTTGTTTTGTGGGAAGTAAACTTAAAGGAAAGGTTTATGGAATTGTTTCCAACAATCAAATAATTAACTAAATTTATAGGAACTAAAATCTAAACCATGGACCAGAAAACTATAAGTGAGGGAAAAACTATGGCATTAATCAGTTATATTACTGTTATTGGTCTGCTTATTGCCTTTATAGTAAACAGTGATAAAAAAAATGAATTTGTCAAATTCCATATTGGACAATCTTTAAGGGTGTGGATCTTGGCCATTGCACTTTCTATTGTCCTTGGACTTATAGCTGTTACAATGGGGATGGGATTCCTTAGAATATTACAGTGGGCCCCATGGGTTTTGGCTGTAATGGGAGCCATTAATGCCTACAATGGCAAATTGGAAAAATTACCAATTATTGGATCTATTGGAGAATAATTATTAGGATCAATAAATTCATAGAGGTCTAATAAGGGCCTCTTTTTTTGTTCAAATTTTAAACTTGACTAACTTTGCCTCTATGGATAATGTAATTAAGGAAGGAAAGACTACGGCAATTGTAGCTTACCTCACTATGGTAGGGGCGTTGATTGCCATATCGATGAATTCGGATCCCAAGAACGAGTTTGCCCGGTTTCATACCCGACAGGCTTTTGGATTACATCTCGTTTTCCTTGGCTTTGCTCTTTTTTTAAGTAATTGGTACAACGAATATGCCTGGTATGGCCTCTACGTTTTTTATATAGTACTTTGGTTCTATGGCTTTCTCGGAGCCCTGAACAACAAGAAACAAGAGGTGCCCGTACTTGGTCCCTATTTTCAAAAATGGTTCACTTTTATATCTTAGAATGACTACAGCTCCCCTTTCATTGGAACATCTTATTAGACCATCAAATATTACCGAAGGCAAGCCTCCCGTGCTGTTCATGTTCCACGGCTATGGAAGCAACGAGGAAGATCTGTTTTCCTTTGCCTCAGAACTGCCTCAAGAACTTTGTATCATATCCGTAAGGGCCCCCTACCCTATGCAACCCTATGGTAATGCATGGTATGCCATTAACTTTGAAGCCGAAAAAGGCAAATGGAACAATGAGGAAGAAGCAGTCCTTTCCAGGGATAAAATTAAAGTGTTTATAGAGGAAGCTTGCAAAACCTATGGCTTGGACGAAAAAAATGTGACCCTATTAGGGTTCAGTCAAGGTACCATACTAAGTTATGCGGTGGCCCTATCCTACCCTGAGTTGGTCAGGAATGTAATAGCCCTAAGTGGCTATATCAATGAAAACCTTATGTTGAAGAACTATCAGGGAAACAACTTCAAAAATTTAAAGATCTATGCCTCCCACGGAAGTGTAGACCAGGTAATCCCTGTTGCTTGGGCCCAACAAGCCCCCGGTATTTTAAATAATCTAAACATAGACCATGTATATGAGGAATTCCCGGTAGGCCATGGTGTGGCCCCACAAAATTTCTACTCCTTCAAGACATGGCTTCAGGATAAAATTTAATTGCTACGGGTGTACAATAAGTGGTCCATCAAAGAAAAATCCACACCCAGATCATCCTTAAGTTCATACTTGATCAATACTTCGCCCCAATATTTCCCATCCGAGAAATCGGCCAAAATCCATTTATGGTTTAAAATCTTGATCTTGTTTATCTTGAAATCGTTTTCCATACCCTCATAAGGGATTAGGGGGTTATCCCCTTTACTTTCATTGGTCTCCAATAATTTATCCGATATATAGAGACTGGGATCCTTCAAATTTAAATGGTCGTAATAGGCCAAGGCATCATCATTGTTTTCCAAAGAAAAATATTGGTTGTCCAAAACCTTTATATGCAGTTTCTGTATGGAATCCTCCAATTGGGAAAGCTTCTCCTCCTGGGCCTCTATTTTTGTGTTTTTAGCCTTCACCATATTATTGGTACTTACAAATTGGTAAAGTGCTATCAGTGAAACGAATATGAACAAATACAAGTAAATCTTATGTTTCATTCCCTTATTTTCTTTTTATTGGTTTAATACTAATTTTTAAGTTGAAATATTTCCCTGAACCATCTTCTATAGGGTTGTTTAAACCTCTATAACCAGATTGTCATATGCCAAATGCACATTTTCTGGAAGCAGTTTCTCCACCTCATCATGAAAACCCAATAAGTGGC
Source organism: Arenibacter algicola (assembly GCF_000733925.1). NCBI lineage: Bacteria > Pseudomonadati > Bacteroidota > Flavobacteriia > Flavobacteriales > Flavobacteriaceae > Arenibacter > Arenibacter algicola. The sequence continues at coordinate 833,596 of NZ_JPOO01000003.1, forward strand.
TTATATGGGTCAAATAAGCCGTTTTAGGCTTTACGATATCGATGAATTCCAAGGCTTCCTCCAAATTAAAATGGGAATGGTGTGGTTCTATCCTCAGGGCATTGACTACCAGTGTGTTAACCCCTTTTATTTTTTCCATTTCTACTTTTTCCATGCTTTTGACATCGGTTAGATAAACAAAGTCCTGTATTCTAAACCCAAAAACCTGTAATCTATTGTGTTGCGCCTCCACAGGTATGGCCATTAAGTTTCCGATCCTAAAAGGTTTATTGTTTTTTATGGTATTGATCTCTACGGCCGGAGCACCTGGATATCGATTTTCATCGGCGAAAATATAATCGAACCTTTCCTTGATCGAAGTCACAACCCGTTCATGGGCATAGATAGGAATATCCCCCTGTCTAAAAAAAAAGGGTCTTATATCATCTATTCCCGCAGTATGGTCGGAATGTTCATGGGTAAATAAAATTCCATCTATCTTTACCACATTATTGGCAAGCATTTGCTGTCTAAAATCGGGGCCACAATCTATTACATAATTATAGGAATCCCAAGAAACCATTACCGAAACCCGTAGCCGTTTATCCTTGGAATTATTGCTTAAACAGACCGGGTGTTTGCTCCCAATTACGGGGATTCCCTGCGATGTTCCAGTACCTAAAAAAGTTATTTTCAATCTTATATCTATTTAATCCAAATTTATAACTATTTTATTTAATAGATAACTCAATCTTTTTAACTTTGCTACAAGCAAATAAGACACTATGTCCAATATTTTTAAGAAAGAAATCGCTTTTACCAATGTTCCGTCCATTAAGGCAAAAACCTTAAGGATAAATTTGAATCCAGATATTTACGGTACATTTTCTGAAATAGGTGCAGGACAAGAAACTTCCGCGCACTTTTTTAGGTCGGGCGGTGCTTCTGGTACCATTGCAAAAGCGATGAGTGCATACGATAAGGATTTTAGTGATGCTATTTATGGTATAGAGGAAGACGGTAGGTATGTAACCCAGTCCAGGTTAAAAAAAATGTTGGCCCATGAAATGGAAAACATGGACAATAGGATAAGCCGGGAAAAACATCCCGACAGATTGTTTTTTTCCTATGCCAATACGGTTGCTACTATTGATTTCTCCAAGAGATACAAAGGGCACGGATGGATCGGAATACGTTACCAATTGGATCCCAAACAAAAAGAATTAAACGAAATTATCCTGCATATCCGCTTTAAACAAAATGAAGCGAGGTTGCAACAGGAAACCTTGGGTATTGTTGGTGTCAATCTTATTTACGGTGCATTTTACAAATATGACAAGCCTAGAAAATTACTAAAATACCTTTATGACCATATTGACAAGGATACGGTTGAAATAGATATGGTTAATTTTTCTGGACCTAATTTTGCAGAAGTCGATAACAGGTTAATGAGTTTACAGCTTGTTAAGAATGATATGACCGATGCCGTAATGTTTGGACCTGATGGCAATAATCTTTTGCCGGCGACCATTCTTTACAAAAAAAATATTTTGGCTTTACGAGGTAGCTTTAGACCGGTGACCAAGGTTAATATGGATATGTTTAAAAAATCCTATGAAATATTCATCAGGGAGCCCAGTGTTGAGGAGGAGAATACCGTAGTAATTTTTGAAATTACCCTTTCCAACCTTCGAGCTTCCGGAGAGATAGACGAACAGGATTTTATGGATCGGGCGGAACTATTATGTTCTTTGGGCCACACGGTAATGATTTCGAAATTTCAGGAATACTTTAAACTCGTTGAATATTTTAGCAATTATACCAAATCCAAGATTGGCCTTACCATGGGGGTAAACAATTTGGTCGATATTTTTGATGAAAAATACTACCGCCATCTTAGTGGTGGTATCCTAGAGGCATTTGGTAAATTATTCTTTAAAGATCTTAAAGTTTACCTATATCCAATGCGCAATGAGGAGACTGGTCAAATTATGACAAGTAACACCATAAAAGTCCATCCTAGAATGAAAGAATTGTACAAATTCTTCAAATACAATGGCAAGGTCATGGACATTATAGATTACGACCCGGAAATACTACATGTTTTCTCCAGGGATGTTCTCAAAAAAATAATCAACGGCGAAGAAGGTTGGGAATCCGTGCTTCCTGAGGGAATTGCGGAAATTATAAAAAAGAAGAAACTTTTTATTCGTAAACCCATAGAGGAAGAACAGGAAAAAGTGTAACACATCAAAAATCTTTAACAAGGGGCTGTCTTAATATTTTAATTTAGGATAGCCCCTTGTTTATATACCTCCCTTTATAGAAGTTGTGCAGCGTGATCTTTGGTCTTTACCTTGTCTATCACCTTTTCTACAACGCCGTCCCCATCAATTACAAAAGTCATTCTGTGAATACCGTCATATTTTTTTCCCATGAACTGTTTTGGCCCCCAAACCCCAAAAATATTAATGACGGTATGGTCTTCATCCGCTAATAATGGAAAGGGAAATTGATATTTATTTTTAAAATTTAGTTGACGTTTCTGTGAATCGGCGCTGACACCTAGGAGCTCATAACCTTCAGCTTTTAGTTCGGCATAATTATCCCGTAAATTACAGGCTTCAGCCGTACATCCGGGAGTACTTGCCTTTGGATAGAAAAAGACAATTAACTTTTTATCTTTATAGTCGGAAAGATTAATAATATTACCGTTTTCATCCTTGGCCGAAAATGTGGGCACCTTATCCCCTACTTTTAAAGTCTTCATAGTTAAATTTTAAGTAAATTTATATTTAAAACACACCCAAACGAATGGGCGTTGCTATATTTATATTTTTATAAAATTACGCAATAAATGACGAAAGCGGAAAAAGTAAACTTTGCCATTGAAACTTTACAAACAATATATCCAACCATCCCAGTTCCGTTAGACCACAAAGACCCTTATACGCTACTTATTGCAGTATTATTATCTGCGCAAAGTACAGATGTTAGGGTTAATCAGATTACGCCTTTACTCTTTGCCAGGGCAGATAATCCATATGACATGGTAAAAATGACAGCTGAAGAAATAAGGGAAATTATTAAGCCCGTTGGACTATCACCAATGAAATCCAAAGGAATCTATGGACTATCCAAAATCCTAATTGAAAAATATGACGGACAGGTTCCACAAGAAATGGAACTTTTGGAACAATTACCTGCAGTAGGTCATAAAACAGCAAGCGTGGTGGTCTCCCAAGCCTTTGGTATACCGGCTTTTCCGGTAGATACCCACATACATAGACTTATGTACCGCTGGGGGTTTTCCAATGGTAAAAATGTAGTACAAACTGAAAGAGATGCGAAAAGATTGTTCCCGAGAAAATTATGGAACGACCTTCATTTACAGATAATATGGTACGGAAGGGAATATTCCCCTGCAAGAGGGTGGAATTTGGAAAAAGACATAATAACCAAAACAATAGGAAGAAAAAAAGTTTTGGACGCCTACTACAAAACAAAAAATCCCAACGCTTAGTTGGGATTTTTTAGTCTAGTTTAAATTATTTTCGAATTGAATATTACTATATTCAACTATTTGCAAAGATTTGGAATAGCCAATCAAAAACTTAATAGTTTCAGGACTTGCTTTGGCAAGTTTACACTTGTGTTGATTCTCAGAGTAAATTTTTTCCATAAGATTATAGTATTGTTATGTTAAGATAACGCTACTAAAATGGAAATATTGTCCGGTTCGTCCTATGACCTATTAATTCGTTAAAACGATATTATGTTTTTCAATGATTTTTCTAAGGTTTATAAGCGCGTATCTCATTCTTCCCAAGGCTGTATTGATGCTAACCCCAGTGTTTTCAGAGATCTCCTTAAAACTCATGTCCCTGTAAATACGCATTAAAAGAACTTCTTTTTGATCGTCCGGTAATTCTTCGATCAATAAGGTAAGATCAGAATCTATTTGATCCTTGATAAGTTGTTTTTCTACATTAAGTTTATCATCACCAATTACGGAAAAGATATTAAAATCATCATTCCCCTCAAACATTGGCATTCTTTTGTTTCTTCTAAAGTGATCTATTACCAAGTTATGGGCTATTCTCATAACCCAAGGCAAAAACTTGCCTTCCTCGCTATAATTTCCCTTTTTCAAGGTCTTGATTACTTTAATAAAGGTGTCCTGAAAAATGTCCTCTGAAACATCACGGTCCAATACCTTGGAATAAATAAAGCTACTAATACGCTGGTTGTGCCTGTTGATCAAAACCTCTAAAGCTTTTTCATTACCGTTGATGTAATCCTTTACTAATACTGAGTCATCTATTTGCAGTTCCATACAAAATATTGTTTTTGGTTAAACTAGGGGGCCTCACCTTTCGGTTCGGACTTTTTTTATTACTTCTTCTTTTTCGAAGACTTTAAATCTTCATTGTTAATTAGTAACAGGATAAAAGTATATAAATGGTAAGCTGTGCAAAAAACTATGTTGTAAAACCCCCGTTAATTGATGTCAAATGCCAATTTTCTTATTTTACGCATAATAATTTGGAAAAATTGAAGTTGAAAGGGCCTGAAGAAATTAATGTTGGAACTATTTATTATTGTCAGCTGCCGGAAAGATAATATCACCTAAATATAAGGAATATAGAAAACACTGTACAGTTTATTGTAATTGGCCCATAAAAGGGAGGTATGGTTATAGACGTAATGGGAGATGCAATCTATTGGAAAACAAAATATTGGGAGTTTACTTTCAGGCTATGGCCTTTTAAAGCCATGCCCATCTGCTTATGTAACCATTACGTCACTGTAGAGACCTAACAGCTAATGTAAAACTGTTGTAAGTTTTTAGTTTAGGCAATGTTCATCCAATTCATCATTACACTTGTCACTTTTAATAATGTAAAGGGATTTAGAGTAATTCAACAAAAAATCTATCTTGGACCTGCGTGTAGACATTAATTTACAATTGTTCTTTGTAGTAACGTTGAATTTCCCCATAATAATATATTGTTATTGTCAAATAACGCAAGTGTTATGAAGAAATTAACCAAAAGGGGTTGTAAGACCTATTAATTCGTTAAAATAATGTTGTTCTTTTCTACAATCTTCCTAAGGTTGATAAGTGCATAGCGCATTCTGCCCAAGGCAGTGTTAATACTTACCCCTGTATTTTCAGATATTTCCTTAAAGCTCATATCCTTATATAGGCGCATTTCCAAAACTTCCATCTGATCTTTTGGCAATTCCTTGATAAGTAGGGTAAGATCCTGATCTATCTGGTCTTTGATAATTCGTCTTTCAGCATTTAACTGATCATCGCTAATTATGGAGAATATATTGAAATCATTGTTGCCTTCAAATCTGGGCATTCGTTTATTCTTTCTAAAATAATCTATTATTAGGTTGTGGGAAATACGCATTACCCAAGGCAAAAATTTTCCTTCTTCATTATAATTACCCTTCTTAAGGGTTCTTATAACCTTTATAAAGGTATCTTGAAAAATATCTTCTGTAATTTCCCGATCTTGTACTTTGGAATAAATAAAACTGCTAAGTCGCTGGTTGTGTCGGTCAATTAGTTTTTCCAGGGCTCTTTCGTCCCCGTTCATGTAGTCTTTTACTAATACTGAATCTTCTATTAATAGTTCCATACAAATTACTTTTTTGAGGCTAAAATTCCATACCTGTTTGTGTTACAAGTGTATTTTTTAGCAAAATTTTAAAAAAGTAATTTTGTTACGTATAGGCTATTTAGGGTTTATTATGCATCAAATATAAAAAAAAATAAATCGAATCAAACTACTTTCCTTCAATGAATATAATTTAGTTGTAGGACAAAGGCTACTAGCGAATAAAACTCACATATCGTATCTTTGCAAACTTAAATACGAGCATGACCACTATAACAGACGTTAATCCCAAGCATAATATTATAATTAAAGGGGCAAAGCTCCATAATTTAAAGAATATAGACGTTGTAATACCACGGAATAAACTAGTGGTCATTACAGGTCTGTCCGGTTCGGGAAAATCAAGTCTGGCCTTCGATACCCTTTATGCCGAAGGACAAAGAAGATATGTTGAAAGTCTCTCCTCCTATGCCAGGCAGTTTTTAGGAAAATTGGACAAGCCCAAAGTGGATTATATTAAAGGTATAGCTCCGGCCATTGCTATTGAACAAAAGGTAAATTCTACCAATCCCAGATCTACCGTGGGAACCACTACGGAAATCTATGACTATTTAAAATTAATGTTCGCCCGTATTGGCAGAACCTTTTCCCCTATATCGGGCAATGAGGTTAAAAAGCATACCGTTTCGGACGTGGTAGAGCATATTAAAACCTTTGGGGAAGGCACAAAATTACTTTTGCTTGCACCTATTAGAATTAGTGCCGATAGGGACCCTTATAAATCGCTTCAACTGTTTTCCAAGCAGGGATTTGCAAGAATATTGTACAATGGAGAGGTTGTTAGGATAGATGAGGACCTAAAGGATGTAGGCCGGGAATTTGAACTGGTGGTAGACCGAATTATATATAAAAATGACGAAGATTTTTTTAATAGGTTGGGCAACGCCATTGATACGGCATTTTTTGAAGGAAAGGGCGAATGCATCGTTCAGGAACTTGCAACGGGCCAAAATACCCATTTCAGCAATAAGTTTGAATTGGACGGAATGCAATTCCTAGAACCCAATGTTCATTTGTTCAGTTTTAACAACCCATATGGGGCCTGTCCCAAATGTGAGGGCTATGGGGATGTTATTGGCATAGATGAGAACTTGGTTATTCCCAACACCTCTCTCTCGGTATACGAAAACGCTATTTTTCCGTGGCGAGGGGAAAGTATGGGATGGTACAGGGATGAATTGGTGAATGTGGCCTATAAATTTGATTTTCCAATCCATAAACCCTGGTATCAACTATCCGATGAACAAAAGCAACTTGTTTGGGATGGAAACAGCTATTTTACCGGTATCCATAAATTCTTTGGAGGCCTGGAAGAAAAGAGCTATAAAATACAGAACAGGGTAATGCTATCCCGATATCGAGGTAAAACCAAATGCAGTACCTGTAAGGGAAGGCGTCTAAGAAAGGAAACAGACTATGTAAAAGTTTCGGGGAAATCTATTTCCGACCTTGTGGAATTACCTATAGAAGACCTTATCCGCTTCTTTAAGGCCATTAAACTTAGTTCCAACGACGAGAAAATTGCCAGCAGATTACTTAGGGAAATAGAAAGCCGATTGGGGTTTCTATATAATGTAGGACTAAGTTATTTAACATTGAACAGAAAATCCAATTCCCTGTCCGGTGGGGAAAGTCAACGAATAAATTTGGCAACCTCCTTGGGCAGTAGTTTGGTAGGCTCCATGTATATATTGGACGAACCCAGTATTGGCCTTCACCCAAAAGATACCGAAAACTTAATAACCGTTCTAAAATCCTTGCGCGACTTGGGCAATACCGTAATTGTGGTGGAACACGATGAGGACATTATGAAGGCGGCAGACGAGGTAATCGATATTGGCCCGGAAGCGGGCACGCATGGCGGGGAAGTCGTAGCCCATGGTACCTTGGATGAAATTCTTAAATCCAATTCCCTTACAGCGGCTTACCTAAATGGTTCCATGGAAATTGCCATACCAAAAACAAGGAGGCCTTTTAAAAATTACATAGAAATAAAAGGAGCTCGGGAAAATAACCTTAAAAATATTGATGTAACTTTTCCTTTGAATGTATTGACCGTCATTACCGGTGTATCGGGCAGTGGCAAAAGTACTTTGGTAAAAAAACTATTATACCCTATAATCCTAAAGGAACTCGGCGGCTACGGAGAGAAAGCTGGGCAGTACAGCTCCATGGAAGGTAAATTTCAATCTTTAAAGCACGTAGAATACGTTGACCAAAACCCCATTGGTCGATCTTCCAGATCCAACCCTGTTACCTACATTAAGGCTTATGACGATATCCGTAATCTTTTTGCCAACCAGAAATTAAGCAAGCTAAGAGGGTATCAGGCCAAACATTTTTCTTTTAATGTTGATGGTGGCAGGTGCGAAAAATGCAAAGGTGAGGGCGAGATTACCGTGGAAATGCAATTCATGGCCGATGTACATTTGGAATGCGAAATCTGTAATGGAAAAAGGTTTAAAAAGGAAGTATTGGAAGTAAAATTTGAGGACGCTAATATAGATCATGTCCTTAATATGACCATTGATGATGCCGTAGCTTTCTTTGACAAAAACAATCAATCCAAAATCGTAACCAAACTAAAACCGCTTCAAGATGTTGGGCTAGGCTATGTAACCTTGGGACAGTCTTCCTCTACCCTTTCGGGTGGCGAAGCACAGCGCATTAAACTGGCCTCATTTTTGGTAAAGGGGAACACCAAGGACAAAGCCCTATTTATTTTTGATGAACCCACCACAGGTCTCCATTTCCACGATATCAAAAAATTACTCAAATCGTTTGACGCATTAATTGGCAAAGGACACTCAATAATCGTAATTGAGCACAATATAGACTTGATCAAATGCGCCGATTACATCATAGACCTTGGCCCGGACGGAGGCAATAAGGGAGGGCAACTATTGGTGCAGGGAACCCCGGAAATTGTGGTAAAGAACAAAACTTCCTACACGGCACAATATTTAAAAGAAAAACTGTCCAACTAGATCTAGTCCGTGGTTTTTAGTTTGATTTTTATAGCCCCTTAAATGAACTACTTATCCCCCTTGAACCTTGAACTTTCAATATTTTTTTGCTGCCCACTGTATACTGATTACTTTTAACAGGTTTTATGTTTCAATACCAAAAATAGGCCACTGCCCACTGTTTTCTGAATACTGAATACTATTTACTGGTTACTGATAACTAACTACTGATCTCCAGTTTCAGGCTTGATGCTTCCATTTAATTAACTCTGCCAATTGCCCACTGGATACTGATAACTGACGACTGATTTCGGGCTATTGGCTGATGCTTTTTGCCCAACAGTTCCTTGTTCATTCAACCTACTTATTGCACAAGGCAATAAAACAATAAAATATATTATACTGATTATCAATACGTTAAATTGATATTTAATTTTTTGGCATGCTGTTTGGTATATACAAATTGAATGTAAATAGTTGCATTCAAAATTAAAACCTTATATCATGAGAAATTTAATACTCCTTTTTACAGCGCTTATATTAGGTACTTCAGGTTCCAAGGCAGCTTCAGTGGAAGATAAGGTTGCCACAAGCAATACTTATAGAAATAATAACTCATTTATTTTTGTTGAAAATGGCATCACATTTTCAGTTTATCCTGATGGGGAGTTCGATTTCTATATTGACAATAGAGGTGGCGTAAATGCCAATGTAAATTTTGGACATACCAATATTACTTTTAATTCAGGTTACGATTACAACCCATATGTACAGTATGACGATTACGGTGCAGTTATACAAGTTGAGAATGTTCCCATCTACTATGACTACTACGGTAGGGTAACCCAAATTGGGGATGTAGATATCAACTATAATAGTGGTAGGGTATCCAGAGTTGGTGGTCTTTATGTATACTATAATAACCGTGGACTTTACAGCCATCATAGGGGATTCATCAATATCTACAACAGACATTATGTGTACAGCCCTTTCCACAGCTATTTTGTAAGACCGGCCATAGGCTTTGGTCTGGTATTCGGCAGCCCATACAGAAGATATTACGAACCTGTGAGATACACCTATTATAGACCATATCATCACAATTACAGGAAAGCATATGCTAAAATAGGCCACCATTACAAATACAATAAAGGGCATCACCATAAGAGAAGTACCATTTACAGAAACGACAAAAGAGTTGCCGTTAGGGATAATGGTTACAGAAACAACAGTAACCTGCGATCCAACCGTTCTGTAACAAGTAGAAATGATGGTTATAGAAATAGCAATACTGTTTCTAGAAGTACAACATCCAGAAGCAACAATGTTAATGGCAGAGACAATAATGTTTCAAGATCTACCACTCAACGTAGCAATGGAAACGCTACCGTAAAGAGAAGTACCACAGTAAGGAGCAGTTCTCCCAGTTCTAGAAATGACAAATCGGTTTCCAGAAGTTCTTCGATTCGCCAAAATGATAAGGGTAATGTTCAAAGAACCGTAAATAGAACAACCACTACAAGGAGTAGTAATGGCAGCGGAAGTTCTGTAACAAGGAGCAAAACAGTGGTATCCAGACCTTCCGGTAATACCAGGACAACGGTAAAAAAGGAAGTGAACAGAAGTCCAAGAAATACTTCGATAAGTAGAAGTTCTTCAAGTAGAAGTAATAGTGGTTCATCTGTAAGGAATACTACTGTAAAACGACCAAATATACAGTCAAAAAGCAGTGTAAAAAGAACGGTGGCAAGATCCTCCAATAGTGGTAGTGCAAGAAAAATTTCAACAGCTTCCACAAGAGGAAGAAGTTCTAGAAGTAATTAAAAATAGTTTTTAGGTTGGTTAGTTGTTTAGCCCCGTAGCGAATTCGTTCCTGCGGGGTTTTACTTTATAAAGGAGTTTTGAATGCTCCCAATCTCATAAGTCTGAATGTTAACCACAACTTCCTGTCCAATGAATAAAGTATCTGTGCCGGGACAACTGACTCTCACCTATTTTCTACCGCCCAACTTTCCCAAATAAAATGAGATGGCCCCAGATACATCTGAGGATATTTTAAAGCGATATAAAACAAAAATATAACAAAGCAGAATTAGAAAACTCTTTAGGGCAATGTTGAGCACAGGGTGGAAAGGAAAGGATACAAAGTAAAAAATGGTCGATAATGCCAACAGAAGAAATATAACCTTAAAGGTCTCCTTTGTTATGGGTTGAATACCAAACTTCCATTTAACGAACCCCAATTTTATAGAATTGTAAATAAAAAAAGCCATAAAACTAGCTATGGCCGCACCATCCAAACCATATTTAGGAATCAACCATAGGTTCAACAAAATGGTGAGAATGGCCAAGGCAACCCCCATAAGGAGCAACGCCCTATAAAAATCCGAATTGTACATTATAGCATTGTTATTGCCCAACAAGGCATCATAAACTCTGGCAAACCCAATAATGAAAACAATTACATACCCACTACGATAGGATTCGGGCAACAAATTGTAGAGGTCATTTAGATTTAAAACAATCAAAATAAAGATGAGCCCGGATACTATAAATAAGGTGAGCGAGCTCTTTTGATATAATGTTTTAAGAGCCGTGATATCCTTTTTATGAAGTATTTCCGCAGTTAAGGGATAGGTAATGTTGTGCATGGACCTGGATGGAACGGCAATGACGGTTGCAATATACCCGGCAACACTGTAATAGGCTACATTTTTAATTTCTATAAATTGATTGATCATTACCTTGTCTACCTCTAACAAAACTATTGCGGCAGATCCACCCAAAATAATCAGGGTACTATAAGTAAGAATTTCGCGGGTGTTGGCAGGAAAACTAAAATTCAGCTTTAAACGAAGCGATCTTAAGGCATAGGCCTGCATTATAAGGGTTCTAAGGATATACATCCCAACCATGGCATTGAGAAACGTAAGTACGGAAATCACGTCCCAATAAACCATTAAAAGTAGCACTGATATCACTATTCTGCTAAATACCTCCTTCATGAAATTCCCAAAAACCGACTTCATCTGCACCTTGGCCCAAGCATAAAACACCTCAAAATAGGCCATTGCCACACCAATAATGAAAATATGCCACACATACCCCTTTACTATTGGGTTCTCCTTGGATAAAAAATTACCAATGGTCTCATTGGCCAAGTAGGAAATAGCCCCAATAGGTACAATAAGTATTAGCGGTAAGAATACCATTAGGGTCAAAAAACCATCCTTCCCATTGCGTTCCTGAAAACCTGAATAATACTTGACCAAGGTATTTGGAATCCCAAATGCCAATATCGGCATTAAAACGGAAGATGCTGACAGTATTACATTGACCAAGCCAAAATATTCATCCGATAAAAACCGTGTATATAGAAAAAGGAGGTTCAATGCCCCTATGGCAAAGCCACTATAGGTAATCAAAGTATTGTTCAATGATTGTTTTAAGACTATTCCCATGCTAAATACTTGGACAGCTTTGCCGTTAATTCCCTTCTGTGATATTGGTCTACCTCTGCCAAAGGCAAAGTCAATTGCTCTTTTTTATATTCTTGAAACCATTGCAGCAGCGTACTTTTCAATTCATCCAACTGTGGATACGTATAGGTCTTACCTGTATTGGATTTGGCAATAAGTTCCCCGACTTCCCAATTGGTTGGGCCTATACCCAAGATAGGTCTTTTGGACGCCATATACTCAAATACTTTTCCCGGAATAATACCCTGGGTCTCTTCAGAATCTATCTCTATCAACAACAGCACTTGGGACTTTTTTTGATATTGTAAAGCCTCATCGTGCGAAATATAGCCCAATAATTTGGTATAGGATTGAAGACCATAAAAATAAATACTTTCCAAAACATCCGAACTAATAACGCCTGCCAATTGCAATTTGAAACATTTTTTGAAATCGGGGTATTCCTGAATTAATTCTGATAGCGCTTTCCAAAGATTCAGGGGGTTTCTCCCCGTAAGCAGGGATCCAATATGGGAAATGGTAAAATCAACATCCAAAGCCACGGAAATGCCAAGGCTTGTATCATAACCATTGGTAATAACAGTAATCGGTTTTTGGGTTATATGGGAAAACTCCAGTCTTGTGGTATTGCTGGTCACAATTATTTTGTCGGCCTCATTCAGTACCAAGTGCTCCAGCTTTTTGTGCTTGGCTTGGGAAGCATTGGTCAGTTTCAATTTTTTATGATAGCCGATCGAGGTCCAGGGATCCCGAAAATCCGTTATCCACCTAATTTTAGTGCGTTTCTTTAGTTCAAGGCCAATAAGATGCAAGCTATGTGGGGGTCCTGTAGTTATAACGGTTCCTATGTTTTCCAATTTAATGACATCGTGTAAAAAATCAACCGAAGGTTTTATCCAAAATTTTCTGGCATCGGGAATAAACAGATTTCCCCGTATCCATAACAACATTTTTTCTACAACAGATTGATTTTTGGAATTGATTATTCCAGCGCTTATCTTTTTGGTCTTTTTTTTGGAAAATATTCGGGCAAAGCCATAGGGTTCATATATGGGCTTTTTATATACTTTTATTCCTGCCGGTATTTCACCCGTTAAAGATGCGTCAATTATAGGATAATTGGGGTTTTCCGGAATATATACAGTGGGTTCTATTTCAAAATCCCTGAGGTATTTCACAAATTTCAACCATCGCTGTACTCCAGGTCCACCTGCCGGAGGCCAATAATAAGTGATGATGAGTACCTTCTGCATTAAGCCGTTGGTTTTTTCCTAGAGGCCCAAAAAGCATGGCCAATTCCAAAAAAGAACACCAAGACCAAGATTATGGAGCTTGCCATAGTTATGTTGCCTCCAACCTTAATAAGGCTTGGCTCAAACTTAAACTCAATTTTATGATTTCCTGCAGGTACCTCCAAGGCCCTCAACACATAATTCACTTCAAAATGTTCCTTTAGATTACCATCAATATAGGCGTTCCAACCATGTGGATAGTACATTTCGGAAAATACGGCAATTCCAGGATTGGTATTATTGGAACTGTAGGTTAAATGGTTAGGTTTGTATTCAACCAACTTTATGGAAGCTGTAGAATCTGTCCTAAAATTAAGATCTTTTATATTTTCAAACTTCGATTTATTAAAAACCGCCTTATGCTTTAAATCCAAGGTATTCAATGCCATTATTTCGTCATTGGCATTAAACACAGGCACCAACTCGTCAATAAACCATGCATTGCCATTAGCATCAGGATTTAATGCGGGATAGGTCCTACCCTCTTCATCCTGCTGCACCACATATTTAACGTTCAACATACTCAAAACCCTAACGTTATTCTTGGAAATATGAAAATCGAACAATTCCTGGATCCCCGCTGGTTTAGCAGCATGATACCCCCAAATAGATTGATGGAAATAAGCCGTACGGCCTCCCCCGCCAATTTCCGATGGATCGTATACCCTAAAAACAGTAGTGTCCTGAGCTATCTGTCGGTCCATATCAGTTTCCTGAAAAGGTTCCAGCATTCTTCTTTGGGCCACAAAATCGTCTTCATTTACATAGCGCTTTGCAACCCCTATCAAATCGAACATTACCAGTACCCCCAATAGAACAATCACCAAATTTTGCTTGAATTTATTTTTCAAATAAAACCAAATAACCAAGGCTGCCAAGGCTACAAAGATCAGTGACCTTAAAATATCTGTATTGTAAACGGCCTTACGATCCGCAACAATCAAGGAAACAATATCATCACCATAATACTGGCGATAGGTTTCATCGCTCTGTCCAGTAAAGCTGAACATTCCCTTCACCAGAAAAAGAAGCACTCCGATTCCCAAAGTAATGAATAGGGTTAATTTTAAATCCTTTAGTTTCTTGGAAGTATCCTCTTTGGGGTCAAAAAGTTGTACCAAAGCGAGGATGGCCAAAACAGGAACACAGAGTTCCAGAATTACCTGAATGGATGACACCGCCCTAAATTTATTGTACAACGGAAAATAATCGATCATTACATCCGTAAGGAGGCCAAAATTTTTGCCCCATGAAAGAAGGAGGGCCATTATAGTACCTCCCAAAAGCCACCATTTTGCTTTTCCCTTTACCAAAAATAGCCCTAGGACAAAGAGAAAAAACACCACGGCCCCAATATAGGCAGGGGCGGCAACAATAGGCTGGTCTCCCCAGTAAAGTGGCAAGGAACTGGTGAAATCCAATGCTTTGGTCCTGGATATACCATTCTCGGTCAAAAAGGTATAGGTCTTGGAATCGGCCCCAAGATCCTCGCCACCGGAACCGCCGAAAAGTCTTGGAACAAATAAATTCAAGGATTCTACAATCCCGTAACTATATTGGGTAATATATTCCCGATCCAGACCGGTACCACTTTCTTTAGGCTCTCCGTTGGCCGTAATGGTAAGGTCCGATTTTCCTCTTGTACTCCAATCCGCATATTCCTTGGTAGCCATTAGACTAGTGGCATTTGCTGCTATTCCCAGAAACACCGCCAAAATTAGGATTCCGACCGATATACCAAAATGCTTCAATTTCTTTTTCTTTATGGCATCCACTAGATATACAACCCCAAGAATAAGTATGAGTAACATAAAATAGTAGGTCATTTGGTAATGGTTGGCCCCCACTTCCAAGGCCATGGCAATAGCCGTTAGTAGGAACCCCCAAAGGTATTTCTTCCTAAAAACCAAAATAATCCCCCCCAAGAGCATTGGCATATAACCAATGGCATGTGCCTTTGCATTGTGACCTACCCCCAAAATAATGATCATATAGGTAGAAAAACCAAAGGCCAGTGCACCCAATACCGCCAACTTGTAATCTACCTTGAGACAGGATAACAAGATATAAAACCCGATAAGATATATAAAAAGATAATCTGCTGGCCTAGGTAAAAACCGGATAATCCGATCCAACTTTTTCACATAATCATGAGGATAATAAGCTCCCAATTGATAAGTGGGCATTCCGCCGAAGGCGCCATTGGTCCAGTACGGCTCCTCCCCTGTTTTCTTCCTAAAATCGTTTTGTTCCTTGGCCATTCCCGTAAATTGAACAATATCCGATTGCTCAATTACCTTCCCCTGAAGTACGGGATGGAAATAGGCCAATGCTACAATTACAAAAAATACGGTTACAAAAAAATGGATAAAAAAGGCACTTAGACCGTTTCTCATGTTTGGTTGTGGTAAATGGTTATTCAATTTCCTCAAAATCTATGTATTCTCCAACATTTTTTGAGCTGTTCTTTTTCTTGGTCGTTTTTTTATCAATTATAACGTCGCCAATTTGCTCTTCCTCCTGTGGTTGCTGACCTGCAAAACCTTCAAACTGTTCCTTAAAATGTTCCTCGGTCTTTTTTGCGGCATACCTAAACAGTTTAGGAGCAAACCATTTCGCCAGAATTTTAAGCAAATAGTATACTAAGAGTACAATTAGTATCGTTTTTAAAAAACCCATAATTAGTTGACAAATTTTATATCAAAAGTACAATTCTAACGTTGTATTAATAGTGCAAAAGTCTTAAAATAATAATAAAATAGTACCTATGGAGTATAATGTTTCCAAGAAACGCCTTATGAAAATACTAATATTTGGAATTTTCACCATTCCGTTGGTCGCTTTTTCACAGTACACCGATGTCATCAACTCTAACAGGCCTGGACTTTCCGTAAGCGCTTATGCTATAGGTACAAATGTTTTACAGGCCGAATTTGGCATTGGCTATGAACAACAGGACCACACTAGGTTAGCTACCGAATCCAATATTTTAGGAGCTGATCTGTCATTGCGTTACGGCCTTCTTTTCGAAACCTTGGAACTGAATTATGAAGGCACTTTCGACAATCAAAATAAAACATATACCAACACAGGGGTAGAAATTAAGAACACCGATTTTTCCAGAAACAGAATAGGTTTAAAATTTTTAGTCTACGATCCTTTTAAGAATCCCGAAAATAATAAACCCAATCTTTACAGCTGGAAGGCCAACTATGGTTTTAAGCTAAAAAACCTAATCCCTGCAGTATCGGTCTACGCAGGTGCCAATTTTGTATTGGGCGACAATCCCTTTTACCGTGGCGACCCCACAGTCTCCCCGAGGGTAATGGTTGCTACCCAAAGCAGGCTTACTCCCCGATTTGTACTTATTTCCAATATTGCATATGACAGATTGGGCTCTGATTTCCCGGAATGGAACTACACGGTATCCTTATCCCATGCCTTTAGAGATCCCAAATGGAGTGTCTTTGTGGAAAACCAAGGAATAAAAAGTGATCGGTACTCGGACGCGCTCCTTAGAGGTGGCGTAGCACATTTATTGGGTGAAAATATGCAGGTGGATATGAACTTGGGCGCCAGTTTTAAAAATACGCCCAGCAGGATCTTTGCCACAATGGGATTCTCCTATAGGGTAGATATGCACAGGGACAAGGTGAAGGCCATTGAAGATCAAAAGGCGGGAGAAAATGGCGGCCCCATCAACAAGAACGCCATGAAGAAAAAGAAAAAAGGAAAAAATAAAGGTACCGGTGCAGAGGATATCGATTTGGGGCCTACCAAAAAACAACTACGGAAACTAAAGAAAAAGGAAAAGAATAGGGACGATTCTGAAATTGATTTCTAACAAAATAACTTTTGTCCTTTTTCCTATAGATTAATATTGCTAATATTGAACCATACAAGAAACATGGTATGGTTACTCTGAAAGAAGCAAAAACAAAATCGGAACTTAAGGATTTCGTTAAATTTCCTTTTACACTTTACAAGGGCTCCCCCTACTGGGTCCCTCCTATCATAAATGACGAGCTGGAGTCTTTTGACAAAAGTAAAAATCCTGTTTTTAAGGATGCCGATGCCTGGTTTTATATGGCCTATAGGGACAATAAAATTGTAGGTAGGGTCGTAGCCATTATCAATAGATTGGAAGTGGACCAACAGCAGGTAAAAAAAATGCGTTTTGGTTGGTTCGATTTTGTGGATGACTATGAAGTTTCAGAGGCGCTGCTCAATAAGGTGTCCGAAATAGGAAAGGAACACAAGTTGTCCTACATGGAAGGGCCTGTAGGTTTTTCCAATCTGGACAAAGTAGGTGTCCTAACCGAAGGGTTTGATGAGATAGGCACCATGATTACCTGGTACAACCATCCTTACTATGTTGATCATTTTGAACGCTTTGGGTTTGTTAAGGAAAAGGAATACATGGAAAATAAATTCCCCTTTAGCAATGCGGAGCCCAAATTCTTTCAAAAGGCAAACGAACTGGTACGAAAAAGATATGGCGTAAAGGAATTGAACTTTACTAAAACCAAGGATGTAATGCCTTGGGTAGATCAGATGTTCGACCTTTTTAACGAGACCTATTCCTCCCTCTCTTCTTTTGTCCGTATCACCGATATTCAAAAGGATTATTTCAAGAAAAAATACATCAGTTTTATAAATCCCGAGTATATCAAATTTATATTGGATAAGGATGACAAATTGATAGCGTTCGGAATAGTAATGCCTTCATTTTCCAAGGCCTTGCAAAAAGCGAAGGGAAAATTATTCCCATTCGGCATATTTCATTTGCTCAGCGCGAAAAAGAACAGCAAAGAGGTTATATTTTATTTAATAGGGGTACTTCCGGAATACCAGAATAAAGGTGTTACAGCAGTAATGTTCAATGAGTATTACAAGACTTTTAAGGCCAAGGGAATAGAAAAATGTGTTAGGACACCAGAATTGGAGGAAAACGTGGCCATTCGCCAATTATGGAAACATTTCGACCCAAAAATATACAAGAGAAGAAGGACTTACAAAAAGGAACTTTAAACGGACCCAAGGGGCCAAATTTCAAAAAACGTCCAAAATTAAAAAAAGCCAACCTAAATATTTAAGTTGGCTTTTTTTATGTAAGTTGAAATAGTTCTATTCTCCCATCGCTGCCGCTACCGCCGCAGACAGCCTTTTGTACGTACCATTCTGTAATCGCTCACGTATTACAGAGAAGGCCTCCAAGGTTTCGGATACATCCTGTAAGGTATGTGTGGCCGTTGGAATCATTCTTAAAAGAATCAAGCCCTTAGGAATTACCGGATACACTACAATGGAGCAGAAAATACCAAAATTCTCCCTTAAATCCTTTACCAATGCCATGGCTTCTGGAATACTACCGTTAAGATATACCGGTGTAACACAACTAGTGGTAGTACCTATATCAAAACCTCTTTCCTTTAGTCCGTTCTGCAATGCATTAACATTCTCCCAAAGTTTGGCCTTAAGTTCTGGTTGGGTGCGTAGCATATCCAACCTTTTAAGTGCTCCTTTCACATAAATCATTGGTAATGATTTAGCGAACATTTGAGATCGCAAGTTGTATTTAAGGTATTCTATAATCTCTTTGTCCGCAGCTAAAAAAGCTCCGATTCCGGCCATAGATTTGGCAAAAGTTGCAAAGTAAACATCTATATCATCCTGAATTCCCTGCTCCTCACCTGCTCCTGCCCCGGTTTCTCCCAAGGTTCCAAAACCATGCGCATCATCTACGAACAATCTAAATTTATATTTTTTCTTAAGCGCAACAATTTCCTTGAGCTTGCCCTGTTCCCCGCGCATTCCAAAAACACCTTCGGATATTACCAAAATACCTCCTCCGGTCTGTTCTGCCATTTTAACGGCCCGATCCAAGTTTTTCTCAAGACTTTCAATGTCATTGTGCTTAAAGGTAAAACGCTTACCCATATGCAAACGTACGCCATCTATAATACAGGCATGTGCATCAACATCGTATACAATAATATCATCCTTGGAAACCAAAGCGTCAATGGCAGAAACCATCCCTTGGTACCCAAAGTTCAACAAATAAGCAGATTCTTTTTTAACAAAAGCAGCCAATTCCTGCTCCAATTGCTCGTGGAATTCGGTATGCCCACTCATCATTCTTGCTCCCATAGGAAAAGCGGCACCGTATTCCAATGCTGCCTCGCCATCTACCTTCTTTACTTCCGGTAAATTGGCCAATCCCAAGTAATCATTAATACTCCAAGTGATTACTTCCTTTCCTTGAAACTTCATCCTGTTAGATATAGGACCTTCCAATTTAGGAAATACAAAATATCCCTCGGCTTGTGAGGCCCATTTTCCTAAAGGACCTTTATTCTCAATAATTCTGTCAAATAAATCTCTCATCTAGACTACGTTGATTATTAGTGCAAAAGTATATATTTTTAATACGCATATGCAACTTATTTAATACATAAAAAGCAACGACTTATGAACCGTTGCTTTTTAAATCATAAATTTTGCATAACCCTTACTTTACAAATTCTATTTTTTGTGGTTCTTCAACATTCTTACTATCAAAGAATCCCTGGTCGGCCATCCACTGGTCACTGTATATTTTACTCATATATCTGGAACCATGGTCTGGAAAAATAACCACTACATTGCTATCTTCATTAAACTCGCCCATTTCCTCCAGTTGCCTTACGGCCTGCATTACCGCGCCACTTGTGTATCCCACAAAAAGGCCTTCTGTTCTGGATATCTCCCTAGCGGTATGGGCACTTTCTTCATCGGTAACCTTAATAAATTCGTCAATTACCTTGAAGTTGGTGGCCGTAGGTATCAAGTTTTTACCCAAACCTTCAATACGGTACGGATAAATTTCCTTGGTATCCAATTCACCGGTTTCATGGTATTTCTTAAGAACGGAACCATATGCATCCACTCCTATAACACGTATATTCGGATTTTGTTCCTTCAGATACTTAGCGGTACCGGAAATAGTACCTCCCGTGCCACTACAGGCTACTAAATGAGTAATATGTCCGTTGGTCTGATTCCAAATTTCCGGTCCCGTACTTTTGTAATGGGCCTCGGAATTTAAATCATTGAAATATTGATTGATATATATAGATCCCTCGGTTTCCTCGTGCAATCTTTTGGCTACTTCATAATAGGACCTTGGATCATCTGCGCTAACGTGTGCAGGGCATACATATACTTTTGCCCCCATAGACCTCAGCATGTCTATTTTATCCTTGGAAGATTTTGAACTTACCGCCAAGATGCATTCGTAACCTTTAATGATACTGATCATGGCAATGCTAAAACCCGTATTCCCCGAAGTGGTTTCTATAATGGTACTCCCCTTCTTTAAAATTCCCCTTCGCTCCGCCTCTTCAATAATATAAAGGGCAATACGATCTTTCGAAGAATGTCCTGGATTAAAACCTTCCACCTTAGCGTAAAAATTACCTTCTAAGTTGGCAGCTATTTTATTTAGTTTGATTAATGGGGTGTTTCCTACAAGTTCTAGGAGGTTGTTATAAGCGTTTATCTTATGTTCCATAAACAGTTTCTAGGTTTAGAACTTATTGACATCTTTTAATTTATGTCAATACTGATAGGACAAAATTACTCTTTTTTTTTGATTATCGAATTTTATGCTCTAAATCTAACAAAAATGCATATTCTTTAGCCACCTCCTTTAAGGATTCAAATCGGCCTGAAGCACCGCCATGACCTGCATCCATATTAATATTGAACAACAATAAATTATTGTCCATTTTGTACTCCCTAAGTTTAGCAACCCATTTGGCAGGTTCAAAATATTGTACTTGGGAATCGTGAAAACCAGTAATAACCAGCATATTTGGCTGCAATTGTCGCGTTACATTGTCATATGGCGAATACGATTTCATGTAGTCATAGTATTCCTTTTCGTTTGGATTGCCCCATTCATCATATTCTCCGGTAGTCAGTGGAATGGTATCATCCAACATGGTCGTAAGTACATCTACAAAAGGAACAGCTGCAATTACCCCGTGATAAATTTCCGGGCATAGATTTACTATGGCCCCCATTAAAAGTCCGCCTGCCGAGCCTCCGGATGCATAGAGATGTTCGGGACTAGTAAACTTTTTTTCAATCAGAAATTTGGAGCAATCAATAAAATCGGTAAACGTATTCATCTTATTCAGCAATCTTCCTTCCTCATACCATTTACGGCCAAGGTATTCCCCGCCCCTAACATGGGCTATGGCATAAACAAAACCTCTGTCCAAAAGGCTTAACCTTACAGTGGAAAAATAGGGGTCTATAGTGTGCCCATAAGACCCATAGGCATATTGCAATAACGGACTGCTGCCGTCCAACTTAGTGTTTTTGTGATAGACCAAGGAAATAGGAACTTTTTTACCATCCCTTGCAGGTGCCCAAATTCGCTCGGAAATATAATTTTCCTTATGGAATTTCCCTCCCAAGACCTCTTGTTCCTTTTTTATTTCCTTTTCCCTTGTCCTCATATTGAAATCTATAATAGAGCTGGGTGTTGTCATGGAATTATATCCATATCTTAGAATTTCGGTATCAAAATCCGGATTGGTACCCACATAGGCGGTATAGGTCTCATTGTCAAAGGGCAAATAATAGCTTTCACCGGTATCCCATCGCACAATCTTCAACTTGTTCAAACCATTCTCGCGTTCGGACAAAACATAGTACTCATTAAACATTTCAATATCCTCAAGTAAAACTTCTTCCCTGTGCGGAATAAAGTCTACCCAATTTTCAGATTCGGTTTTATCTTCGGGGGTCGTCATCAATTTAAAATTGGTTGCCCCTTCCATATTGGTTAGGATGTAAAAATTGTCTTCGTAATGGGTTAGGGAATACTCCATGCCCCTAACTCTTTTGGAAAACACATGAAACTTTCCATTAGGGTCATCCGCCCTTAGAATTCGAAATTCAGTAGTCAATGTACTGGAAGACCCAATAACTATAAATTCTT
Source organism: Arenibacter algicola (assembly GCF_000733925.1). Classification (NCBI taxonomy): domain Bacteria; kingdom Pseudomonadati; phylum Bacteroidota; class Flavobacteriia; order Flavobacteriales; family Flavobacteriaceae; genus Arenibacter; species Arenibacter algicola. Next base: position 855,997 of record NZ_JPOO01000003.1, read on the forward strand.
TGGATTTGGTTTTGTAAACAAAGGTGGTAAAGGTTTCGTCATCCTCGTGAAAAACCAGTTCATCTTCCTCGGGAGATGTTCCCAATATATGCCTGTAAATATTATTGGACCTTAGGGTAACAGGATCTTTCTTGGTATAGAACAGGGTCTTATTGTCATTGGCCCATACCGCGCTGCCGGTAGTGTTCTCTATTTTATCCCCATAAATCTCCTGAGTGTGCAAATTTTTTATTTGTAGGGTGTATTGCCTGCGGGAAACAGTATCCACCCCAAAGGCCGCCAATTCATTATTGGGGCTAATGGACAGGCCTCCCAGGTTAAAATAATCCAAACCCTCTGCCATATGGTTGCAGTTGAACATTATTTCCTCTTCGCCATCCTCTTTTTCAAAACGTCTTGTAAAAATGGGGTACTCCTTTCCTACCTCATATCTGGTAGCATACCAGTAGCCATTAAACTTATAGGGCACGGAAGAATCATCTTCCTTTATCCTGGACTTCATCTCTGTGAACAAGCTATCCTTAAGCTCCTTGGTATGGGCCGTCATTGCCTCATAGTATGCATTTTCCTGTTCCAAAAAAGCAATGACTTCCGGATTTTCCCTTTCGTTCAGCCAATAGTAATCATCGATCCTTACATCATTGTGCTTTATTAATTGCTTCTCAATCTTTTTAGCACTTGGTGTTTTTAATTCCCGCTGCATGAGTGTGGTATGTTTAATAAGAAAGCGCAAAAATAATATTTAAATGCAATTGACCTGTTTAAATGTGTTGTTTATCCATTTTAATATTGTCCACCCCCTTAAAGTATCCCAAAGAATAACTGTAGTCTTAAATTCCAATATATCCCGATCATTTTAGTAATTTTGGCTTTAGAATTTTTTAAATCTATAATTATGTTTGGAGATATGATGGGCATGTTGGGAAAATTAAAGGAAACCCAAGAAAAAGTAAAGGCCACCAAAGAAAGAATGAATACTGTAATACTTGACGAGCAATCTCCTGATCAATTGCTGAAGGTAAGTATAACGGCCAATAGAACAATTAAATCCATTGCTATAGACGATAGTCTTTTACAGGACAAGGAACAACTGGAAGATTATTTGATCCTCACCCTTAACAAGGCTATAGAAAAGGCCACCACCATAAATGAGACCGAATTGGCCGCAGTCGCCAAGGAAGGAATGCCCAACATTCCTGGAATGGATTCGTTTTTAAAATAAATTTTAGTAAGTTTAGCAGAGCCTTTTTAATCAAAACTTGTAATAATGAGGAATTTTTTCTTACTACTTCTATTTCCATTTATTGTTAATGCACAAAATAATAGTGACGACATCAAGGAAAATGATTGGCTGACCGATTACGCCAATGCACAAGTAGTGGCAAAAAAAACCAACTCCAACATTCTTATGTACTTTACTGGTAGTGATTGGTGCTCGCCCTGTAAAGCCTTAAAAAAGGACCTTTTCGATACCAGTCAATTTAAGGAAGTGGCCAAGGACTATGTGCTATTATACGTGGATCTTCCAAGAAAGAAAGAACTTCTTAGTGCCAAGGAAATGCAACAGAACAAGGCCCTATTGTCCCAATGGAATAAAAAAGGCGTTTTTCCATTGATAAGCTTGGTCAACTCCGAAGAAAAAGAAGTGGCCTCACTCTCTGGTTACGGTTCCAAAGTAGATGTAGAAAAGTATTTGGATTTTCTTAAGAGGAACAGTAAAATGTAATTTTAACCCCTAGGAGCCCGTCTTTTTCAATATCTAAAGCCAGAATTTTATTCTGGCATAGCTACTTTTTTTGGCAATTGCCAAATACCATATTCCTGCCCATAAGAACCCATATTCCCTGTAACTAAAAAGGGGTATTCACTTAAAATTCATTATAATTGTAAGGGCATTTTTATTAGCCACGAACCTTTATTAACAATTTCAATATTCTCCTTATGATGACGGACAATTATTTTAAGACCTATCCGGACGAAAATGGTTTTTTTAAAGAATACGGTGGATCCTTTATCCCGCCGGTTTTGGAAGAGGAAATGAAAAAAATTACGGACGCTTATTATTCCATAAGCAAATCGCACAATTTTATTTCTGAGCTCCGAAGTATTCGCAAACACTATCAAGGCAGGCCAACGCCCGTTTATTACTGCAACAGGCTCTCCGAAAAATACGGAGGGAGAATATATCTTAAACGTGAGGACCTGAACCATACCGGGGCACATAAACTCAACCATTGTATGGGTGAGGCGCTTTTGGCAAAACATTTGGGTAAAAAGAAGCTAATTGCAGAGACAGGGGCAGGACAACACGGAGTTGCCTTGGCAACTGCAGCCGCCTATTTTGGATTGGAATGCGAGATACATATGGGAGAAGTCGATATTGCCAAAGAACATCCCAATGTAGTTCGGATGAAAATCCTTGGGGCAAAAGTAGTACCTGTTTCCCATGGCTTAAGAACTTTGAAAGAAGCCGTGGATTCTGCCTTTGAGGCATATTTAAAGGACCCTATAAGTACCATATATTGCATAGGCTCTGTGGTTGGACCACATCCCTTCCCCATGATGGTACGGGATTTTCAGCGGGTAGTAGGTATAGAGGCCAAAGAACAGTTTTTAGAAATGACGGGAGAATTACCTGATAAAGTAGTAGCCTGTGTTGGCGGGGGAAGTAATGCCATGGGGATATTCTCCTCCTTTTTGGATGAACCGGAATGTACCTTATACGGAGTAGAACCGGGTGGCCGCTCTATGGATTATGGCGAACATGCCGCTACAATGACCCTGGGCAGCCCAGGAATCATCCACGGATTTAAATGTTATATGCTGAAGGACGATAAAGGGGAACCGGGAGCAGTGCATTCCGTTGCCAGTGGTCTGGATTATCCAGGAGTTGGCCCTGAACACAGTATGCTAAAAGACCTTAAAAAAGTAACCTATGACGTTGTTTCCGACCAGGAAACCGTGGATGCCTTTTATGAATTGAGTCGCTTGGAAGGTATTATCCCTGCACTGGAAAGTGCCCATGCTGTGGCATATGCCATAAAATTGGCACAACAAAATCCACGATCCTCCATTTTAGTCAATTTAAGTGGTAGGGGCGATAAGGACCTGGATTATGTGGTAGATACATACGGGCTACCTGAAGATGCAAAATAATTTTTAAAATATACACGGAGGGGCGTCCAAAGCTAAATTTAAAGGCTATTTGGGCGCCTTTTTAAATGACTGTCCCATCCCTTGTCAATCATCCTATTATAGTTAACCTAAATATAAGCTTTCGTTATATACCACTCCTTGCCCAGCTAGGTGCCAACTACCCCAAAAAAAATGGCCTCCCCTAGAGGTTTCCAACCCAAATACAGGTCCAATTCTAAGGAAAAGGAAAATTGCAGAGATAAGATTGATTAAATTAAGGATTCACATTTTTTTATGTAACTTTAAAAAAAGTTGCCGTAGGCTATGCTAAAAATAAAAAAGGAATCGGACACATCATACACCTTTAGTCTGCAGTCGGAAAGTGGACAGACACTTCTAAACAGTATCCCCTTTAATTCCAGGGAAGAGATTGACAAGACTATTGCCAATCTTAAGGTCTTGATTGGGCAATCTTCGGTTTTTGAACGCAAGACCGACTATAATGGCAAATTTCTTTTTACTCTTAAGAATAGTGAAGGTAAAATTTTGGGCAAATCCATGCTTTATAGTTCCGAAGCCGGAATGGAAAATGGCATAAAAAATCTTAAAACAAGCATTTCCTTATTGCCAGATACCATTGGCCTATAATTTTGCAAGAATACCCATAAATTCCTCGTGCATTTCATCAGTATAATCCAAATGGGTAACGATACGCAATTTATTTTGGCCCATCCCGATGATGTGAACATCCCTTTTGTTCAGTTTGTCCAAAAAATCATCAGGGGACATATGCCTTTCATCAATTTCGAAAATCACAATATTGGTTTCCGTGGGTTCTACCTTTTTAATGAAAGGTAATCCGTTTAGCAAAACACCTATTTCCTTGGCCTTCCTATGGTCTTCCTCCAATCTCTCCCTATTGTTTTCCAAGGCGTAAATTCCGGCGGCCGCAAGGTAACCTACCTGTCGCATCCCACCTCCGAGCACCTTTCTTACCCTTAGTGCTTTCGCAATATGCTCTTTGTTGCCCAACAAAACGGAACCTACGGGACATCCCAGCCCTTTGCTTAAACACACGCTTATGGTATGGAACAACGCCCCGTAATCCAAGGGTGATTCATTTTTTGCGATCAGGGCATTCCATAGTCGCGCCCCATCCAAATGATATTTCAGATGATGCCCGTCACAAACCTTTCTTATGGACTTCAATTCTTCAAGATCCCAACAGGCCCCGCCTCCCTTATTGGTTGTATTTTCTATACAAACCAAAGAAGTTAATGGGCTATGATAAAAATCTGGTGGGTTTATTACTTCCTTTACTTGAGCTGCGGTCATCATTCCCCTATGACCGTCCACCAACCTACAGGAAACGCCACTATTGAAACTCACCCCTCCCCCTTCATAATTATAAACATGTGCGTATTTATCACAAATTAATTGTTCCCCTGGTTGTGTATGTAATTTAATGGCGGTTTGGTTTGCCATGGTACCACTTGGAAAAAATAAGGCCGCTTCCATTCCGAACAACTCTGCCATCATTTCCTCCAACTTGTTTACAGTAGGATCATTTTTAAAAACATCATCGCCAACTTTAGCCTGCATCATCGCATCCAACATTCCAGAAGTAGGTTTTGTGACGGTATCGCTAATAAGGTTTATCTGCATCTAGAACAAGAATTATATTAAATATTAAATGGTTTTTTTAACCGAGTTGCCAAATTTATACAAAAGGATAATAACATTCTCAAGAAGGAATATTTTCCCTCAGTATAAATAATTTTCAATAATATTTCCCGTAAATTTTTCAACTATAGATAATTCTCTTGGTAAATTCAATTTATTATTTCAAAAGATTCACAAATACGTTATCTTCAAAGAAAATAGGCGTATGAAATCGGACGTAAAAACTATATTTTCATCTTACGACAATAATGCCCAACTTTTTGATGAAGTTTTTGATTCCAATGGAGTTGCAAAAAATGTTTATCAAAAATTATTGGATTTGTACGGGAATCATTCCATACAGGAATATGTACAGTTGAACAATAAGGCAAAGGCCTCATTTTTCAACCAAGGGATAACTTTTCAGGTCTATGACAATAAAGTGACCCAGGAGAAGATATTTCCTTTTGATCTTTTTCCTAGAATTATAGACGAAGATGAATGGGAAATCATTGAAACGGGGGCCATTCAGCGCAGTAAGGCCTTGAACCTGTTTCTATGGGACATTTATCACGACAAGAAGATTATCAAGGATGGGATAGTCCCGTTAGACCTCATAAGCTCCTCTGCCAACTATTTACATCAAATGATAGGAGTAGATCCACCGGGAGGCATTTACAATCATATTTCAGGCACAGATATCATCAAACACTCAGACGGCAATTATTATGTACTTGAAGACAACATTAGATGTCCCTCCGGTGTAAGCTATGTTATTTGTAATCGCACAGCCTTAAAGAGGGCCCTTTTCGGAGTTTTTAACCACTACAAAACCCATTCGGTAACCAATTACGCCGAAAACCTCTTGGAGATTCTGGAAAGTGTAAAACCGAAAGGAGTAGATGTCCCCAATTGCGTGGTCCTTACCCCTGGGATGTACAACTCTGCCTTTTATGAGCATTCCTATCTTGCCAAAGCCATGGGTGTAGAATTGGTGGAAGGCCGGGATCTGTTCGTTGAGAACGACTTTGTATATATGAAGACTATCCGCGGCCCAATAAAAGTTGATGTAATTTATCGCCGCGTTGATGACCTATACATGGATCCATTAGAGTTCAAACCCGAGTCGGCACTGGGGGTACCCGGCCTGTTCGCGGCCTATAGAAAGGGGAACGTTTGTTTGGCAAATGCACCTGGAACCGGTGTAGCAGATGATAAGGCCATATATACCTATATGCCACAGATCATTAAATACTATTTGGACGAAACCCCTATACTAAACAATGTCCATACCTATCACTGTAGCAGGCCCGATGAGCTTAAATATGTATTGGAACATATACATGAACTCGTTATAAAACCCGTGGACGAGGCAGGTGGTTATGGTATTTCCATTGGCAACCGACTCACTAAGGATGAAATTAAGGTAGTCCAGGAAGAGATAAAACAAAACCCAAGAAAATATATTGCACAACCCATTATGTCCTTGTCCGTGCATCCTACCTATATAGACGATAGTGAATCCTTTGAACAACGACACGTAGACCTAAGGACCTTTACACTTTTGGGTCATGAAAAGGAATTTGTACTTAAGGGAGGACTCTCAAGGGTAGCGTTAAAAAGAGGAAACCTCATAGTAAATTCCTCACAAGGAGGGGGTTCCAAAGACACCTGGGTATTAAAAAAATAAAACAAACCTATGTTAGCAAGAGTTGCCAATAACCTTTTTTGGATGGGGCGTTATATTGAACGCGCCGAGCATGTTGCCAGATACCTGAACGTAAATTATTTCTCGTCTCTAGATGCGCCTAATGAACTTTCCCAATCCAGACAATTTGTTCTGCGTTCCATGATGTTCTTTGTAGGGGAACCTATAGCGGACGATTCCGTAATACTTAAGGAAGAGGATATTCTTTACAATATTGGCCTAAACCCAGACCTACACTATTCTGTGATCAACAATGTAAAAAGCGCGCGAGAGAATGCCAATAGTGCCAGGGACCTTATATCTACCGAACTATACGAAGCCATCAATAAATTCTATCATTTTGTAATCAATTATTCAGTTGAGGATTTTACCAAAAAGGGTTTATACGATTTTACCGTAAATGTCACTGAAATGACCGCCATTTTAAGAGGCAAGATCCGGGGCACACTTTTGCACGATGAAGTATACGCCATTATCATGCTTGGCATAAATTTGGAAAGGGCTACACAGGTAATTCGGATCATCAACGCCAAATACAATGATGCCGTAAGGGCTAAAGGCAGTTATGGCGACAAAATAGGCCATAGCTTTGAATGGATCACCTTGCTCAAATGTGTGGAATCTTATGATATGATGCGTAGGTATTACAAAAAGACCCCTACGAGTATCTCTACCTTGGAATTTTTAATATTAAACCCAGATTGTCCAAGATCGGTCATCAACAGTATCAACCAGGTCCATAAACATATTAGGGTATTGGATGAATCCAAAACTCCCAACAAAAATTCCACTGCCTTTTTAATAAGCAAAGTTAAAGGGGAGTATGAATTTAAATATGCCGAGGAAATTGAAGAGGACATTCAAGCATTTATTGAAAAAATTCTCGATAATCTGGTGCAGATCAGCCTTAAAATGGAAAATGAGTTTTTTAACTATTGATTTTAAACCATTGACCTACATTTGCATTAAGAACCACTTGAAATGTCTTTTGAATATTCAATTACCTATAATGCCGAAAATGAGTACGAAAATCCGGTAGAAAATGCCTCTTGGCAGTTTCTAATTGTACCCGAAAATAACGACACACAAGAATTGATGCGTGTTGATGTTAATAATTCATTGGGTGCCAAAAATGAGTTTTCGGAAAATGGTTATGGTTTTCGGACCGTACGGATCAATACCCTGGAAAAATTCCAAAAATTAAATTTTAGGGCCACTTTTAAACTAAAGAAAAAAAGCTTCAATCCTTTTGGACAAGTGCCAGTTTTTAATATCGCAAGCAATTATGAGCTTGTTCAAAGTTTGGATTTCAAGGTAGATTTTGAGCCTTTTTTAGGCCAGACGAGATTTACAACCTTGCCGCAAGCTTCAAAAAATCTATTTATTTTTGATCCTGCCCTAAGTATATTTGATAATCTTCAAAAATTAAATACCTGGGTCTATCAGTTTATAAAATTCAACACCGGAGTGACCCACGTGAATACACTCTTGGAGGAAATACTTGAAAACCCGGAAGGTGTATGTCAGGATTTTGCACATTTATTCTGTGCCTTGGCCCGGGCCAATAAGATTCCCGCCCGCTATGTTTCCGGATATTTGCATCAGGGAAATGGGTACTTTGGAGACTCGCAGATGCACGCTTGGGCCGAGACCTACGTGCCTCAGGTTGGCTGGGTAGGCTTTGACCCTACCAATAATTTATTGGTAGATGACAACCACATTAAAGTAGCCCACGGTAAGGACTTTAATGATTGCTCCCCATTAAAAGGGGTAGTTTACTCCCATGGAGCTAACAAAACCTCCCATTCCGTTGAGGTACAGGCGCAACAATAAATAACATTTCCCATTTGGTCCAAAATCAAAAAAAAGAATCCTATTTTTGGCTGAAAATTATTAGGATATGATAACCACGGACCATTATAAGAGTCTCATTGATCGCCTTGGTGCGTTAAGGAGGTATCTTTGACATAGATGCCAAGCTTGTAGAAATAGAAAACGAGGAAGAAAAGACCTTGGCACCAGATTTTTGGAACCATCCCCAAGAGGCACAAGAGCAGATGAAACTGATCCAGTCCAAGAAACAATGGGTAGATGACTTTGACGCTGCCAAAAGCTTAGTGACGGATCTAGAGATTTTCTTGGAATTTCAGAAAGAAGGTGAAATGTCCGAAGCCGATGTTGAAGCCCATTACGATAAGACCATTGAGGCCTTGGAGAAATTGGAATTCAAGAACATGCTTTCGGCAGAAGGGGATGAACTTACAGCCATACTCCAAATTACGGCCGGTGCCGGAGGTACCGAAAGCTGTGATTGGGCATCCATGCTTATGAGGATGTACATGATGTGGAGTGAAAAGAATGGTTATAATGTAAAAGAACTCAATTACCAGGAGGGTGATGTTGCGGGAATAAAAACTGTTACTCTGGAAATCGAGGGGGACTATAGCTTCGGATGGCTTAAAGGAGAGAACGGAGTGCACAGGCTGGTCCGTATTTCCCCTTTCGACAGTAATGCCAAACGCCATACCTCTTTCGCTTCGGTATACGTATACCCTTTGGTGGACGACAGCATCGAAATTGATATAAATCCGGCAGATGTGGAGATTACCACCGCCAGATCCAGTGGAGCCGGGGGACAGAATGTGAACAAGGTAGAGACCAAGGTACAACTTACCCACAAACCTTCTGGGATTCAGATTTCTTGCTCAGATTCAAGATCACAGCACGACAATAGGGCCACTGCACTAAAAATGCTCAAATCCCAATTGTACGAAATAGAATTACGGAAAAAAATGGAAGCCAGACAGGAAATTGAGTCTTCCAAAATGAAAATTGAATGGGGCTCACAGATAAGGAATTACGTAATGCACCCATACAAATTGGTGAAAGATGTGCGTACAGGTGAGGAAACGGGCAACGTAGAAGCGGTAATGGACGGCAATATAGATCAGTTCTTAAAGGCCTATCTTATGATGATGGGGCAAAAGGAAGAAAGTTGATCGATGATCGCATTACTAACAGTTAAATGGGGCCAAATAGTTTGCGGTGTTCGGACTTAGGATGTTTATCTAGAGCAAAAAGGAGACTGGAAACTTGTAGTCCAACACTTAAAACTAAATAATCATGATTAAAATATATCACAACCCCAGATGCGGAAAGTCCAGGGAAGGATTGGCCATTCTAGAGAATTCCGGTAGCGAATATGAGATTATTAAATATCTTGAAAACGTACCTAGCAAAAAAGAACTTACAGCCATTATAAAAATTTTGGGCATTTCACCTATGGAGTTGGTGCGAACCAATGAAGCCGTTTGGAAAGAAAAATTCAAGGGAAAATCTATGACGGACGATGAAGTAATAGCCGCCATGGTAGAGTTTCCCAAACTCATAGAACGCCCTATCGTCATCAAGGACAACAAAGGGGTGGTTGGACGACCTCCAGAAAAAATTAAGGACCTTTTTAATTAGTATCCATGTTAAAATGCTTGGTAAGGGAAGCATTTATCATTATATTAAATACTTCGCAGTAAATCAGTCCACTTGGAGCCATGGAACGGCACAGTTCTTGAAATACTCAATTTAACAAACATTTAACCATTAAGGGTTAAACCATCTATTAATTTTGGAATCCCATTAACCAGTGAAGTTATGAAAACTGACAAAAGATTATTTTTTAGTGTTGTATTTATCGTATTATCCTTTCCCTTTTTAAGTGCCCAATATGGCTACGGAAATGGGTATGGGTATGGATACGGAGGATACGGAGGGTATGGCAGGCAAAGAAACAGTATTCCACAAGTACAGGAAACTCCCAAGGAGCCGGAAAAATTAACAGCCGATCAAATTGTGGATCAGGAAATGCCGGGAATTACGGAGAAATTAGGTTTAAATCCGTTTGAAGAAGCTGTTTTAAGTACCACTTTAAAGAAGTACCTGCAGGAAAGAATTGAATTACAGATACTGGATCTACCTGCAGACAAAATGAGGGAAAGTTATGAGAAAATAACCCAAAAGCAAGACGAAGAACTTATGGCGGGACTACCTGCGGATAAATATGAGGCCTTTGTAGAACTACAGAAAAACGGTTTCAAAAAGGTCAAGGAAAAAAAGAAGAAGAAAAAAAATAAATCCAAAACATAACACATGAACAAACTACTCCCAGTTACATTATTTCTTATCACTTTAGTGGGTTACGCCCAAGGAGCCCAAGGCCCGCAAGAACCAATAAAAATAACTGGGACCGTTTTGGACCAAGAAACGGATCAACCCTTGGAATATGCCACTTTGGTACTTCAAAGTGTTCGAAATCCTGATAAAGTTACTGGCGGGATTACGGATGCCAACGGGAAATTCGAAGTGGAGACTGCTCCCGGAAACTATAACGTTAGTGTAGAATATATCTCCTATAAATCCTATAAATTAGAAAATCAAAATCTAAGATCTTCCAAAGACCTCGGCGTAATCCGTCTTTCCCTGGATGTTGCCCAATTGGCCGAAGTAGAGGTTGTTGGCGAGCGTACCACTGTAGAATTACGGCTGGATAAAAAAGTATATAACGTTGGTTCGGATCTAACCGTAAAAGGTGGTTCGGTAACCGATGTGCTGAGCAACGTACCTTCGGTTTCCGTGGATGTGGAAGGCAATATTAGTCTTAGGGGAAACGAAAGTGTCAGGATCCTTATCAATGGCAAACCATCGGCCTTGTCCGGCTTGAGTCCCGAGGCCCTGCAACAGTTGCCTGCGGACGCCATAGAAAAAGTAGAGGTGATCACCAACCCTTCGGCCAGGTATGATGCCGAAGGAACGGCAGGTATTTTGAATATCATTTTAAAGCAGAGCAAGACCGCAGGGGTAAATGGCTCGGTCAATGTTTATACAGGTCATCCTGAGACCTATGGAGGTTCCTTGAGTCTAAATCTAAGGCGCGATAACTTCAATATTTTTACAAATACCACCTACCGCTACCGCAGCGGCCCAGGGAATGCGTTGTTCGATCAAGAGAACTTTGACAGTAATGGCAATACCTTGAGTTATCAGAATGAAATAAGGGATTACCAAAGAAAGGACAAAAGCTTTAATACCAATGTTGGTTTTGAATTGTTTTTTAGTGAGACCAGCAGCATTACCAATTCTTTAGTATTTAGCAAATCCAACGGGGACAACACGGTTAATGTGGATTTTTCCAATTTTGATGCCAATAGGACCCCTACCATCCAAAGAAACCGATTTACCGTTGAGGACGAGTTTGAGGAGGAAGTTCAATACTCTTTAAATTACCAAAAGAAATTTGAAAAGGAAGGACACACCCTTACCTTCGATTATCAATACTCCAAAGGAGTGGATGATGAAAATTCTATAATAGAAGAGGTTATCCTGGGCGATAATATTGCTTTGGATACGGAAAGGACCATAGATAATCAAACACAGGTATCACAATTGGTACAAATGGATTATGTACTCCCCTTTGGGAAGGATGACCAATCCCAATTTGAATTGGGCTATCGCGGCACCTTCAACAATAACAATACAGATTTTGATTTTGGAATACAGCAACAAAATGGTGACTTTACAAGCGACCCCAACTTTAGCAATGAATTAAATTACAAGGAATACGTAAATGCAGCCTACACCCAATTGGGCACCAAATTTAACAAATTCAGTATTCTGGGAGGATTGAGAATGGAGGCTTCCGATATAGGAATAGAACTGGTCAATACAAACGAACTTACCAATAAAGATTACGTAAATTGGTTCCCGTCCATATTCCTGGGGTATGAATTCTCCGAAAAAGAACAAGTCACCTTGAGCTACAGCAAACGACTAAGAAGGCCTTGGTCCAGATTTATCAATCCATTCCCTTCAAGATCCAGCAACACCAATCTTTTTCAAGGAAACCCGGATTTGGATCCTACGTTTACCGATTCATATGATTTGGGATATTTGAAAAGATGGGATAAGTTTACCTTTACCACCTCCGGATACTTTAATAGGTCTACAGGAGTATTCCAATTTGTTTCCAGGGAAACGGGCGACTTTGTAACCATTGAAAATCCGGACGACCCACAAAATCCCATTGTAGTGCCGGTACAAGTAAGAAGCCCTATAAACTTAGCCACCGAGGAACGTATGGGCATGGAGTTCACTACTACCTATACCCCTAAAAGAAACTGGAGATTGACTTGGAACCTTAATGCTTTCCAAAGGGACTTGAAAGGGGATTTCACCTATATTAACAGTCAGGATGAAGAAATAGTCCAAAATTTTGATGCCAACAACTTCTCCTGGTTTACACGCTTTAGTGCAAAAATACCCTTGCCGGGAAAAATCGATTTTCAGACCAACTTCTTTTATATGGGCCCTTCCGAAGATGCACAAAATACCAATAAGGGCATGTTGAGTTCGGATCTTGGCTTGAGCAAGGATATTTTAAAGGACAAAGGATCCCTAACGTTGAACGTAGGGGACATCTTCAATAGCAGAAAACGTATAACGGATACCAGAACGGAAAATGTTGCTACCTATAGCGAATTTCAATGGAGGCAAAGGCAAATTACCCTGTCCTTTCAATACAGGTTCAACCAACCTCAAAACAAGAATGATAGAAATAGGCAAGGTAGAAGTGGCGGTGGGGAAGATATGGACTTTGAAGGATAAGAGATTTAAGCATAAACATAAAAGAGGTCGTCTAAAAACTATTTAGGCGACCTTTTAATTTTTGGTCTTTTAGGTTTTATTCTGATGTTGTTCGTTTAAACAGGCAATAATTGGCTGATTAAAAGTTTAGCAAAGCGACCTTTACATCGCCAAACTCACTTTTTTAAGGTTATGTGCCATTGCAATGAGCCCTATTTCCGTTTCCACCTTATCAAGACCTCTTAGCATGAACCTTTTAAAGTTCATATTTTGCTTTATGTTGCCAAAAACCGCCTCCACATCCCAGCATCTTTGTTTTCTGTGGGCGATTCCTTCTGGATCCAATAATTTTCGTTTTGCCTTTGCCTTGAGTCTGGCCAGCTTGTGGTTTCTCTCTACTATGCGGTTGCCCTTTGATCTATGGCACAGGCTTCTGAGCTGACAGCCTGCACAGTTCTTGGCCTGGTACCTATTTATTTTTTGTTCATATCCGGTAGCGGTCTTTTTTAAATAGCTCCCTATGTTTTCCATGGGCTGTCCCATCGGGCAATAATAGGTGTCCGTTTCATTGTTGTAAAAGAGATTGTCCGCTGCAAATGGCCTTTTCTGCTTTCCACGTTTTTCATCCAACTGTTCTTTATGGAAGTAGTTATACTTTACAAATGCATCAATATCGTTCTCATGGAGATAGGTGTAGTTTTCTTCGCTTCCATAGCCTGCATCGGCCGTTAGTGCCCTGGGCGGTTTTCCGTAACCTTTTATAAAGTCTTCGGTATGGTCGATAAGTGTGGTGGTGTCCGCGGTGGTCTGTGCAAGGGTGTAGTTTGCTATGAACTGATTGTTGGTGGCCGCCTGTAGATTGTAGCCGGGCTTGAGCTGTCCATTGAGCATATGGTCCTCTTTCATCCTCATAAAGGTGGCGTCGGGATCCGTCTTGCTCATAGAGCTGCGTCCGCCCATCTGTTGCTCGTACCTGTTGTACTTGGCGATATTCTTTGGCCAGTTCTTCTTGGCGTAACCGAGCTTTTGTTTTACCTTTTTATCGATGTCCTTTCCTTTAAGTGCCTGGTCGATCTTGTCGATTGTCCGTGATACCTGGTCAGGATCTATTGCTTCAAAGTTGTCCGGTCCGTTGGGCCTTTGTTCCTCTTCGGCATAGACCGTCTCCACATACCTCCATAGCTCTTTTAGTTGTTTCTCGATACGGGAACGTGAGGTCTTGACACTTTTTCCCCACACAAAAGTATAACGGTTGGCATTGGCCTCGATCTTGGTGCCATCGACATAGATTTCCTTTAAGCTCAAATAGCCCTGTTCTGCCAGCAGTATCACAACTTGGTTAAAGATCTTTTTGAACTTCCCCTTGAGTTTGCCCGAGCGAAAATTGCTGATGGTGTTATGGTCGGGCCGGATACAGCCGCTGAGCCACATAAAGTGGACATTCTCGCCCAAAGCCTGTTCGATCTTACGGGAGGAATAGAGGTTGCGAAGGTAGGCGTAGATCAAAATTTTGAGCAGGTCCCGGGGATGGTAGCTCGAGGTACCGCCCCCTTTATAGGTGTTTTCAATGGAGCGGATATCTATCCGGTCCAAAATGCTGTTGACGATACGTACTGGGTGATTCTCGGGAACAAGATCATCATAACTGGGTGGGAGAAGACTCAATTGCGCCTGACTATTGGTCTTCCAAACGACATTGCTTTTCATACCATTAAGATAAGAAAATCAATATTTTTTTTAAAATCCTAAACAAAAAAAAAGAGACTGCCTTTTTAGACAGCCTCTTTTACTTATTATATATAGTCGTCTTAACCCTATTGGTTACGTTTCGCTTTTTTAGCTTCGCGCTTTTCTTTCAATATCTCCAAGATAGAACCTCCTATCCAGTAAGGAATTACAAAAGTCAACAAAAAAATCATCAACCAAAACCCGATGGTCAAGATGGTCAAAAATGCTAAAAACCCTAAATATTGGTCAAAATCGAACATGATTGCTATGTTTTTTTAATGGTGGTACAAAGATATCAAAATCTAAGTTATTATTCCAAGGGCTCTTTAAAATAATTTAACTTTAATTTACAACCTTCTTAGACCAATCTACATATTTACTAACGCTGGCCTGCCTGCTTATGCCCAACCAAAGGAAACATAACTTTCCTATCACTTATTTCAAATTATCCAATATAAAATCCAAGGAAGAGTTCTTATTGCAATTGCGCTCAAAGGCCACATTGTTATGTGTTAAATCATTTGCCAAGCCCAAGTCTTTAAATCGGTTTATTGTGGCCTCAGATTCCATAGTAACCTTGCCTGTTAGCAGAGCATCCATAGACAAGCCGTTTTTATGTCTTTTATAAATCTTTTTCAATCCGCTTAGATACAGGCGGTCCTTTGTAAATCCCCCTCCTCTGTGGACCCGCATGGCTATGGTAAAGGCTTTGTTCCTATCCAATTTGTATTGCCCGTGCAGCATGTCGAAGGTATCCGAAAAACTATATCCTTTAATCAAACTATCGGAAGCCAAGACCCTGTAAGCCAATTCCTTTAATCTTTTCAAGCTTAGCGCCCCACTCATATATTCACTAAACACCGCCAAACCCTCTTGGGTTTCCACGTTTTTTGGAAAACCATTGGAAAAGACTTTTAATGGCTGCATCATGCCATTGTAGGTAGTTACCAAATGCACTCCAATCTCATGATTGGCCAAAGTAAGCAGTTGGTTTCTGCTAAAAATAGTATTTTTCTTAATTAGGAGAGATTGGGTATTATTGCTCACCATAGCATCTGCGGCAATACTATTGGAAAAGGAAATGTTCAAAGGAAAATTATATTGCTGTACAAACTCTTCAAAATAAACCTTGGCATCCTCCGGGGTATATATTTTTTCCATGTCCTCGGTATCCGGCTCATCAGCCAAGTGTAGAATAAACCTGGCATTTTGAACATCTTTCTCCGTAGGAGTACCGTAAACCCTAAGGGAATTGTAATAGAATTTTTTATTCTGGCCAATAGTCTCGATACACTGTATCATATTGGCATAGTAATACACTACCTCCTGATAAAATTTACGTATTTGTTCGTCCTTTATGCGCTCCAAGCGCTGGGAGAAGAACAAACGGTTTAGTTTATATGGGTCGAACTGTAATTTTTTATACTTAAATATGGGTTCATCCACATACTTGGATGAAAAAAACCGATGTTTTTCCTTTTCAATATTTAAGGGGTTTAAATAGGTGAGCAATTCAATTTTTTTCACCAACCTGTCAAGGTTGCCATCTATGGCAAATACATTGGGATACTCCTGTATAATTTCCCTGCTCATTTCTTGCTTTAACATCACAACTATTATTTATTGCACCTCCTTGAGGTTCTAATTATTTAGGGATATCATTCAATTTCCCTACGGATTTTGCAACTACCACAGACACCATGGCGTCACCCGTTACGTTTATTACTGTTCTGGCCATATCCAAAGGTCGGTCTACCGCAAAGATCAAGGCAAGGCCTACTGCCAGCTTATCACTGGGAAACCCTATGGATTCCAAAACAATTACCAACATTACCATTCCAGCTCCCGGTACTGCGGCAGAACCTATGGAAGCCAAAAGAGCTGTTAATATTATCATTAATTGGTCTGTAATCTCCAAATGATGCCCCAAGGCCTGGGAAATAAAAACTGCCGCTACGCCCTGATAAAGACTGGTTCCGTCCATATTGACAGTAGCTCCAACTGGGAGTACAAAACTGGCAACCTCCTTGTCCACACCCAACTCATTCTCTACCCTTTCCATGGTCAAGGGAAGTGTTGCCGCACTGGAGCTGGTCGAAAATGCCAAAAGTTGTGCCGGACTAATGGCCTTTAAAAACCAAATGGGATTTTTTCTGGCTACCAATGTCAATACGGTACAGTAAAAAACAATCATTAGAAAAAGCCCTAAAATAACAACTCCTGCATATTTAACCAATGCCAGTAATAAATCTGGATCTCCGGAGCTGACCACTACATTGGCCAATAGGGCAAATACGGCCAAGGGTGCTGTTAACATAATTAAATCGACCATTTTCAATACCGCATCGTTCAGGGAATCAAAAAGAGTCTTTAAAGGTTGTGCCTTGGCTTCCCCAATTAGCAACATGGATACCCCTAGAAATACAGAAAAAAATATTACCTGGAGCATTAGTTTATTATCGCTCATTGCACTAAAGGCATTTTCCGGTACCATATCCAATAAAAACTGTAATGGGCCGGATTCCTTTTGCAAGGAAGCTTCTGCCAGTTTAGCCTGTACACCTTGCCGACCTACATATTCATTGGTAATCCTTGCAACGGTTTCCTCGGAGATACCTTTGCCAGGGGAAAAAATATTGACCAGCACCAAACCTATAATAATTGCCACTATAGTGGTAGTGATAAATAAGGTTACGGAACGGAAACCAATAGTTTTAAATTGGGCAATATCCTTTAAATCTGAAATCCCTTTGATTATCGAAGCCAAAATTAAGGGAATGGCGATAAGTTTCAGTAGGTTGATAAAGATAATGCCAAACGGATTGATCCAATTTTGAATGAACAGCTTACCTCCCGATGTATATAGCATTAATACCCCAAAAAGCAATCCCAAAAGCATACCAATTAGGATTCGCCAGTGCAAGGCAAGTTTTTTCATAAGTCCAATTAAGATTGCGCTAAATTATGTGAACAATCAATTGGATTTACAAAGCAACAAAAATAATTTTCGCCATCTGAACTTGCATTGGATTCTGCAATAATGAAGTTTTCGTTATTTTGACGGCTTGTAATGATCGCTCCATTCCTTGACCTTGGGTTCCCCTAATTTATCTACAGACTTTGCCACCATCATGGATACCGCGGCATCTCCGGTGACATTAACTACAGTTCTACACATATCCAAAGGCCTGTCTACAGCAAAGATCAATGCCAGTCCGGCTTCCGGAATCCCAGCTTGGGCCAAAACAATGACAAGCATCACCATCCCTGCTCCCGGTACGGCGGCACTGCCTATGGAAGCCAAGGTGGCAGTAACTATGATTCCCAATTGGGCTCCAAAACTAAGATCCATACCAAAAGCTTGTGCAATAAATACCGCTGCAACAGCCTGATAAAGACTGGTACCGTCCATATTTATAGTGGCCCCAATGGGCAATACAAAACTGGCAACCTCTTCCTCTACCCCTAAATGCTCCTCTACCCTTTCCATGGTCACAGGTAGTGTGGCAGCACTTGAGCTGGTAGAAAACGCCAGTAATTGTGCAGGAGAAATTCCGTTTACAAAAAATGAGGGCTTGCGTTTGGTAAATATCCATACAAAGGAAATATAAACACCTATCATCAAGATCAATCCCAATAGAACACTGATCGAATACCATCCAAGTGCCTTAAATAGATCCAAACTGGGAGATTCCACCACCAGAGCCGCCAACAAGGCAAAAACACCATAGGGAGCGGCCAACATAATCAAATCTATCAACTTAAGAATTACCTCATTGAAGCCATCGAAAAATTTCTTTACCGGATCGGCCTGCTCTGCCGGTATCAAAATCAGTCCCACGCCAAAGAAAATAGCAAAAAAGATGACCTGTAACATATTGCCATTGTCACCAGCTGCCGCAAAAATATTGCTGGGCACCAAATCTTCCAAGGCCCTTAATGGTCCAGACTCCTTCTGTTCGTTGGCCTGGGATATTTTGGAATCGGCATCTCCTTTATAGTTTTCCACCAATTCGTTCCTGGTCTCTTCAGAAATAGAGGATCCGGGTTTTATTATATTCACTATGGTGAGTCCGATGGAAACGGCAATAACAGTAGTTATAATGTAAATTCCGATGGTCCTCCCCCCCATTTTTGAAAGTTTGGAAATATCCTTTAAATCGGAAACTCCTTTGATCAAGGAAGCCAATATCAACGGAACCGCAATGAGCTTTAAAGAATTAATAAAAATATTCCCAAAGGGTTTAATCCAATCGGAGACAATTTTGGGGCCCCAATCAAACTGAAACATGGCCAAAGCAAAAAGGACTCCGCCCAGCATTCCCAAAATAATTTGCCAATGCAATTCCAACTTCCTCATAAAAACAATGATTTAGATTGGAAAGATAGTATTTTGTGGTGCAAAGCACCAAAAAATATAAGGCTATAATTTAATAGTCCTGTTCAGCAAAGTATAATCTGCCATTACCAAGGCCGCCATAGCCTCAACAATTGGCACTGCTCTGGGCACTACACATGGGTCATGCCTACCCTTGCCCTGGGTGCTTACTTTGTTTCCTTCCTTGTCTATGGTATCATAGGCCTGAATAACAGTAGCAACGGGCTTAAAGGCAATATTGAAGTAAATATCCATTCCGTTACTTATACCTCCCTGAATACCTCCACTGTGATTGGTCTTGGTACTACCATCGGTATTGAACTGATCGTTATGTGCACTCCCCTTCATTTTTACCCCTTCAAATCCACTACCGTACTCAAAACCTTTAACGGCGTTAATAGATAGCATGGCCTTCCCCAGTTCTGCATGTAGTTTATCAAAAACTGGTTCTCCCAAGCCTACAGGAATATTTTGGATAACGCAGGTAATTACCCCTCCAACTGTGTCACCTTCCTTTTTTATTTTTTTAATATACTCCTCCATTTTTGCCGCGGTGGTGGTATCCGGACATCGTACGGGATTGGATTCGATAAGTGAAAAATCGAGTTCCTGATAACTTTTGTTCAAGGAAAGCTCGCCCACTTGGGAAACGTAGGCATTTATTTTCATGTCGCCCAGGAATTGTTTGGCGATGGCTCCTGCAACTACCCTACTGGCAGTTTCCCTGGCCGAACTTCTTCCTCCTCCGCGATAATCCCTGAAACCATATTTTTGATCGTATACATAATCGGCATGTGAAGGTCTATAAGAGTCCTTTATATGCGAATAATCATGTGATTTTTGATTGGTATTGTGTATGGCAAACCCTATAGGTGTACCTGTGGTCTTCCCTTCAAAAATTCCGGAGTAAAACTCCACGGTATCGGGTTCCTTTCGTTGGGTTACGATGGCCGATTGACCGGGTTTACGTCTGTCCAGATCTTCCTGAATGGCCTCTAGGTTCAATTCAATTCCTGCTGGACAACCATCCAGTACGCCGCCGATGGCCACACCGTGAGATTCTCCAAACGTAGATAGTTTAAAAAGGGTTCCAAAAGTATTTCCTGCCATGTTTGTAGTTAAAATTTGTAGTTATGAAATGGTTTTAGAGGGCATTTCAACTCAAAGATCCAAAGGTAAATCTTAAAACAGAGATACGAAAATAGAAACCTTGCATATTGCAAATTAAAACAGAATTGGATCAACTTAATGTAAACTTAACTATTTCCTTATCCTAATTTGATTTTGCCTTCACCTTAAATTTAAATCCAAAGGTTTAATTTGAGAAAATTCCACCTCCGTGAAAAAACGACAAATAGAATTGGTAGTTATTTCAGACGTGCATTTAGGAACTTTCGGTTGCCATGCTGATGAACTACTGGCCTATTTGAACAGTATAAATCCTAAAACACTTATATTAAACGGCGATATTGTTGATATCTGGCAATTTAGCAAGAAATATTTCCCTGCCACACACCTAAAAGTGCTGAGAAAAATTATGGGAATGGCCACTAATGGTACCGAAGTGTACTACATTGTTGGGAACCACGATGAAAGGCTTCGTAGATTCTGTGGCACATCATTAGGTAATATCCATTTTGTAGATCAGTTGACGCTGGAATTAAATGGTAAAAGGGCATGGTTCTTTCACGGTGATGTTTTTGATATATCCATGCAAAATGCAAAATGGGTAGCCAAACTGGGAAGACATGGCTACAGTCTATTAATCGTGATTAACAGAAACATTAATTGGATCTTGGGCAAATTGGGGCGCGAGAAATATTCCCTTTCAAAAAGAATTAAGAACAGCGTAAAAGGTGCTGTTGGATTTATCCAAAATTTTGAACATACCGCAAAGGAATTGGCCATCGACAAGAACTATGATTATGTGATCTGCGGTCACATCCATCAACCTAAAAAAGAAATTTTTGAAAGTGAACAAGGCAAATGCACCTATTTAAATTCCGGGGATTGGGTAGAAAATCTTACAGCCCTGGAATACACCTTTAAACGTTGGAAAATATATAGATATAGTGCAGATAAACTTTCTCCTTTCTTTGCAGATGAAGAACTCAAGGGTATGGACATCCATGAATTGCTGGCCGCCACATCCATTACTGTTAAGCCTCCCCAAAAAACAACCAAAAAAGCAAAAATCTAATACCGATGCATTGATTTGGTTTAGCTAATAAAAACACATTAAAGCTATCAAAACAATTGTAAAAAGCCCCGTCCAACAACTATTAAAAGTATTGAACAGGGCTGAAAATATGTGATTTATTTTAAAAAATTGACATTTATAGTCTAAGAGCCTAGCTAATAAAAGGTATCAAACCTCAGGGCAAGCCTGTCTACCGACAAAGGCAGGCCCTGAACCCGATAATAGGAATCGACCCAAGGGTCGAGGTATTGAACCTAGATCCCGCCGAAAAGGGCGGGATTAGTTCAACTTGCAATTTTCAGTGCGTCTTACTGACTTCTCAAAATTGAGTTTCACTAATAAAACCAATTAGGCTATAAGCGCCTCCTTTAGTATTGAAATAGGATGCAAGGCCTTCCTTTGCGTACCATCATATATCTGATGCCTACAACTGGTGCCATTGGCTGCTATGATCACGTCCTCACTGGCCTTTCTCACTGCCGGAAACAACTTTAGCTCCCCTACCTGCATACTTACCTCATAATGCTCCTTTTCATAGCCAAAGGATCCTGCCATACCACAACATCCGGAACTTATTATAGAAACAGTATAATTTTTTGGAAGATTCAATATGTCGAAGGTTACCTTTTGATTGGAAATTGACTTTTGATGACAATGTGTGTGGATCTTTACAGTCTTGGCTTCCTGGGTAAATAGATCGGATGTTAAAACACCTATCTGAATTTCTTTGGCCAAAAATTCTTCTATTAAAAAAGAATTGGCAGCAACGGCATCCATCTTCTTTTTGTCTAAACCAAATCGCTTATATTCATCCCTAAACGTAAGTATGGCGGAAGGTTCCAATCCAATTATTGGAAGTCCCTTTTCGGCTAGCTGCGAAAGTTTATCCACATTCCCAATCGCCAATTTTTTGGCCTGCTTTAAAAATCCTTTGGAAATATAGGTCCTTCCACTCTCTGCATAAAAAAGTTCCACCTCATACCCCAATCGCGTCAGCACTTCAATAGCATCCCTACCCAGATCAACATCCAAATAGTTGGTAAATTCATCTATGTAAAGCACAACTTTGGACCTGGTCGTATTTGCCTGAACCTTAGCTTTTTGAAGCTCCTTATCAAAATCGAACTTATAGACTTTTGGCAGACTACGTTGCTCTGCTACTCCGACCGACTTCTTAAGCAATCCGCCAAATATTTTGGAATCGTACATGGCATTGGTAATACCTGCCATACTACTTCCCAATTTATTAAGCTTGGTATTATAGGCAAAAAGCTTCGCCCTTAAGGGATACCCGTTCTCTTCCTGATATTGATAAAGAAATTCAGCTTTAAGTGTGGCCACATCAACATTACTGGGGCATTCACTGGAGCAGGCCTTACAGCTTAAACAAAGATCAAAAACTTCTTTTAGCTCCTTATTGTTAAACTTATTCGTCTTTTCCGAAGAAGTCAAAAATTCGCGCAGGGTATTGGCACGGCCTCTTGTAGTATCCTTTTCATTTTTGGTGGCATGATAACTGGGGCACATGGCTCCGGATACCAAATGTGTCTTTCTACAATCCCCACTACCATTACATTTTTCGGCCGCTTTTAGAATGCCTTCACTATCGGAAAAATCCATCAAGGTTTTTATTTCCGGTTCTTCGCGGTCAATTTCATACCTCAGGGACTCGTCCATGGGATAGGCATCCACAATTTTTCCTGGATTGAAAATATTTTGTGGGTCAAAATAGGTCTTTACCCGTTTAAGGAGCTCATAATTCTTCTGTCCGATCATTAGTGGAATAAACTCGGCCCTTACAATTCCATCACCGTGTTCCCCGCTAAAGGATCCATGGTATTTTTTGGTAAGTTTGGCCACGTCTGTAGTAATGGACCTGAACAAGGCCACATCTGCAGATTTCTTTAAATTTAAGATCGGTCTTAAATGCAACTCCCCTGCCCCAGCATGGGCGTAGTAGACCGCATCCTGCTTATAGTCCTTCATTATTTGGGTGAATTCCCCTATAAAATCCTTTAGGTCTTCCAAGGCCACCGCAGTATCCTCTATACAGGCAACCGCCTTTCGGTCTCCAACTATATTTCCAAGAAGGCCCAATCCGGCCTTTCTAAGTTCTATCGCCTTATTCACATCGGCCAACCTTAATATAGGGCTGGCATAGCTCAATCCCGACTTTTTAACGGTCTCCAATAACTGCTGAAGTTGATTGTCCAAATCTTCTTCGGTATCCGCTTTAACCTCCAGCATCAATAAAGCTGCGGGATCCCCTTCCACAAAAAATCTGTTCTCCAATTGGGTACGGTTATTTTTGGTGCAATCCAAAATTACCTTGTCCATCATTTCGCAGGTATGCAGATTGTGCGTCATAAGGGGAGCAACGTCCAATAAGCAATCTTCCAAAGTTTTGTAATGGGTAACCACCATTGCGGAAAGTTTTGGCGGCAACTCGGTCAATTGAAGCACTATTTCTGTCGTAAAGGCCAAGGTGCCTTCACTCCCACTCAATAATTTACAAAGGTTTATGCCTTGGGCACTATCCCCAAAAATATTGTTCTTGAGCAACTCGTCCACAGCATATCCGGTATTGCGTCTATGTATCTGGGGTTTTGGAAATTCCTTTAAAATTTCCGCCTGTATTTCCTTATTGCTTAGCTCTTTATGAAGACTGTTGTAAATTTTTCCTTCAAAATTATCCAAGGCCATTTTTCCCAGAAATTCGTTCAAGGAAAGGTCTTTAAATTCTACCTTGCTGCCATCGGATAAATAGGTCTGTAGGGATACCACCTGATCACGGGTAACCCCGTATTGTATGGAGGTGGTCCCTGAAGAGTTATTGCCTACCATTCCGCCTATCATACAGCGGTTGGAAGTAGAAGTGTTGGGTCCAAAAAATAGGCCATATGGCGCCAAATAAAGATTTAACTCGTCGCGGATTACCCCTGGCTGGACAGTTACTTGTTTTTTATCTACATCAACAGAAAGAATCTTGGTGAAATTTTTGGAGACATCCACTACTATACCGTCCCCAACACATTGTCCGGCCAGGGAGGTTCCTGCTGTTCTAGGTATTAAACCAATTTTATGCTCTCCTGCAAAAAGAATTAGTTTTCTTATATCCTCTTCAGTCTTCGGGTAAGCCACTGCCATTGGCATTTTTCTATATACGGAAGCATCGGTGGCATATAGGGTGGTCATTAATTTGTCCACAAACAAATCGCCCTCTAAATCACCTTTTAATTTATTTAGCATATTTTTATCCAACTCAAAACAATTTTGGGCACTAAATTAAGTTTTATTGTTTCAGATTAATAATGAATTTTTAATTTTTACATTAATTAACTTTAGAACACTTATGAAAATTTTAAAATTATTTACCCTATTTATGTTCTGCTCCTGGTTCTCTATGAGTGCCCAGGAAATATCCGATCACGCCATTGGTCTACGCTTGGGAGACAGTGATGGTTTTGGTGCAGAAATTTCCTATCAAAAATCTTTGGACCGCGACAACAGATTGGAAGCCAACCTTGGATGGCGGGATAGCCGTTATTTTGATGCTTTTAAATTAACGGCCCTTTACCAGTGGGTTAGGCCATTGGATGGAAATTTCAACTGGTACTATGGTGCCGGTGGCGGTCTAGGAAGTGTTGATTTCGCATCAAGACCCAATGGCAATGGAGGTTTCTATACACCCGATGGCGGACTATTTGTTTTGGCAGCCGGGGATATTGGTATAGAATACAACTTTGATATTCCTTTACTAATTTCATTGGATTTTAGACCTGAAATAGGGATAGTAGGCTACAAAGACTTCTCTGATAATTTTGATTTCGATATAGCCTTGGGTATTCGCTATCAGTTTTAATACAATTAACTAATTACTAATTTATTGGGCCATGAATGTTCTTGTAGCATTTATGGCTTTTTTTATTACTCATATATAAGTACATTTGCGGCAATTAAAAGAAAAAACAATGAAAAAAATATTATTATCCCTTACTGTTCTTGTAGGAGTTGTAGCGTGCAACAGTAAACCTGAAGGTTTTGTATTGAATGGAACTTTAACCGGTGATGTGGAAAACGGTACCCAAATATTTATAAGAAAAATTGATGAAAACAATCAGCCCTATGATATTGACACCACTACAGTTGAAAACGGTAAGTTTACAATTAGTGGTCCTGTTGATTCGCCCGATTTAATGTATGTTTTTATTGATAAGGTGCAAGGCTATACCCCCGTTGTTGCCGAAAAAGGTGAAATAGAACTAACTGCCCAAAAGGATAGTTTAAATTTTGCCAAGGTCAAAGGAACTGAACAAAATAATATTTTCTTTAACTATCTAAGTGAATCAAGGGCTTTGTCCGATCAGGCAATGTCCATCCAAAGGGATATGCAAAACGCCAATATGGGCGGAAATGAAGCTACCGTAAACTCTTTGCGTGACGAGTTTGCAGAGCTTCAAGAAGAATTTAAGAATTTTGAATTGAATTTCATTAAGAACAATCCAAATGGGCTTATTTCCGCTTTGTTGATAGAGAAAGGAATTGGAACAAGAATTATTGAGAGCGAAGAAGCACAAAAAATGTATGATGCCCTAACCCCAGAGATAAAGGAAACACTGCCTGCCAAAAACATTTTAAAAAGTTTGGAAGCTGCCAAAGCCAGAGAAGAAAAAGGTAAGAGTACGGCAATAGGCGCTACTGCCCCCGACTTTTCAGGACCTACCCCAGACGGTAAGGAATTGTCCTTGAAAGAAGCCATGGGAAAAGTGACCATCATCGATTTTTGGGCCGCCTGGTGTAAACCTTGTAGGGTTGAAAATCCAAATGTGGTCAACATCTATAACAAGTACCACTCCAAGGGACTTAACATTATTGGTGTTTCCTTGGATAGAAAGGAAGAAGATTGGAAAAAGGCGATTGCAGATGACAAACTTAGCTGGAACCATATATCCAGTTTGGATTACTTTAACGATGCTGTGGCCAAACTTTACAATGTAGAAGCCATCCCTGCTACCTTTATCCTTGATGAAAACGGGGTTATTGTAGCAAAAAACCTAAGAGGCCCTGAATTGGAGTCGAAAATTTCAGAACTTTTGCAGTAAGATAAAAACAGAATTTTACATAAAAAAGAGGCTGTCTAAGAAGGCAGCCTCTTTTTTAGTTTTATCCGGATCTGATATAAAAAATTGTATAAATACTAGAATCGTCAACAGCTTCGCTCCTGTATGAAAATCTTATAGAGTTGCCGTATATAATATGCCCCTTATATCTTGCCCATTTTCCCCAGAATAAAAAGTAGCACAATTGGCAAAGCCAATAAAAGCACCATTAAACTATCTGTAACAAGAAGATCGGGTTTAAATAACAAGGTAACTACATACCCACCAATGGCACCCCCAAAGTGTGCGGTGTGCCCAATGTTCCCCAAGCGTGTTTTCATTCCATAGATAGAATAAAATAAGTAGAGGATTCCTAAAACATAAGCTGGTAAAGGTATAGGAATGAACATAATTCCCAATCGCATCCCAGGCTCCAGCAGGATGGCCGAGTACAATATACCGGTTACCGCCCCACTGGCACCGACGGCACTATAGTAAGGTTCGTTCTTATGAAAGTATAATGCCAGTAAACTCCCGGCAACTAGACTGATAAAATAAAGAATAAGAAATTTACTGGGACCAAACCAATCAATGACCACATCTGCAAAAAAGTAAAGGGTAAACATATTAAAAAATAGATGGGAAAGGTCAACATGCAAAAAACCTGAAGTAACCATCCTATCTTTCTGTCCTGCCTGAATAGCTCCGACACCGAACTTGTAACGTTCAAAGAAGGTAGTGTTATTAAAACCTTTTAGGGAGGCAAGGACATTGGCAGCCATGATGGCAATGGTAGCAAGATGAATGTTATTCATGAAGAAAACTATTATTTTTGGGTTCAAATATAGCTATATTTGCCCTAATTATATCTGCATGCAATTTCTGGTCTATATTCTAGTATATCCCCTCCTATGGCTTATCTCCATATTACCTTTTAGACTTTTTTACTTTTTCTCGGACTTTGTATTTTTTGTGCTATTCTATGTTGTTGGTTACCGCAAAAGGGTCGTATCCGAAAACCTTGCACGTGCTTTTCCCGGCAAGTCAAAAAAGGAAATAAAAAAGATTAAAAAGGAATTCTACCGTCATATGTGCGATATGTTCCTGGAAATGGTGAAGACCTTGAACCTATCCAAAGAGGAGCTAAAGGAACGCTATAAGATCATTAATATTGAAGTACTTCAGGACATCGTTAAAGATAATAGTGTTCTTATCGTATGTTCCCATTACGCCAATTGGGAGTGGAACGTGAGCATTAACAATTATGTGAATGCCAAAGGATATGCCGTTTACCAAAAAATTGGGAATTCCTATTTTGACGATTTAATAAAGAAAATAAGGGCCAAATGGAACACCACCCTAATTACCCAACAGGAAACCGTAAAAACGGTATATAGAAATGTCCAAAATGGGGTAATTTCTGCCTATGGTATGGTGAGCGATCAATCCCCCCAAGTAAAAAGGGCACAGTATTGGAGCGAATTTATGGGCGTTAAGGTACCCATTTTTAATGGGCCCGAGAGCATGGCCAGAAAATTGGACCTAGCAGTGGTCTTCCTTAAGGTTTCCAAAGTAAAAAGAGGGTATTACCAAGCGGAATTCATCCCCATTACCACCTCCGGCAAGCAGACCAAAAAACATCAAATTACTGACCAATTTCTTAGGTTGACCGAAGATCAGATACGGGAAAAACCGGAGTACTACCTTTGGACGCACAAACGTTGGAAACACCGAAATAAAGTACCTGTGGAATTCCAATAGACTTGTAATATCTGATAATTATTCCTTCCTAATTCTCTGAAAAGCCCATCTATGTGGGCCTTGCTGCGAAGGATAATTCTAGAAAAACTAAATAATTTATTTTTTTCTGCGTTATAGAACCAAATTTATTAGCCGTAAATGAGATTTTACACCAAAACAACTATCGGCCGGTTTACTTTGGATTTATTTTTTTGCCTTGTAGTCTTTCTGGCTGGGCAAGAGCAATGTTACTCAATTCCAAAAATAAATCCGGAGCTCATTAAGACCGAAAGCATTCATTTTTATGATCATCCTATGGACGCGGATCATATACTGGAGGTATCTCCCCCTACCACTAAAAATACCCAACAGGAATTTTGCGCGTTCGACCGCCCCACCTTAAGCGCTATTCAAATAAATGAATCCAACATTGTCTGGTATAACAGTGCCTCCCACGGCAATCCATTGGCCCCTAACAGCCTATTAATAGATAATTCAACTTATTACGCCGCACAATTATTGGATGGCAAGGAAAGTGAACAACGATTGGCAATTTCCGTCATCCTACATGCCCCTTCCACCCCAACTACTTCAAGTAATGTCCAAGTTTTTGCGTTTGGTCAAAATCCGACTGTCGGCGATTTGGAGGTGGAGCCAATCAATGTTGTTTGGTACAACACTGCCCTGGAAGGCAAAGTACTGGATTTTGATACCCCTTTGCAAAATGGAAGGCAATATTTTGCAGCCCAAGTTTCCTCAACTTGTGAAAGTACCAACAGACTAATGGTTACGGTTAAAATCAATGGGCCATCAGACTTAAAAATTAACAAATCGGTCAGTAACAAACACCCGATGATAGGGGAGAAAGTAGTTTTGACCATTACTGTTGAAAACGAAGGACTGTCCAATTTCAACGATATAGTGATCAAAGAGCAATTGGACCCGGGTTTTGGTTATGTTAATGCGAAAACCTCCCAGGGTAACTTTGATGCAACGAACAAGGTTTGGAGCCTTTCTTCATTACAAGCCAAGGCAACTGCGGTTTTGAACCTTGAAGTTGAGGCAATGCCCAATGGTAGTTACAGTAGTAATTCACTCATCGAAACCTCCTTTCCTGCGGATAAAAATTCGCAGAACAATAGTGCTGAAATTACTTTGGAACCATCCTGTATTACCATATACAATGAATTTACACCCAATGACGATGGGAAAAACGACTATTTCAGAATAGACTGTATAGAAACTTTCCCCGAGTCGGAACTCCAAATATTTAACAGATATGGTGACCTAGTCTATCAGCAAAAGGCCTACCAAAATGATTGGAGAGGACTGGCCAATGTAAGTGGCACTATAGGCAAAGGAAACCCCTTGCCCACTGGAACTTACTTTTATATTTTAAAAACCGACGGCTTAAGTGAAAACAAAACCGGTTGGCTATTTTTAAGAAAAGACTAATGAGCTTTACACTTTAAATTTATAGATGAAGATCCCCCATAAAAAATTCCTAAAGCTCATTACACTGCTTATCCTTGTTAGCGGAGGTAGTCTATTGGCACAGCAACTGCCACAATATACCCAGTATATGTACAACACCTCTACCATAAATCCTGCATACGTTAACGAGAATAACCGTATGGATGCCACCCTGAGTTACAGGGCCCAATGGATAGGGATCGACGGAGCTCCTGAAACAAAGGCACTCACAGTTTCGGGAATCATTAATAATCGAATTGGACTTGGGGTCAACATCTTTAAGGATAACATTGGACCATCGACCGAGTTTAGTTCCAATGCGGTTTTTTCTTACTATCTAAACTTAAGCAAAAAAGTAAAAATGTCGTTAGGGATAAATGCAGGGATCGATTTTTTTGAAGTTGATTATTCCAAAGGCAACTATTACGATCAAGATGATGTTCTATTTAGTTATGACAACTATTACAATGCCCTTCCGGCAATTGGAGCTGGAATATATGTATATAATGACAACTGGTATATTGGATTTTCCATTCCCAACATACTTATTAATCAATCCAATGTAGTTAGCGACAAAAACTTGATCCACAGGGACAATCATATATATTTTATAGGTGGTTATGTTTTGGATATCAACGCTGCCCTAAAGCTTAAACCTTCTGTTTTGGTCAAGGTCATAGATAATGCACCTCCAACCATAGACGCCTCCCTAAATGTACTATTCCTGCAAAAATTTACCTTGGGAGCTTCCCACAGGTTAAATGACAGTTATAGTGCCTTGGCAGGATTTCAGGTTTCCAAAAACTTTTTTCTGGGCTATTCCTATGATTATAGCATTTCAGATCTTGGCGATTACAATCAGGGGTCGCACGAAATAATATTGAAGTACTTAATGCCAAGATGGGGGCCAAATGCCCGTTCACCTAGATTTTTCTAAGCTAAGAACTATGAAGATAATCCTACCCATATTCGCCCTTTTCCTAACCAATATCCTTCTGGCACAGAATACCAGAGCGGAGGCGAACGAATATTTTCAAAATTTGAATTTCATAGAAGCCATTAATGTTTACCAACAGCTCGAATCTAATAAGAAACGGCCAAAGCCCCTATTTGTGGAGCGACTGGCGGAAAGCTATTTCAATATAAACGACTATGCCAATGCCAAAATTTGGTACGAAAAACTTTATGCCCTTAAGGAAAAAAGAGTGGATGAAGTAACTTTTATACGATATGTACAATGCCTTAAGGCCTGTCAGGAATATATTACTGCCAACAACCTAATAAGGGAATACTATAATTACGATGAATTAAAACTTGCCACCATTTTGGAGCAGGAAAAATATTTGGACAGCCTTATAGGCGAGACTCCCACTTACGAAATAAGGAATTTGGAAATAAATTCGCCCCTATCAGACTTTGCCCCAATGTATTACAAAGATGCCATTGTATTTTCTTCCAGTCGGGCACCGGAGTCTTCGGAAGATGCGGAGTATTCCTGGAACAAGCAGCCCTATTTGTCCATTTTGACGGCCAAGAGGGATACTACCACAGGTGAACTAAAAGACGTGCAAAAATTGCATTCCAATATTCAATCTTCATTTCACGAAGGAACACTTACCTACTCTTCGGATTATAAAACCGTTTATTTCACCCAAAACTATCTAAAAGACAACGACTTACAAGTAAATCCAAAAGGATTTTCCAATATGCAGATCTTACGGGGAGAGGTGAAAGGCGATTCCATTGTGGGGGCCGTTTCATTAAAATTCAATAATCCCAAATACTCCTTTGGACATCCTTACCTGACCGAGGATGGGAAGCGACTATATTTTGTTTCCAATATGTTCGGAGGATTTGGGGAAACCGATATTTATTACGTAGATATCAGGGAGGATGGAAAATTGGGTCCGGCCACCAACCTTGGCCCCAGTGTTAACACTCCTGGAAGGGAAATGTTTCCATTTATAGCAGGCCAATACCTATATTTTGCTTCGGACAGTCACTTTGGACTAGGTGGACTCGACATTTTCAAGGCTGAAATTGAATCCGAGAATGGGTTTGGAATGGCAAAAAACATGGGAATGCCCATTAATAGCAATATGGATGATTTTGCTTTTATCGTAAACAATTCTGAAAATACCGGTTATTTTTCTTCCAATAGGATAGATGGCAAGGGTGATGACGACTTATATGCCTTTAACAAAATAGCCGAAACTATGGTCTACAAAGGCACCGTAAAGGACGAAATTAGCCAATCACCTATCCCGGAGGTTAAGATAAAGGTATATAATCGGGAAAAAGAATTGGTTTTGGAAACCACTACCGATCAACAGGGTAATTTTGAAGTAGCTTTATCACCCAGCGTGAATCATATATTTGCCTTTTTTAAACTGGAATACAAACAGGAAATCAAGATGGTCAATAATGCAGATTCGCCTAACCTTTTTAAAGATATCAGCAATACCGTGTTAACCACCTTTTCAAGTTTTGTAGTCAACGAAGGAGGAGTGGAAAAAGTTAGGGTAAACCCTATATTCTTTAATCTGAACCGACATAACATTACCTATAAGGCCGCCGCAGAACTGGACAAGATAGTGAGCTTTATGAACGCTTTCCCAAGCGTAAAAATTAAAATTGAAGCCCATACCGATTCACGGGCATCGGACACCTTTAATTTGGAACTCTCCAACAACAGGGCCAAGTCTACCCAAGAATATCTTGTGTATATGGGAATTGACCCCTCAAGAATTGAGAGCGCCATAGGCTATGGTGAGTCGCGGTTGATCAATAATTGCGCCAACGGTGTTCCCTGCAGCAATGAAGACCATCTGGCCAACAGACGCTGCGATTTCATAATTATAGGTAAATAACGAGTGAGCAACGTGCACATCCCCGCGCGATAAACTAAATTATTTGTGTATTTACTGCCCATTGAATCACCTTTTGGATGTCCAGCATTGACGTTGGTCTAAATTAGTGGTAAAATTGTTCGTTTATAAATATATTATTACCTTATTTATAAAAAGTCAACTTATTATGGAAATTTTAGGTACCCTATATGACGAGGTTGTTGGATTTTTGGGGATAAGTCAGGCACTGGAATTGTTGCAAGCCGGAGATTATAGCGTTTTCTCTACTTACGATGGTGTTGTATCCCTAATTTACCCCATAATCCCTTTGCTATTGCTATTGGAATTCATCCTTGGTCTGGTATATAAAAAACCTAATACCAAGGTGTACAAAGTTAACTTCCTCATCTATGTGTTCAATAGGTTTATTGGCCGATTTATAGCCATAGCTATGGTGACCCTTATTATAGGGTGGTTACAACCCTATGCCCCATTCCAGACCAAAATGACATGGTACTGGTTTATTTATGGATATATTGTTTGGGAATTTGGTCATTTCCTCTACCACTATTGGGGGCATAAAGTGCGACTTTTTTGGTGTTTGCATTCTACCCACCATGCACCGGAACAAATGAACCTTTCCGTAACCCATGCGCATTTTTTTCTGGAGGCCCCTTATGCCGATGCCATTAGAACAACGGTATGTATACTATTGGGTGTTGAGCCGGTTCTACTCTTTTTGATCATGTTTATAGATGGTACCTATGGGGCATTTATACATGTTGGTGAAAATTTGATGAAAGATGGCAGAATGGGGTTTTTGAACAAGATAATATTAACACCCTCCCATCATAGGGTGCATCATGCCAGAAACCCACTGTACATGGATACCAATTTCTGTAATTTATTGAATATTTGGGACAAGGTTTTTGGGACTTATCAAGAGGAACAACATGATATCCAAATAGAATACGGCATTACCCGTAAAATGGATAGTGGCAACTTCTTGGATGTTTATTTCGGCGAATTTGTTGCCCTTTTTAAAGATGTAGCCAAAGCACCCGGGTTAAAGAATAAACTCCTTTATATTATTATGCCTCCGGGTTGGAGCCATACCGGTGAACACCAGACTTCCAAATTGGTACGTGGAGCCTACTTAAACGAACAACTGGCTAAGGAGTAAATACCAGAGTAGCGATTACGATACAATGATCGCTGGCATAATTCTCACATAATACCTCATAATCCAACACCTGCCATTTTTCGGGCTGATTATACATTATATGGTCAATACAAATATTGGGACCGGTTGCTGGAAAAGTGCCGTTCCAAGCATTGGGGTGTTTGGGTTTTGAGAATTTTTCGGAAAGGATAGTGATAGGGTTGCTATTAGGCACTGCGTTGAGATCGCCCACCAACAAAGTCGGGAATTCCGTGTCCCCCAAATGGGCAACGATAGCCTTGGCCTGCATTACCTTATCAGTTTCATCCTTCAAGTGATCCAAATGCGTACCCACAAACTGAATGGTATTCCCTTTTTTGGTTTTTACCCTAGTAACCAAGGCAGCCCTGGGTTCCGAATCTGGCAAATGGGGCAGCGCCAAATTCTCACTGCCAATAAAAGTAAATTTTGATAGCACCGCTTCTCCATACTCCCCTCCATCATAATACATGGCTCGGGCAAATAACGAGGCCATTTTTGTTCGCATTCCCAATTCTGTGGGCAAATCGTAATTTTTGGCTCTTTTCGTTCTAAAATCGACCTCCTGTAGAGCCACCAAATCAGGTTGG
Organism: Arenibacter algicola; assembly: GCF_000733925.1. Classification (NCBI taxonomy): domain Bacteria; kingdom Pseudomonadati; phylum Bacteroidota; class Flavobacteriia; order Flavobacteriales; family Flavobacteriaceae; genus Arenibacter; species Arenibacter algicola. Next base: position 890,393 of record NZ_JPOO01000003.1, read on the forward strand.
TAATAGTTGATCACTCCTGCAATGGTATCCAAATTAAAATCGTTCTTCGTCGTGGCCCCATGTAGGATGTTAAAACTCATCACCCTTAGTGTATCTGCCTGTGCTAAACTACAATAAGAAGTGCTTCCAAAAAAAACGAAAAGAAGTAATTTTGAGAGGTGATATTTCATTTTCACAATTAAAAATTAGGGTCGAAAATATGTGTTTTCCGACCCTTATTTATACTAATCTATTAGATTCCTGCTACCGTTTTTATCTCGCCTATTATTCTATCTGCCAAGCCATCTGCTTCGGTCTGACTTTTGGCTTCCGTGTAGATTCGGATGATGGGCTCCGTATTGGATTTACGCAAGTGTACCCAATTCTCCGGAAAATCTATCTTTACCCCGTCAATTGTAGAAATTTCCTCATTTTTATATTTCTCCGCCATAGCCACTAGAATACCGTCTACATCCAAGCCAGGTGTAAGTTCAATCTTCTTTTTGCTCATAAAATAACTAGGGTAGCTGGCTCTTAGATCGCTTACGGTACCTCCCCTTTCCGCCATCAACATTAAAAATAGGGCCGTTCCCACTAGGGAGTCCCTACCATAATGACTTTCAGGATAAATAATACCGCCATTGCCCTCACCACCTATAATGGCCTTATTGGCCTTCATTTTAGTCACCACGTTTACTTCACCTACGGCAGCGGCTTCATAAGTGCCCCCGTGTTTTTCAGAAATATCCCTTAAGGCTCTTGAAGAGGATAGATTGGAAACAGTATTTCCTTTGGTTTTTCCTAATACATAATCTGCACAGGCTACCAAAGTATATTCCTCCCCGAACATTTCCCCTTCATTGGTGATGAACGCCAGGCGATCCACATCCGGATCCACAACGATTCCGAAATCGGCCTTTTCCTTTACCACCAATTCACAAATATCTCCCAAATGTTCTTTTAGAGGTTCTGGGTTATGGGGAAAATGCCCTGTGGGATCACAGTACAGCTCCACTACTTCTACCCCCAATTCCTTTAAAAGTTTAGGTATGGCAATGCCACCGGTAGAATTTACCCCGTCTACCACTACTTTAAACTTGGCCGCACGTATAACATCCGCATCCACTAAAGAAAGGTCCAACACCTCATCTATATGGATATCGATATAGGAGTCATTCCTATTAACGGTTCCCAAATCATCTACCTCTGAGAAATTAAAGGCTTCCTTTTCTGCAATATCCAATATTTTGGCACCTTGGGCTGCATCCAAAAATTCCCCTTTCTCATTTAGAAGTTTAAGGGCGTTCCATTGCTTTGGATTATGGCTGGCCGTAAGGATAATTCCTCCATCGGCCTTTTCCAAGGGAACCGCTATTTCTACGGTCGGTGTGGTGGACAGGTCCAGGTCTATCACATCTATTCCCAGTCCTACAAGGGTTGATACTACCAAATTCTGGATCATTTCTCCGGAAAGTCTAGCATCACGGCCAATAACTACCGTTAGTTTTTCCTTTTTAGAGTATTCTTTTAACCAAACACCATAAGCAGCCGCAAATTTAACCGCATCAATAGGTGTGAGATTGTCTCCAGGCCTACCGCCAATGGTACCCCGTATTCCGGAAATAGATTTTATTAAAGTCATATTTATTTATAAATTTTTACAAATATAAAAGGTTAGGTTTAAATCCTATGCCGCTAAGTTGTAAATTCGAGGTTAATAAACTTCAACCGAGGTCAATGAATTTTTTAGCACACCTATATCTATCTTTTGAAGACGACCAGATTACTATTGGGAATTTTATAGCAGACAGTATTCGGGGCAATAAATACAAGCACCTACCCGAAAAAATTCAAAAAGGAATTGTACTGCACCGTGCAATTGACACTTATACGGACAAGCACCCCATTGTAAGGCAGAGCACTAAACGACTGCACGAGAACTACAGTCATTACAGCGGTGTAATTGTCGACATTTTCTATGACCACTTTCTAGCCAAGAATTGGTCGGAATACGCCGATACCCCATTGCCCCACTTTGTGGACAATTTTTATGATCTCTTGGAAAACCATTACGATATACTTCCCATAGGTGTAAAACGCATGATGCCTTATATGATTGCGGATAATTGGATTTTGAATTATGCCAAAATGGAAGGAATATCGAGGGTTTTGAATGGAATGAATAGACGGACCCAAAATAAATCCAAAATGAATTTTGCTATTTTGGACCTTGAGGAACATTATGCCGATTTTGAAAAGGAATTTACCTATTTTTTTGATGAACTGATTATTTTTTCCAAACAGAAATATCTCAACTTGCGATAAATGTCAAGAATTTCCAGACAAAACCAACGCATTCATTGTTAAGGGACAATCATGATTTTTTTCATCTAAATATAGTATTACATTACTATAAATAAGTACCTTTAAGCTTCATTCTCCAATTTGGGAATGCTCCCCCAAATACTTATAGTTTCCCTTTATATTCATTTCCCCTCACAGTTAGTCCTCTTAACATTGTACAAACAATGGCGTGCGCTTTTATCTAAAACTTTATCTAAAATCAACAACTATGAAATTTAAACATTTAAACTACATTGGAATAGGATTGATCTTTCTCCTAATGCTTCTAAGCTGTAGTCCTGAGTCAACAATCGATGATACTCTGGAACCCGTCAATAGCAAGGCCCTCTTAAAATCGAACACTTTCTATGGCCCCCAAATATCTTTGGGGAAAGGTCATGTACGGTCATGGATAATGATTGCAAAAGACGGCACTCCAGAAGAATTGGGTGTGGAAATGTCCAAAAATTTACTAAACCAACTGCCCGAAGGTGATGATCCTGTGCAATTGGTCCTACCACTTCACAAGAAAGCAAAAGAAAATACCCCTTTTGATCATGTCTTTTTTGACTGGAATCCTCATGGACATGAACCAGATGGTGTGTTTACAGTGCCTCATTTTGATGTGCACTTTTATTTGACATCAGTAGCCGCGCGGGAGGCAATTCCTACCTACCCCGAAGCAAAGCCTCAGTTTGACAATTATCCGCCACCAGGCTACCTGCCTGTTGACTATATAACTCCGCCGGACGGTGGTACGGCAGTGCCTATGATGGGTACCCATTGGATACCATTGAGCTTTGCTCCCCCATTTACCAATATACTGCTATATGGAACTTACGATGGGGAGGTAACCTTTGTGGAACCTATGAATACTCTAGCATATATAAATAGTGGGGTTCCTTTCAGCGAAGCCTATTCGCAACCTACAAAATTTGCAAAAACCGGCTATTATCCAACGGTCTATAATGTTTATCAAAATTCAAAGAATCAAAGGCAAATTATCTCTTTAAGCGAATTCGTGCATCGACAAGCCGAATAGAAAAGATAAAAAGAGGCTGTCTAAAAAGTCAAGACAGCCTCTTTTTTATTCGGGTAGGTATCGGAGAACTATTCTCAAATACGCAAATTATGGAGGGGTTGAAATACTTTTTAGCCGCCCTCTTTTTTATGCGAATTTTTCAATTACCTAAACTAATTTCCCATGAAATCGCCAACAAAAAGAAGATTGGCCCTATTCTATTGACAAGGCGCTCATTTAACTAGCTGCCTTATACCTATTCCCATTTATTCAATCCTATAGTAAATTAATTATAATATTGTCCAAATTTACCGGGGGATTAATGATTATCGATAAATATCTTTTCAATAATATCATATAATTCAAATTTAATTGGAATATGACTATCTTTTTGGAAAATTTTTAGTCTATGATCCGTATAACTGGTTTCTTGCTTGGAATACTTCTATTTATCAATTGCAGGAACGTACCCGACCCCATACCTACAGGCCTAGTTACCGAAAAAGCAATGGTTGTCTCTGCCAGAGCGGAGGCCTCCAAAATTGGATCGGACATCCTCCAAAAGGGAGGTAATGCCTTTGATGCTATGATTGCTACGGAACTGGCTCTTGCCGTGTCCTATCCCTATGCCGGAAATATTGGTGGCGGAGGTTTTATGGTATTTAGGAAAGCCAATGGGGAAACAGGAGGTTTGGACTACCGCGAAAAAGCACCTTTGGCTGCGCATGCAGATATGTATTTGGATTCTTTGGGAAATGTAATTCCGGGTATAAGTACTTTGGGAGCCACGGCCGTAGGGGTTCCTGGTACAGTGGCCGGTGTAATTGCCGTCCACGAAAAATTTGGATCCCTATCCCTAAAAGAAATCATGGCGCCAGTTATTGAGCTGGCCAAAAAAGGCGTAGTTGTTACCGAAAATCAGGCCAAAAGATTGGAAAACTATCGTGACATTTTTATGGAAGTGAATAGTGATACGACTTTTTTTGCCACTGTTTACAAGACGGGCGATACCATAAAATACCCCGCTTTGGCAAATACCCTTCAAAAAATTTCCGATCAGGGTAAAGATGGATTTTACAAAGGGGAAGTTGCAGAAAAATTGGCCAGTTTTATCCAGGCCAAAGGCGGTTATCTTACTATTGAAGATCTTGAAAAATATGAAGCCAAATGGAGATCTCCAATTACGTTCAATTATAAGGACCTAAAAATCATATCCATGAGCCCCCCCAGTAGTGGTGGGTTTACGATAAATCAAATTTTTAAGATGATGGAACTCTATGACCTATCCAGCTATGGGCATAATTCGGTAAAATCCATTCAACTGTTTACAGAGGCTGCCCGTAGGGCCTATGCCGATAGAAACTACTTTCTGGGGGACCCGGATTTTGTGGAAATCCCTTTAATGGAACTTTTGTCGGACCAATACCTGCAAGAAAGAATGCAAAATTTTTCTTTTGATAAAGCTACCAAATCCTCGGAAGTATCCCATGGGGAGGTACAAATTGTAGAAAGCGACCAAACTACCCACTACTCTATTGTAGATTCATTTGGAAATGCCATTGCGGCCACAACAACCATTAATGGAGGTTATGGTTCCAAACTGTTCTCTGATGAACTTGGGTTCTTTCTAAATAATGAAATGGACGATTTTAGTTCCAAACCAGGGGTTCCCAATATGTTCGGACTAGTGGGTGCCGAGGCCAATAGCATCTCTGCAGAAAAGCGGATGCTAAGTAGTATGACGCCTACCATTGTGGAAAAAAATGGGGCATTATGGATGGTGGTTGGGACTCCAGGAGGGTCCACTATAATAACAGCTGTGGCTCAGACGATTCTAAATTGCTATGAGTTTAATATGAGTATGCAGGATGCTGTAAACGCTCCGCGTTTTCACCATCAATGGTTGCCCGATGCCATCATTTTTGAACCGGAAGGATTTGAGCAGAGCTTGCTCACCGCCCTAAAAAACAAGGGATACATAATTAATGAAGAAAACACCCCGGTTATAGGTAAGGTAGATGCCATTAAGATATTGCCAAGCGGTAAACTTGAAGGGGGCGCCGATAAGCGTGGGGACGATACCGCCGTAGGATTTTAGGCAATACCGTAGGTTGTATTCGCCCAATTTGTATATTAGGATCAATGGATGCATTGCGAACCACTAAAAACCGATTATAATTGATCAAAAAAATAGTCAAAATATTACTTGGAGTATTGCTGCTATTATTCACCTTGGGCGCTATTCTCTATGCTATTTACAACGAACCCCTGCCCTCTGGTATCAAAAGCCAAAATGCGGATGCCCTGGCCCAGAAAATGTTGACCGGCCTAAATTATGAGGCCTATTTGGAAACCCGTTTCCTGGAATGGTCATTTGCCAATGGGAAACACCATTATCGTTGGGACAAGGAAGCAGATACCGCCTTGGTCATGTGGAGCGATTATGTAGTGAGCCTTGACTTAAAGGTAGCCGCGAAAGGTAGGGTTGCCAAGGATAAAATACCGCTTGAAGGACTGGAGAAGGAAAAATTAATCAAGAAGGCCACCTCTTTTTTCAACAACGACTCTTTTTGGCTGGTAGCTCCTTTTAAAGTTTTTGATCCCGGTACCGAAAGAAGCATAGTATCCCTAAAAGACGGTACCCAAGCCCTATTGGTAACCTATACCTCTGGTGGCGACACACCAGGCGATTCCTACTTATGGAAATTACAGCCAAACGGTTTCCCCATTAGTTTTAAGATGTGGGTAAGTATTATCCCAATAGGTGGCATTGAAGCCAGTTGGGATGAATGGCAAGTAACGGAAAGTGGCGCATTTCTGCCCAGTAAACACAGTATTGGCCCAATTACTTTGGATATGGGTGATGTGAGGGGTTATCGCTGATACAAATACAATAAACAATGAACAATTAGCAATGAACAATTGTTAGTGATCAGTCATCAGTGAACAGTATTCAGTGAACAGTATTCAGTGAACAGTGAACAGTAATCAGTGGGCAGTTTTCAGTAGTCAGTAATCAGGGATGTTCATTGGCTGCCCGTCACTTCGAGACCCAAGAAATTTTATTTTTCAAGCGGTAATAATGACGTAAATTGGATCATAATCTACCGAATTGCAAAATAATCGTAGTCGGAATAGTGTTATTTACCTGTGTTCGAGCATGATTTTCAAAAATTTGGAAAGCGAATCTGGTACTCAATTTCTATAATTGATGTCCGTATGGTAGTCTTGCAAGCTTGTTTTTTTTGAAGGCAATTTGGTTTTATAATCATATAGCTATGAAAAAGATCAGAACCCATGCCGCAGGTATCGACATTGGGGCAAAAAAAGTGTATGTGAGTATCGAGGACCTGCCTGTAAAAAGCTTCGATACCTTTACCCAGGACCTGGAGGCTCTGGGCGTTTATCTGGTGGCCCATGGCATAGAAACTGTGGCCATGGAGGCTACGGGCGTCTATTGGGTCATTTTGTACGATATACTGGTGTCCCAAGGTCTGGATGTTTGGCTGGTCGATGGAGCGGGCACCAAACAGGTTCCCGGCAGAAAGACCGACGTAAAGGATTGCCAATGGATACAGCAATTACATAGTTATGGGCTGCTGAACAAATGTTTCGTGCCCGATATCCGGGTACAGGAACTGCGCGCCTATCAACGCCTTCGCGAGGACCACATCCGTAGTGGTGCGATGCACATCGGCCATATGCAAAAGGCATTGATACTGATGAATATCCGGCTGAAGGAAGTAATAAGCCAGATCCACGGGACAAGTGGGATGCGGATTGTCCGCGCTATCCTATCAGGCGAAAGGAATGCCGAAAAACTGGCATTGCTATGTGATCAAAGGATACTTAAAACAAAAAAGGAATGGGTGATAAGATCATTAAAGGGGCATTATTCGGAAGCCGCATTGTTCGAACTGGGCCAAGCCGTGGCCTGTTATGATTTCTATGGGGAACAAATTGCCATGTGCGACATAAAGCTGGAAGAGGTGTTGAAGAAGATGGACCTGGACGGTACACCAAAGCCAAGGTCCAAGGGAACAAGAAAAGCAATCCGTCACAATAGACCGGATATAGAGAATATGGGAGGACACTTGTTGGGGATCTTTGAGGGAAAGGATGCTACCGTCCTGCCCGGAATTACGGATTATAACTGGATGCAACTGCTGTCGGAGGTGGGCACCGATCTTGGGAAATGGAAATCGGAAAAACATTTCACCTCTTGGTTGGGACTTGCCCCAAAACAACACAATTCGGGAAAAATGAAACGCAATTACAAACCCAAGGGAGCCCCAAGGGCAGGTCTGATCTTCAAACAGGCAGCAGTAGGCCTGCTCAACAGCAAGCACATTGCATTGGGCGCTTTCGGCAGAAAGATACGGGCCAAAAAGGGAGGATTGGTGGCCATAAAGGCAGTGGCCAGGAAATTGGCCGAACTGTACTGGAAATTGTTTGTAAAGGGACTGGAGTATGTGGAGAACGGTATCCAAAAATACCAAGAGAAAATGCTCTTGAACAAACAAAGGGCGGTAACAAGAATGGCACAAGAACTAGGGTTGGGGATAACTCCATTGAAAATACAAAGTGCTGATTAACAGTTTTCTATGGTAGACGTCAATGGTAGCCTGTCTACCGGCAGGTAGGTGATTTTATGAAGCGCAGCGCAATAAAATTGTATCGAGAAGTAGACGAACAACACCAAAGCAGTTCTCGATACTAAATGCCTATCGGCATTTCACTCGAACTGACGACAGAATCAAGAACATAGAAATTCAAAAGTTTTCGACTCTGGTCGGTCTCTTTATTCTTTACTCTCTTTTCTATAGACCCTGCCTTTTGCCTTTTGGCTATTCCGTCATTGCAAGTTTACTTCTTATAAAACCATTTCCCCCGAAACCAAAAAGTCACCAACAGACCTTTGCAATTCTTATTGGTGACTTTTAGCTTATAAGGCTTTGGGTACCCCCCTACTTAAATTCAGGCCAATATTCCTTAACTTTTTTTCTTAAAAAGGCTACACTACGTTCTAGCTGATCCATTCCGTCCACGCCATCTTCAATACTGATCCAGCCATCAAAACCTACTCTTTTCAATTCCTTGAAAATAGCATCATAATCGTTTAGGCCCTTGCCAATTTCGCCGTGACTCAATCTTTTGGCATAGCCCATGGCACCACCTTCTTCCTTTCTTAAATCCTCTATCGTTCCTTCTTTTAGATAACGGTCACTGGCGTGCATGGTCACCACGCGATCGGACACCCGGTACAAGAGTTCCAAGGGGTCCTCCCCTGCCAAAAAGGTATTGCTAGGGTCGTAATTGACCCCAAAATTAGGATGGTGGATACGGTCTACCAACTTGCAAAAAATATCCATCTGCTGGGCAAATTCGGGATACTCCCAAAAATCGTCCTTATAGTGGTTCTCCAAAATTAAGGTCACCCCCAACTTTTCCGCATGCGGAAGGCACTCTTTTATGCAGTCCGCAGCAAATCCAACACCTTCTTCTATGGTTAGTTCGGGACGACGTTGTCCGGACAGCACCCTGCAATATGAACCCCCCAAAGCATGGGTCATTTCTATCCACCCTATTTGTTTTTTAATTTCCTTTTCCCGAAAAGCCGCATCCGGATGGGTAAAATCCGGGGAACAACAAAGCATGGGTATTGTTTTTCCATGGCGCTCTACCTGCTCCCTAAAAATAGGCCAGTTGGATTTATCGACCATCTCCAAAAATCCGGCGTACCATTCCAAGCCGTCTACCTCTAGTTCAACCGCCAGGTCGATCCATTCGGAAACTTTCATGGTTCCATCCTTACATAGTTCATGCATAAATGCTTTGGGAAATACTGCTAATTGTGGCAAATCTTAATTCTTTTATCGTTATTAATTATTTCTTTTTATGGGAACCTTCCCAGTTTTTGGGGAGGTTACGCCCTATTATAGGAAACTGTTCCAGATCCATTACTTGTGAGCTTACAGGACCACATTCATCGGAAAGCCAATAGAGGCAGGCCGCTGCTATTTCCTCTGGGGTAAAAATGCGTTGGGCAGGAGCAAAAATGTCCGGTATGTCCTTATACCAATCGGCTTTCATTCCCTGTTCATTCTTGTTCAATATTTCCTTTTCCGTGAGTACCCAACCTGGATTGATCTGATTTACGCGTACGCCGTAATCCCGAAACATACTGTCGCCCAGGTTCCTGGTCATGGTCATCAATGCTCCTTTGGACATGCTATAGGCCAATAGATCGGGTTCCCCGCCCCAAGCGTTAATAGAACCTATATTGAGTACACAACCTCGAACAGCTGATAAATGCGGTAAGGCCGCCTGAATGATCATTAAAGGAGCAACGGAATTCACGGCCAACATACGCTTTATAAAAGCTACTTCGGTACTTGTAATATTGGAGGAAGCAATATAGGCGGCATTGTTAACTACACCATTCAATTTTCCAAATTTGGATATGGCCTCTTCTACCAATAATTGCGGGGCACTATCTTCCGTGATATCCATAGTAAGATGACCAATACTATCCGCACCCAATTCCTCCACCAGTGCCAAGCCACGCTCCTCTTCCAAGCCGTTGACCAATACTTTGGCACCTTCCTGCACGCAACGCTTGACTATGGCCTTGCCTATACCGGTATATCCACCTGTTATTAATATGACCTTATCTTTTAATCGCATGGTCTTAACTTGGTTTTAAAACACTTTTCACCACCTTACCGGTATGCATTTGATCGAAAGCCTCATGCCAATCCTTCAATTCCCATACCCCTCCAATAATAGGCTTTACATCCAAAGTGCCTGATGCCAAAAGGGAGAGTACTTTTTCCCAAATGGGCCAGTTATGACTAAAACTACCCTGTAGGGTAACATTTTTTTGTACCAATGGGTCCAAAGAGAAGTTTAATGGCTGTGGGCCCCACCCTACCTTTGTAATATGTCCGTTGGGACGCACCAATTGTAAGGCAATTTTTAGTGTAGCACTTGCCCCTGCGGCATCTATAACACAATCTACCCCTAATCCGTCCTGTTTATTGGCCCATGCGCTGGCATCGCCCACTATTCCTTCACATCCATATTGCTTGGCTATATTCAATCTTTCCCTATCGGCTTCCAAACCAACAACGGCCACCTCAGCGCCACATAAACGGGCAACGGCAGCACAAAGGATACCTATGGTCCCGGGTCCCAATACAATAACCCTGTCCCCTGGTTTTATTTTAGAATTCATAACCACGGCATTGTACGCCACAGAACATGGCTCGGTTAAACAAGCCTGTTCGAAAGGCAAGTTTTCCGGTACCGCATGCAGACATCTGGCAGGTACTTTAACAAATCGGGTCATGGCTCCATTTACCCCGTACCCAAAACCTTTTCTAGTAGGATCCAGGTTGTAAAGGCCCTGTCTTGTAAGCGGACTGTTCAAATCTATTATTGCAGCAGTCTCGCTGACAACCCTATCACCTTCCTTCCAACCACTTACCTTTTTCCCCAATGCCGCAATATGGCCACCAAACTCGTGCCCAAGGACCACTGGATAATTTACAGGCCAACTGTGGTCTGAAGTCCATTGATGAAGATCACTTCCGCACACCCCAACGTTGGCCACTTCCAACAACACATCATCTTCGCCTATTGTCGGCTTTTCTATTTTCCTAATTTCAACACTTCCAGGCTCGGAAGAGAAATTTACTACTCCTATTGAACTCATTCGTCTTATTATTTTATTTTGTAATTGTTGATTAGCGTGTTACTTCCCCGTAGGCATGGATCTTTTCACAGATTAGTCGCAAAGAACTTTCCAAGTCACCATCGGCAGTCTTAAAGGAATCTGCATCTATGGTCAAGGGAGCTCCCAGTACTACCATTGGCGCCCCATATTCAGGACAGCGTATGGCCTGCTCCAAGGTAAGTCCGCCCACAGCCTGTACCGGAACTTTAACGGCATTGACCACCTCGCGCAATTGATCCATTGGGCTTGGCATTTTTAAGCCTTGGGCAGCAATTCCACGGCGTTCGTCATAACCGATATGGTGGATTATATAGTCACAGCCAAGGTCTTCCAACCATTTGGCCCCTTCCACCATATCCGGACAACCTAAATTATCGCCCATTACCTTTACCCCGTAATCTTTGCCCGCCTGTACTACCACTTTTATAGTTTCCGCATGTGCCCTAGCCATTACCACTACATGGGTAGCACCAGCCTTGGCCATCATTTCGGCCTCCAAATACCCACCGTCCATCGTCTTAAGATCTGCTACTATAGGGATTTTGGGAAAGGCCTCCCTTAATTTTCGAACCCCGTGCAATCCTTCTGCTAGAATAAGGGGAGTGCCCGCTTCCAGCCAGTCCACCCCTGCACGTAATGCCATGGCGGCCGTTTCTAAAGCTTCATCTATATTGGTAAGGTCTAGGGAAATTTGTACAATTGGTTTCATAAATGGTCAATAAATATTTAAATTATAAGGTTGTAATCTTTGATTTAACCTAAGCCGCAATCAATCTAAAACATTCGTAAAATATTCATAAAAAGCATTGATTTTTTTGGGCTACAGCGTCAATCCAAAGATAAAGAATCGCAATACATAAAATTTATCAATTATAAATCCAATATTACCCTTTTATGATTTATACACCCCTGTATTGCCACAATCAATAATAAATATAGCCTATGGTTGTCAATGCCATTATTGTCTTTTATATTCTTGGAAGAACTATTATTATTGCAAAAGATAAATTTTAAATAATACTAATTTAATACCGAATAAAGGCGAATAGGCCAATTTTGCTACCTTTTAATATCAAGAGCTCAATTGTCCCGTTGGAGGTTCAAGCCATTCAAAACATAACATCCAAAATCATATTTATCTTATTAACTACATAATGACCTTAGCTTTAAATAGACCTTCAAAATTACTTTTTGCCATAATTTTCTATAGTATCACAGGATTCCTCGTTGGCCAGGAAAATTCCCAGTCCCCGAAAGACTCTTTGCCCTTAAACGCCTTGGAGGAAGTAGTGGTTACGGCAAACAGATACGGATCCATACAACATAAGACCCCGGAAGCCATTGAGGTGGTCAACAACAACTCTATACAAAGATTTCAATTGCGTACTGCTCCCGAAGCACTGCTATTGGCTCCAGGGGTGTTTGTTCAAAAAACCAACCATGGTGGAGGATCGCCCTTTATAAGGGGGTTAACAGGGAATCAAACCTTACTGCTTTATGACGGTATCCGCCTTAATAATGCCACGGTAAGATCGGGACCCAACCAGTATTTTAATACTATTGATGTGTTCAGCGTGGGCAAAATGGAAGTTTTACGTGGAAGCGGTTCTGTACAATATGGTTCCGATGCCATAGGGGGAACCATCCAAGCCTTGAGCACAGAGGTGGAAACCACTGAAAAACCGGTTTGGGGTACGGATCTTTTTACCCGATTTGTGACACAGGACATGGAACAGACGGCCAATGCAGCCTTAAAATACGGTGATAAACGAGTGGCCTTTAGGGCCAATGCCACATGGCGAAATTTCGGAGACCTTGTAGGTGGTGATACCACCGGACAACAGATTCCAACCGGCTACAGAGAATTGGATTTTGACCTCAAGGGAAAAATATTGCTGTCGGACCGTTCCCGCCTCACCACAGTGTACCAACGTGTGCATCAAAAAGATGTTCCCGTCTACCACAAGGTAGCCTTGGAGGATTATGCATTAAATAAGATGGACCCGCAAAAAAGGGAACTAGCCTATGCTAGACTCCAGCAGGACTTGGGGAACAACATCTTTAAAACTGCGGTGGTTACCGCTTCCTACCAACATCATGAGGAAGGTAGGATATTGCAAAAAAATGGCTCCACTTCACTGCGAACTGAAAATGATAAGGTGAGGACCTTTGGATTTTCTGCCGAAACATTTTCGAGCCATGGTAAAATATGGTCCGCAAATACCGGGGTCGAGATCTATAACGACAAGGTAAGAAGTAGTCGCACCGATAAGGATCTGACCACCAGCAACGAAACGGCCAATCGCGGCTTATATCCAGACGGGGCTACCATGACCAGTATTGCCGCTTTCAGCATGCATACCCTGAGCATGGAGCAATGGGACATTACAGCAGGTTTACGGTTCAACACCTTTATCAACAAAGTAACCGATTCGGTCTTGGGCGATACCAAACTTACGCCCTCGGCTTTAGTTGGAAACTTGGCCCTGCAGCGAAGATTGAATGAAACATCCAATGTCTTTGCCTCCATCAATACAGGCTTTAGGGCTCCGAATATCAATGATCTTGGATCCTTGGGCATAGTAGATTTTAGGTACGAAACACCCAATTTCAATCTAAAACCGGAACATTCCCTACAATATCAACTGGGCTACAAATTTCGTAACCGTGCCGTGAAGGCCGAAGTATTTTTATATCGTAATGAATTGTACGATTTAATTGTGCGGAACAGAATAGCTGGCGACAGTATTGAGGGCTATCCCGTTTATCAAAAGAAAAATGTGGAACGCAGCTTTATCCAAGGGGTGGAAATGGGATTGGATCTAAGCCTGAATCCAAATTGGAACCTATCAGGAAATATGACCTATACCTATGGCCAAAACAAAACCAGTGATGAACCGGCTCGCCGAATCCCACCCTTATTTGGTCGATTGGCCACCTCCTACACTATAAAGAACTGGAACCTCAATGCTGATTGGCTCTTGGCCGGCAAACAGGATCGTTTGGCGTCTGGGGATGTAGACGACAATAGAATCCCTGATGGTGGTACGCCCGGTTGGAACGTACTTAATATACATGGCAGTTATTCCATTAATTACATTACCATAGCTGTTGGACTACAGAATATCTTCAATGAGGATTATAGATACCATGGCTCTGGAGTCAATGGCTATGGGAGGTCTGGAGTGTTATCGGTTGCTGCGAGGTTGTAATGGTGATTTTTGAGGTTTAAACCAAGAACGGATTAAAAAAACTCCTTCCCCTTGGGCTTGTTCAGAGCGGAGTCGAAGTATAAGGGAAGGTGGATTCTCCGACGGTAGGAGGAGAAGACGGAAGGGATTGAAAACCTAAGATATGGGGTACTACAAAACATAGGCAGTGAATACAGAAACACACCCCTACCTCCCGCGGAAAACCCACCCCTAACCCCTCCCAAGAGGGGAATTGTTAGGAACCAAAACTCATGGACAGGAGAAGGAGCTCATAGTTATTTCCCCTTTAAAGTGGTCAACCTATATCAGGGACGTAGACCACTGTCAACTGTCAACTGCCCACTGTTTATTGCTAATTGCTCATTGTTCATCATCTGTCTTGTTCTCATAATGGTTTACCCTGGCATCGTCCTCATTGTCCATAGGGGGGCCCTGTTCTATTTTGCGCCAGTCTATGGTTTTGTTGTACTTCTTCATGGAAAGTTCCGCGTTGTACATACGTTCATCATGACGTTCCAAAGTATAGGGTGTAAAGTCGGGCTCCGAGGTGAAAAAATCCTGAAGCAAGGATGCCGTAACATCGAACTGATTTACATAGGGAACATTCAAAATATTGTACATAGTCTTTAACAGGGCACCAAAATTGGCATGGGTGTTGGAAACATAGCCTTTTTTCACATAAGGCCCCGCCATCATAAGAATGGACCTATGGGCATCCACATGATCTACACCGCCCTGGGGATCATCTTCTGTGATGATGACCAGCATATTCTTCCAGTATTTGGTCCTGGATAGAAAATGCAGTACCCTGCCCACCGCCAGGTCATTATCTACCATAAAGGATTGTGGGTAAGGATAGCCATCTTCGGGACGTATTCTTGCCCCGTGATCATTGGGTAACATCATGGTCACCAATTGCGGCATTTCTTCCTCTCCTTCAATCCATTTCTCTGTAAACTCCCTTTCAAACTGATCCATTCGGTATTGATCGGGGATATTCATATTATAACCGGCAAAGTCGTGGCTGGTCCTTGTAAACAAAGCCTTTTGCATAGGCACCATCACCCCATGGGCCGCGCCGGTATTGGTATCATACCATTCTTCGCGCACATGTGCTGTTTCGTTGGCCTGTCCAAAATTGTAGAAGGAAACCTTTTCCCTATCCAGGGCTTCCCAAAGTCCACCAATCTCCGCATAATCCTCAGGATCTACACTTCCAATTGTTCCAGGGTGCCGACGCCCCGGAGCGTCCGAGAATATTTTGGCCGTCTTGCTCACACTGGCATTTGCCTCTACCCATTCATTGGGAATAACACCCACTAGCCAATGATGGCCGTGTACCGAAGCATCACTATCGCAATAGTAATTGTCCGAATAGGCAAATTGCTTTGCGGCCTTATGATGGTTGGGTGAAATGCGCAGGTTGGGGAATTGTGCTTGGACGGAATCGGGCAAGGTATAGGTATTATTAACCCCATAGCGGGCCAAGGTACTATCGCCCTTTCCTGTTTTAAGCTGTCCAAAAACCTCATCGTAGGTCCTGTTCTCCTTGGTAATATACACCACATGTTTAATAGGGCTCTGCCGCAACTTTGGCAAGGGAGGCAAAGGATTGGTACCATCATCGGTTATGGTGCTTTCCCTAAAGGTATTGTCGATGGACATTTTGGTGTATTCGGCAAGTTTTTCATCGGTTGGCATGGCTACCCTTTGGAAGCTCCCCAATTGAATATCCCCAATGTAATCGCCCTGTGGTGGTTCTACAAAATCCTTCCCTCCATTGGGTCCGGCCCCAAGACCTCTACAGGTAATGATATAAATATTCTTTTCATCCTTGGACAATTCCACCCTGGTAGGCCCCCAGCCACTGGGAATAAGCCCCTTGGTGGTTTGGGACGGAATATCTATGACGGCTACTGCATTGAATCCCAATAAGGCCACATATAACGTTTTTTCTTCCTTGTCCATGGTGATACCGAAAGGCAGAAGACCACGGTATTTGTCGATTCTCGGGTCCACCTTAATGGGAATATGACCTACAATTTCCTGGCTTGAATGATCAATGATGGTGATATTGTCGTTGGTGGCATTGGTTATATAGGCGAATTGTTTCCCTACGGCAATGGAATTAGGACTTGCGCCACCAACCACTTCGGCATCCTCCACGGTCTGTCCTATTTGATGCCCCGTTTTAAATTTTTTGATCACCTTGTTGTTGTCCAGGTCTATAGTAAAAACACTCATGGCATCGGGATGCAACGGACTCCCCAAGCCTGGAACCTTTCGTCCTTCCACTTCGGTACCCTCTATGGATTCCTTGGTATTATCTCCATAAGGGTGATGGGAAATCATTAAGGAATCGTAATTGGCAGGAGTGGCGCCCTCTATCAAAGGATAGGAATACACTCCTACATTGGCCACAAAGGCCTGCTTTTTATCGGGACTGATGGCCAAGCCAAAAGGCTGTCTTCCCACATTGACGCTCCCCTTTATTTTTTTGGTATCCAGATCGATACGCACCAGTCTAAAATTGCCGCGATCCAACACCAACAGTTCGTTCTCCGCCTCGTTGATCCTCAGATCGGAAGTAAAACTATCCTGATAATCCTTCCCGTTAACCATACCGTTCAAGGAGATGGAATCCACTTTTACAAGATTCTCCACATCGTATTGGATCACTGCTCCCGTATCTCCCCCACTTAAATAAACCGTTTTGGAATCCTGGGCAAATTCAACCCCCAAAAAAGAACCCTTGGCCAAAGGTGACGGTATACTGCCATCATAGCTGGGAATCCTGACCGACTCCAAGGAGGCGACGTCAATTACTGTAAAGACCCCATTGTGCAGGGTAACCGCCTTGCTCCCATCAGGAGAAACGGCCATCCCAAAAGGATCATGTGTAATCCGCAATTTATCCCCTACTGGTGTCACATACCTCCCACTTGCCAAAATGGATATTCCATTTTCATCAATAATACTGTACTGATCTTTACCGGGTACCTGTAAAATGGTAATGCTGTTTTGGCGTGAATTGCAGGCAATAAAAACTAGTGTTAAAAGGAGGATAATTAGCCGATTCATTAGGTTGAATTTAAGGTGTAAATAGATATTTTAAATATTAAAAAATAATATTACGCATTTTTGGCCAAAGGAAAAGGGTCTTAACAATGATTTTACATTATGTTAAAATAATTTAATTGAAGTAAAAATAACAAATGGCCAAAATAGTATCCAAACTCAATTTCAGCTTAATTGATATAGCCATAAATAGGTGCTATAAAGTTTCATATTTCACCTCACCCGGAAATGCCTAAAAAGGCATCTCCGACCCCCTCGGAATTCGCGGGGCAGGCTCTCCTAAGGAGAGGTAAAAAGGAAACCTCAAGGCAAAGTGCTTTTGTTGCTTTAAAGCAAATCCAAAATTATTTCGTCGAGTTACGTTATTAATAATTGATATTAATTTAATTGAAGTAAAAGTGACAAACAGCCAAAATTGTACACAAGTTCAATTTCATTTCAATTGATATAGCCATAAATAGGTGCTATAAAGTTACCGTTCAAAAAAGGTTTTGGATCTATCTGACTTTGCAGAACAACTCCCTTGTATTCGGACTCCATTAACATAAAAGCAGCCTGAACCATGGGTGCCGCCGTGGTGGTCTGTATGGCCCTAAGTCTGTGTATCCCTACTTTTTGCGGGAATATCAGCTTGGAAACCTCACTCCTTCTAAGCACCCCGTGCATATCCTTGCCTTCCACAGCGGCATATAGTACAATTTGGTCGTTTTCGATATGGGGAATTTCACTTTCCATTTTCTCCTGAAGGGTCTTAATAGAGGCATCCACATTTTTAAAACCTGCAAGCTGTTGTTGCACCCAGGCGTAGTGCCCTGGATATCTCAAGGTCTTATAATCCAAGTCTCGCACCTTTCCCGCTAGGGCGTCCGGAAGATCGGCGGCCCCACCTGAAGTAAGGTCCTCCTCATAAGTCCTACCATCTATAATAATCGTTGCTCTTTCGGAGAGGGATTTAAGAGGTACTTTTTTATAATTACGGACTGCTTCCGCATCCTTTACATATTCGGTGGCAACCCCCACGGGACTCCAGGTAAATCCATAGTAATGTGGTGCTACGGCATGGTCCGTTAAGGCCCCTACCTTAAACTGCAGCTTATCTACCTTGTCTACCTTATGTTTACTGCAAAATTCCTGAAAGAGATGGTGTGCCAAAAGGTTAATATACCCTGGTGCCAGACCGGATTGGAGCACAAAACCGGTTTCGGCATTCTTTGCCAACGCTATTATTTCATTGGTCTCTGCCACATATTCGGTAAGGTTTACATAGTGCATTTTAAAATCTTTGGCATAGCTCGCCATTTTGGGGGCCAAGCTACCGGGCAGACAATCCAGCAGCACATCGCCCTGCGTAAAAATATCCTCCATTTCTTTGGTCAGACCCGATTCGGAAAGGCAAAACGCCTTTGCCACTCCGGGGTCGGTAGTGCCCTTCCCTATCCAATGGGCCACCTTTTCGGCCTTTTCCAACGTACGATTGCCAATGAATATTTTTAGGGGAACATTTCCCCAATCCGCCATTATCAATCCAACGGCCTGGGCAATACCTCCAGCACCGGCAATAACCATGTTATACGACATAAATAATAAGCTTAATATGTTATAAGAAAGATAGCATTTTTTATCCAGATTTCTTCTGATACTTGGATATAGTATGATGCCGTTACGGACCCCTCCCGATAGTTAACGGGATTATCCTCCGGAAAAAACCCGCCCCCTGCCTGCAGGCAGGCTAGCCTCCCGCTAATGAGACCCCTCCCTAACCCTCCCCCAAGGGGAGGGAATTTGTTCCCCCTTCTTGGGAGGGGGCTAGGGGGAGGACTTTAGGAACGATAGCGACGAAGCAATCTCTGCAAGGGAACAAGCAGATTGCTTCGCTATGCTCGCAATGACGGCTTTGAACCCGGAACATTAAACCTTGAACAGAACACTTTAGTCCAGTTTCTAGGCTCTAGAATCTAGATTCTCAATTCTCACTGCTCAATACTGACACACCGAATTAGGTCTCGACTGCGCCCGTCTAACGCCGGGCAGGCCTGCCTTGACGTCAGGCAGGCTCGACCGGACAATAGTAGCTAATGGTTTCAGGCTTTGTACATCCCTGATTAGAGTTGATCGATTTACAACGTACAACACTGATTACTGCCCACTGAAAACTGTTCACTGAAAACCGCTTACTCTAAATTATAGAACTCCACCGTATTCTGTCCCATAATGGCGGCCTGCTCGGCAGTGCTGAGGCTGGAAATGAAATTGGTAGTCAGCTCCTTTACCTGGGTATAAGTGCCGGCGACCAGGCAAACGGGCCAGTCGGATCCGTACATGCAGCGTTCAGGGCCAAAGGCCTCAAGGGACAAAAGCATATAGGGATGTATTTGTTCCGGGGTCCAGCTCTTAAAATCCGCCTCGGTAATCATCCCTGAGATTTTACAGTATACGTTTTCGTGCTTGGCAACTTCTTTCATCATGGCCGCCCAGCCGTCATAGAAGCCATCTTTGATATATGGTTTGGCAATATGATCGATAACGAATTTCTGATTGGGGAATTTTTTTACAAATTCCAGCGTTGCTCCCAACTGATGGGGGTAAATAAGGATGTCATAGACCGCCCCGTATTGTTCCAATTTGGATATTCCACGTAGGAAGTCGGGCCGTAACAAAAAATTATGGTCGGCCTCTTCCTGAACTATATGTCGGTATCCCTTTAAATGCTTGTCCTTGGCGTATTTTTCCAGTTCTTGGTCCACACTGGCACTTCTTAGATCTACCCAGCCCACGACGCCTTTTATAAAAGCGTTGTTATGGGCAAGTTCCAATAAAAAATCGGTTTCCGCCAAGGTCTGGTCCGCCTGTACCGCTACACAACCGTCCACACCGTTTTTGGCATAGACAGGTTTTAGGTCCGAGGGTAAAAAATCCCGTCGGATAACGCTCATCTGCTCGTTGATCCATGAGTGTTTTACAGGATTGTATTTCCAGAAGTGTTGATGGGAATCTATGGTCATGTTAGAAAGTTTAATGTTATTAGGTTATAATGTTGAAAGTTCTAAAGTTAAAAATTTTCTGGGTTTGAGGTCCTTTTACCTCTCCTTTGGAGAGCCTGCCTTGCCGGTAGGCAGGGTCTGAACTGCTTTTTAGCAGTTCAGGGTGAGGTCCTTTATAGGGAAATCCCTCTTTTCCAGGGGATGAAGTCGTTCTGTTCCAAGCGAACCGCCGCTGGCACTATATTGCCACTGGCCACTTCTATGATATAGTCCAACAATTCCTCTCCCTTGGTCTGTATGGTATCTTCCCCGGTAATAATGCTGCCGGTGTTAAAGTCGATAATATCCTTCATGCGTTCGCTAAGGGCATTGTTGCTGGACATTTTTATAACCGGGGCCACGGGATTCCCGGTAGGAGTACCCAGACCTGTTGTAAAGGCTATCACATTGCAGCCAGATCCTGCCAGACCAGTGGTGCTCTCCACATCGTTGCCGGGAGTACATAGAAGGTTGAGTCCATTTTTGGTAACCCTTTCGGTATAGTCCAGCACATCTTGTACCAAGGAAGTGCCCCCTTTTTTGGCCGCTCCCGCCGACTTCATAGCGTCTGTGATGAGTCCGTCCTTAATATTTCCTGGCGATGGATTGTTTTCGAAGCCGGAGCCTATGGAGACCGCCTTGGCGGAATAGGCCTGCATAATACTGGCAAATTTCTCCGCATTTTCCGGCGCTTCACAGCGGTTGATGAGTTCCTGTTCCACGCCGTTAAGCTCGGGAAATTCGGAAAGTACGGTGGCCCCGCCCAAGGCCACTATTAGGTCCGAAGCATAGCCTAGGGCCGGATTTGCCGAAATACCTGAAAATCCGTCCGATCCCCCACATTCCAAGCCCAAGACCAATTTGCTCAGCGGTGAGGGTTGGCGTGTTACCTTATTGGCTTCGATGAGGCCCAAAAAGGTCTTTTTTACAGCTTCCTCTATAAAATGCCGTTCGCTCTTACTTTTTTGTTGTTCCAAAATGTGCAGGGGTTTGGTAAAGTTGGGGTCGCGTTTGGCAATGGCGGCCTCCAAAATTTTCACCTCTGCGTTCTGGCAGCCCAGACTAAGAATGGTAGCCCCGGCAACATTGGGATTGGTAATGTAGCCTGCCAAAAGGTTGCAAAGGGTATCCGAATCCCCACGGTCACAGCCACAGCCCCCGTCATGGGTCAGGAACTTGATTCCGTCCACATTGGGGAAGGTCCTGTTCTGTTTAATGTCCTCGGCGGTTTTAATCAGGGGCGAGGCCATCATCTCTTCTGCACTGGCTCCTTTTTTGTATTGGGATACCAGCACTTCCGTGTCTATGATATAGTCTTTGGCGGTCTCGTAGCCCAGAGCACTCAGTAGGGTAGAGCGCAGAACGTTTACATTTCTGTTTTCACAGAACACCATAGGGATCACCAGCCAATGGTTGGCCGTACCAACACTGCCGTCTGCACGGTGATAGCCGTTGAAGGTGCTGTTTTTCCACTTGGAAATGTCCGGTGCCACCCAATGAGATTGTTGCTCCCCAACATTGTAATCCGCAGAGGCGTGTACCACATTGTCTATGGTAATGCTTTCTCCCTGGGCAATGGGCTTTGTAGCTTTCCCTATCAAGGCGCCATACATTAGGATGGGGTCGCCCACCTTAAATTCTTGCAGCGCAAATTTGTGCTTGGCGCTAACATTGTTTTTGAGCGGGAAGGATTTCCCCTCAAATTCTACTACAAAATCTTTTTTCATATCCTGCAGAGCGGCAAGGATATTATCATTGGGATGTATTTGTAAAAAATTCTTTGACATGTTTTAAGGCAATTGATTTTAAAATTCAACTGTAGCTTTGATTACTCCGGTAGCGGGTTTTAGCCAGCTGTCGAAATTCTCCTTCATTTCGGTGAAATGCACGTTATGGGTAATGAACGAATCGGTTGGGAACTGGTCCAGGATTTCGATCACCCTTTCAAAATCGGCTACCGTGGCATTCCTGCTGCACAGAAGTGTAGTTTCCTTGGCGTGAATGGCAGGATGGGTAAAGGTAAGCTCCCCCTTGGAGAGTCCCACGAGGATATATCTTCCGCCGTGCGACATATAGGTAGGGCCGTGTTCCAAGGCTCCTTTATGGCCAGTGGCGTCGAATACCGCAGTGGCCAGATCACCATTGGTAATTTCCGAAATCTGTTGTACCGGATCTTCGGTCACATTTACAATATGGTCCACCCCAATCTTATCTTTTGCATACTGCAGTCGGTCTTGGTTCATGTCCAGGGCTATGACTTTGGCCCCATTTATTTGGGCCAGTTTCATAATTCCTATGCCGATAGGGCCACAGCCCACGACTACTATGGTTTCCCCGGGAACTATCTGTGCCCTACGTATGGAATGTGCCGCTATGGCCAAGGGCTCTACGATGGCCATTTGTTCGTTGGTCAGGTGTTTGGCGGGCAATAAAATATCTACGGGTACGGTGATCTGCTCCTGCATGCCACCATCGGTATGTATGCCCAGTACCTGGATCTGGGTACAGCAATTGGTCTTGCCGTTCCTACAGGCCACACAATGGCCACAGCTCAGATAGGGCATGATCACTACATTGTCTCCCGCCTCTATGCCCTTTTCGTTCTCGTCTATTTCAATCACTTGGGTGGCCAGCTCATGACCAAGTATCCTTGGGTAGGTAAAAAAAGGTTGGTTGCCAGTGTAAGCATGGAGGTCGGTACCGCAGATACCTACCTTATTCACTTTCAATAGGGCTTCCCCTTTTTTCCTGACCGGGGCTTCTTTTTCCTTTAACTGAAAATTCCCTGGTTCTTCACAAACAATGTATTTCATGCGTTTTATTCTTTGGTTTTTATTGGTTTTATGTGATTGATCCTAATCACAGGCTGATTTTTAAATGATAAAACTAACCCTTCAATGGGATTTTGGTTTAAGGGTGTAATTTAGCCAAAAAGATTTAGAAAATGTTGAAAGCTTAAAGTTCAATGTTGAATGTTCAATGTTAAAAGTTATGAAGGGCTAAAGGTGTATTGGGAAGTGGAAAATTAGTATAGAGTCTTTAGTATTGAGAAATGGGAATTGAGATTTTGGTATTGAGAGTCTAGAGTCTAGAAATTAGACTAAAGACTTATGTTCAATGTTATAAAGTTCAAAGTTGAATGTTCAATGTCCAATGCTGTCATTGCGAGCCTGCCTACCGGCAGGTAGGCACAGCGCGGCAATCTCTCCATCCCATAGTAAGATTTTTTTGTCGCTTTAAACCTAGCGTCTAGCATCTTGATATATGAGACTGACCAAAATCATTTCAGGAAATATGCCTTCATGTTACCTTCGAAAAATAGCATTTTGGGCAATATGGAACTTTTTAAATAAAAATTAATATGGAGAAAATAAAAATACTTTTGATGATCTTGGTTGTACTGGGGTGGAACTGCAAGCAAAATCCAAAACAAACTGAGCAAAAAACTGAAACCCTAAAACAGGAAACCAAAGCCGCTACCTCATTACCCGAAAGTATTAAGGAAATTGCAACCTTTGTAACACCCGATTTTACGGACACGACGGACATTCAAAACCTAATTATTTTTAAGGAGCTCGATTTATCGGGCAACACCATTTCTACCATAAATTTGGAAAGGGCAGGAGAGCTGTACAAAAAGTTGACGACACGCGGCCAAGCGGCTTCATTGCCCATATTTGAAGTGAAGGGAACGGACCTAGTTGTTCTGCCCGTACAGGGTGTTGGTTTTGGTGGGGCCATATGGGCAAAGGTGCTGTTGGATAAAAAGACCCTGGAAATAAAGAACATAGCCTTTGAGCATAAAGGGGAATCTGAAGGTTATGGTGCGGCTATGGTCCAGAATACCTTTGAGAATCAGTTCCTTGGCGTTAAAATTAACTTGGAGGAAGACACATTCACATTGCAAAAAACAATTGAAAAAGCTAATGATGACGGACATTTTATTGACGGGTTAACCGGAGCAACCATGACAAGTCAAGGCGCCGTTTCCATGGTGAATCAGGGTTTGCGAAAATATAGCAGCTATTTGATGGGGGATTGAGTGGTCAGTGATCAGTAGTCGGTAAACAGTTGGCAGTGAACATTTTTTCAGAGTTCCTTAAACGGAAGGCATTAGCCACTATTGTCCGGTCGAGCGAAGTCGAGACCTCATTCGGTGTGCCAGTATTGAGTAGTGACAATTGAGAAACTAGAATCTGGAGCCTAGATGCTAGAGCCTAAACTAAAGTCTTGTGCTCAAAGTCATATAACTAGGTGCTCCTTCCCATAGTTAGGGGAAGGTGGCTTCGACGCAGGAGAAGACGGAAGGGGTTACCCGGGTGGCAATCTGTTCCTTCCCTTGCAGAGATTGCTTCGTCGCTATCACTCCCTGCCTAGCCAGTCAAGCTGGCTCGCAATGAGGAATCTACACTTTGCAAGTCGTTGTGACTTCGGCTACGCCCGCCTGAACGGAACGGGCAGGCTCAGCCACCGGGTGAAGTACACGGAGATTGAGCGGAGTCGAAATCGAAGTGGACGGAAGGCAGTTGGCAGTTCGCTTAAGCCAAAAGACATTAGCCACTATTGTCCGGTCGAGACCCAAGAAATTTTATTTTTCAAGCGGTAATAATGACGTAAATTGGATCATAATCTACCGAATTGCAAAATAATCGTAGTCGGAATAGTGTTATTTACCTGTGTTCGAGCATGATTTTCAAAAATTTGGAAAGCGAATCTGGTACTCAATTTCTATAATTGATGTCCGTATGGTAGTCTTGCAAGCTTGTTTTTTTTGAAGGCAATTTGGTTTTATAATCATATAGCTATGAAAAAGATCAGAACCCATGCCGCAGGTATCGACATTGGGGCAAAAAAAGTGTATGTGAGTATCGAGGACCTGCCTGTAAAAAGCTTCGATACCTTTACCCAGGACCTGGAGGCTCTGGGCGTTTATCTGGTGGCCCATGGCATAGAAACTGTGGCCATGGAGGCTACGGGCGTCTATTGGGTCATTTTGTACGATATACTGGTGTCCCAAGGTCTGGATGTTTGGCTGGTCGATGGAGCGGGCACCAAACAGGTTCCCGGCAGAAAGACCGACGTAAAGGATTGCCAATGGATACAGCAATTACATAGTTATGGGCTTCTGAACAAATGTTTCGTGCCCGATATCCGGATACAGGAACTGCGCGCCTATCAACGCCTTCGCGAGGACCACATCCGTAGTGGTGCGATGCACATCGGCCATATGCAAAAGGCATTGATTCTGATGAATATCCGGCTGAAGGAAGTAATAAGCCAGATCCACGGGACAAGTGGGATGCGGATTGTCCGCGCTATCCTATCAGGCGAAAGGAATGCCGAAAAACTGGCATTGCTATGTGATCAAAGGATACTTAAAACAAAAAAGGAATGGGTGATAAGATCATTAAAGGGGCATTATTCGGAAGCCGCATTGTTCGAACTGGGCCAAGCCGTGGCCTGTTATGATTTCTATGGGGAACAAATTGCCATGTGCGACATAAAGCTGGAGGAGGTGTTGAAGAAGATGGACCTGGACGGTACACCAAAGCCAAGGTCCAAGGGTGCAAGAAAAGCAATCCGTCACAATAGACCGGATATAGAGAATATGGGAGGACACTTGTTGGGGATCTTTGAGGGAAAGGATGCTACCGTCCTTCCCGGAATTACAGATTATAACTGGATGCAACTGCTTTCGGAGGTGGGCACCGATCTTGGGAAATGGAAATCGGAAAAACATTTCACCTCTTGGTTGGGGCTTGCCCCAAAACAACACAATTCGGGAAAAATGAAACGCAATTACAAACCCAAGGGAGCCCCAAGGGCAGGTCTGATCTTCAAACAGGCAGCAGTAGGCCTGCTCAACAGCAAGCACATTGCATTGGGCGCTTTCGGTAGAAAGATACGGGCCAAAAAGGGAGGATTGGTGGCCATAAAGGCAGTGGCCAGGAAATTGGCCGAACTGTACTGGAAATTGTTTGTAAAGGGACTGGAGTATGTGGAGAACGGTATCCAAAAATACCAAGAGAAAATGCTCTTGAA
This sequence comes from Arenibacter algicola, assembly GCF_000733925.1. Classification (NCBI taxonomy): domain Bacteria; kingdom Pseudomonadati; phylum Bacteroidota; class Flavobacteriia; order Flavobacteriales; family Flavobacteriaceae; genus Arenibacter; species Arenibacter algicola. The sequence goes on from NZ_JPOO01000003.1 coordinate 916,826, forward strand.
CAAACAAAGGGCGGTAACAAGAATGGTACAAGAACTAGGGTTGGGGATAACTCCATTGAAAATACAAAGTGCTGATTAACAGTTTTCTATGATAGACGTCAATGGTAGCGAAGTCGAGACCTCATTCGGTGTGCCAGTATTGAGTAGTGACAATTGAGAAACTAGAATCTGGAGCCTAGATGCTAGAGCCTAAACTAAAGTCTTGTGCTCAAAGTCATATAACTAGGTGCTCCTTCCCATAGTTAGGGGAAGGTGGCTTCGACGCAGGAGAAGACGGAAGGGGTTACCCGGGTGGCAATCTGTTCCTTCCCTTGCAGAGATTGCTTCGTCGCTATCACTCCCTGCCTAGCCAGTCAAGCTGGCTCGCAATGAAGAATCTACACTTTGCAAGTCGTTGTGACTTCGGCTACGCCCGCCTGAACGGAACGGGCAGGCTCAGCCACCGGGTGAAGTACACAGAGATATAGCCTAACTAACGGCAAACAGGCTCAGCTACCGAAATTCTCTCATCATCAAATTTCCAAATCACCAAATCATCAAATCAACTCATTTCCAAATTGATTCATTGTTACATTAAACAATTGCTACATTTCCACATTAACTCATTATCAAATCTTCAAATCAACCAATCTTCAAGTTAATACATTGGCACATTAAACAATTGCTACATTAACCCATTTTCACATTAATCCATTAATACCATTTTCAAATTATAAAATCAACCAATCACCAAATTATTACATTGGTACATTTTCAAATTGGTACATTTTCAAATCATCAAATCAAAAAACCCCCATCAATTGCTTGACGGGGGTTTGTTTATAGTAAGGGAAGTTCTTATTTCACTTCCTCGAAATCTACGTCCTCTACGTTATCGGCTTCCTTGGCCTCTCCGTTGGAAGATGCTGTATCAGCACCACCTGCAGGAGCACCTTGTTGTGCTTCGGCCTGTGCCTTGTACATTTCTTCAGAAGCTACTTTCCAAGCCTCGTTTATCTTATCCAAAGCCGGAGTAATCAAAGCCAAATCTTTGGCTTCATGGGCTTTTTTAAGCTCCGCTAGGGCATCCTCGATAGGCTTCTTCTTATCCGCAGATAATTTATCGCCAAACTCGGTCAATTGCTTCTCGGTCTGGAAGATCATTCCGTCCGCTTCGTTCAATTTATCGGCAGTTTCTTTTGCTACTTTATCCGCTTCCGCATTGGCTTCCGCCTCTGCTTTCATTTTCTTGATCTCTTCCTCTGTTAATCCTGAAGAAGCCTCAATTCTAATGTCCTGCGTTTTGTTGGTAGCCTTATCGGTAGCCGAAACTTTTATAATACCATTGGCATCGATATCAAAGGTAACCTCGATCTGTGGAGTTCCCCTTTGTGCTGGTGGAATACCATCCAAATGGAAACGACCTATAGTCTTGTTATCCTTTGCCATTGGGCGTTCTCCCTGCAATACGTGGATCTCAACAGAGGGCTGATTGTCAGCAGCTGTAGAGAATACCTGCGATTTTTTGGTAGGGATGGTCGTGTTGGCCTCTATCAATTTGGTCATTACACTCCCCATAGTCTCAATACCTAGGGAAAGTGGTGTAACATCCAATAAAAGAACGTCTTTTACATCTCCTGTCAATACCCCACCTTGTATAGCGGCACCTACGGCAACCACCTCATCAGGGTTAACCCCTTTGGAAGGTTTCTTGCCAAAGAATTTCTCAACCGCATCCTGTACGGCAGGAATCCTGGTAGAACCACCTACCAAAATAATCTCGTCAATATCGCTCTTGCTCAATCCGGCTGCTTTTAGGGCAGTGGCACAAGGCTCAATAGTACGTTTTACCAAATCGTCTATCAATTGCTCAAACTTGGCTTTGGTCAAGGAACGTACCAAATGCTTAGGTCCAGAAGCCGTAGCAGTAACGTAAGGAAGGTTAATTTCGGTCTGTGCAGAAGATGACAACTCAATTTTTGCCTTTTCTGCAGCCTCTCTCAAACGTTGCAATGCCATAGCATCTTTACGAAGGTCTATCCCTTCTTCCTTGTTGAACTCATCGGCCAACCAGTCGATAATTTTCTGATCCACATCATCACCACCCAAGTGGGTATCCCCATCTGTGGCCAAAACTTCAAAAACACCGTCACCCAATTCTAGGATGGAAACATCATGTGTTCCTCCACCAAAATCGAAAACCACTATTTTCTGGTCAGTATCCTTTTTGTCCATCCCGTAGGCCAAAGAGGCTGCGGTAGGCTCGTTTATAATTCTTTCTACGGTAAGTCCGGCAATTTCACCGGCCTCCTTGGTAGCTTGTCTTTGCGCATCGTTAAAGTAAGCAGGAACGGTAATTACCGCTCTTGTTACGGTCTGCCCTAGGTAATCCTCGGCAGTTTTCTTCATTTTCTGAAGAATCATGGCCGAAAGTTCCTGAGGAGAATACAAACGTCCGTCTATATCTACCCTTGGAGTATCGTTATCTCCTTTAACCACTTTATAAGGTACCCTTGCGGCCTCCTTACTGGATTCGGAGAATTTATTTCCCATAAAACGTTTTATGGAATAAATGGTTTTGTTTGGATTTGTAACTGCCTGTCTTTTGGCAGGATCCCCAACCTTGATCTCGCCACCCTCTACAAAAGCAATGACAGATGGAGTAGTTCTCTTACCTTCTGCGTTTGGGATTACAACAGCTTCGTTACCCTCCATAACCGAAACGCAAGAGTTTGTTGTTCCTAAATCTATTCCAATAATTTTACTCATGTTTATATATTTACTGTGTTGAAAAATCTTTTTAGCACTCGGGTCTATTAAGTCAAGGATTGTGCCATGACAAAAAATATGACAAGCTGTCAGAACCAAATCTCAAATTGATCAAAAATTGCAGGTTAATCTGCTTTTTTGGGCATTCCCCCTTGGCGAAAATATGCCAAGGGGTCGTGCTTTCCATTGCTAGTCCCAAAAGTGTCCCTCCCCAGGTCCCCTTTTGGGAGCTATACATTGCAATCACTAATGCAATCTTTAGTTGAAAGTTCAATTTTATAAAGTTCAAGGTTGAGATTAGTAGTGAGAACCTAGAGCCTAGAAACTGGACTAAAGACTTATGTTCAATGTTATAAAGTCGAAAGTTTAAAGTTCTTTCGGAGATTGAGCTTGCCCGGCCGTAAGGTGGGCCTGCCCGGCGTCAGACGGGCGGAGTCGAAATCGAAGTAGACGGAAATCTGTTTTCAGTAAACAGAAGTGAGAATTGAGTATTGAGAATCTAGAACCAGGATCCTAGAAACTGGACTAAGGACTTATGTTTAATGTTATAAAGTTGAAGGTTCAAAGTTCCCTCGGAGATTGAGCGGAGTCGAAATCGAAGTAGACGGAAATCTGTTTTCAGTAAACAGAAGTGAGAATTGAGTATTGAGTATTGAGAATCTAGAACCAGGATCCTAGAAACTGGACTAAGGACTTATGTCTAATGTTATAAAGTTGAAGGTTCAAAGTTCCTTCGAAGATTGAGCCTGCCTACCGGCAAGGCAGGCCTGCCCGGCGTTAGACGGGCGGATTCGAAATCGAAGTGGACGGAAATCTTTCCTAAAAGCTTCTTGACTCCTATTAAAAAATTACTTGGATTCGTAAAATTGAATTATTATCTTGGTTCAAGCTTTAATTGAATACATCCTTTCTGAAATCAGTCGAATGCTGTTTAGGGTCTTGATTTCACATAAGTCAAACAATATTCATGAATCCTTCCCCTCCTTGGAGGGGATTGAGGGGTGGGTAATCTGATGAAAAAAATTATACCTTATAATCCAGATCTAGTTCCTTTTGCGAAAAAACTTCGCAACAACATGACTATGGGGGAAATTGCCTTGTGGCGCGAATTAAAAAATAAAAAACTAGGAGTCAGGTTTAGCCGGCAAATACCGATAGATAATTATATAGTGGACTTCTATTGTAAAGAACTTCAACTTGCCATAGAGGTGGATGGTTCGGTCCACTTTTTGGAGGGGCATCCCGAAAAAGATACCATTCGCCAAAATCGTCTGGAATATTTGGGAATATACTTTATTAGATTCAGGGATTTGGATACGAAGAACAATTTGAACTGCGTATTGGAATAGATTAAAAAAATGATTTTGTTTTTAAAACCCACCCCTAACCCCTCCCAAGAGGGGAAAAATTAATACCTATTTGAAGTGCCTAAATTTCCCATCATCCTTTTGACTTAGGGCTCACGGATTATAACTTTTTAACTCCATAACCATATAACAACCTTTAAACTTCCTGAACTCAAAAAAAAGTATATTTGGCCTTAATACTATAACCAACCCTCTACCCTATGGCACTTCTGCAAAAAATTAAATTCATCGTAGTTTTGGTAACCCTCGTAGGTTGTGGTTCAAAAGAACCCAAAACTAGCGCCGATCAGGACCTGGCCATTGGCATCATTGCGGACTGCCAGTACTGCTATTGCGAATCCACCCCTTCTCGATTTTATAAAAATTCGCCCGCAAAACTGCAAAATGCAGTGGATAGCCTTAACAACTCCATCTTGGATTATGCCATTCATTTGGGCGACTTTATAGATCGCGATTTCAACAGTTTTGATACCGTTGGCCCTATCTGGAACACCTTAAAAACCAAAAAATACCAAGTATTGGGCAATCACGATTTTAGTGTAGCCGATTCCCTGAAGCCATTGGTACCCGGGAAAATGAACCTGAAACAACGGTATTACAGTTTTGTGGAACAGGATTGGCGATTCATTGTCCTGGACGGCAACGATCTAAGTTATCAGGGCGCTATTACTCCGGAAAAGCTCGCTCAAACCGACTCCCTATTTACCCTACTCTCCAACTCCAATCCGCCCAACCTACAGACCTGGAACGGAGGCCTAAGCCAAGAACAATTGGAATGGGTGGAAAGCGAATTAAAACTGGCCCAGCAGAATAAAGAGAACGTTGGATTTTATTGCCATTTTCCCGTACTCGGGGAAGATAAGGTGCATAGATTATGGAACAGTCCGCAATTTCTTTCCCTTATAGACCAATACCCCAATGTGAAATTCTATTTCAACGGCCACAACCACAATGGGGATTATGCCGAACGCCATGGGGTACATTACCTCACCTTTAAAGGAATGGTAGATACTGAAAGTACTTCAGCCTTCGCCAAGGTGCGCATTACAACAGATTCCATTCTAATACAAGGTCATGGGCGGGAACCGTCCAGAAGCCTGAATATCAGTGTTCGGTGAACAGTGGGCAGTAGCCAGTTGGCAGTTGACAGTTGACAGTAATCAGTGAACAGTTTTCGGTAATGTCTGAACATCAAGGTTTAAGGTTTAAAAAAAGTTAGCAGTCGCAGTTTTTAGTGGGCAGTTGAAAGTTTTTCATGTTCAAGGTTATAAGGTTCAATTATCAAATTGACTCATAATCAAATTAACACATTTGTACATTGGTACATTACCCCCTTTTGCCTCTTTTCTCTTTTTTCTTTTCTCTCGGCTTTTGGCTTTTGGCTCCCAAGAGATAAACCTATCTTTACATGGAATATATAACCTCATAGAATAATGGAATGCATTAGTGTTTTCGACATGCTCAAAATTGGGGTCGGGCCCTCCAGTTCCCATACCTTGGGACCATGGCGTGCCGCCGAGCGTTTTATTGGCGAACTGTTGCAAAAAAAGGTATTTAATTCCATAACGCATATCCAAGTAGAAGTATATGGTTCCCTATCACTTACCGGCAAGGGCCATGCCACAGATCTGGCCATTATGTTGGGGCTAACGGGGGCCGACCCGGTCACCATTCCCATAGAAAATATAAGCAGTATCGTACAGGGAATTCAGGAAAGCAAAAAGCTACTTCTAAACAAATCCCTGGAAATCCCCTTCGATCCAAAATTGGATATCCTATTTAAAAGGGAATTTTTGCCTTTCCATGCCAACGGACTCACTTTTACCGCAACCCTATCCAATGGAAAGCAAATAAAAGAAACCTACTACTCCATTGGCGGGGGCTTTGTAGTCCAGGAAGAACGTAAAAACTCGAAAAAAAAGCTGGAAGTCTTCAAATCCTTCCCCTACCCCATAGAAAATGGCATGGAACTGTTGGCCAGCTGTAAGAAGGAAAACAGAACCATTTCCCAATTGGTTTTGGAAAATGAGCGATCACTGCGTTCCGATTCTGAAATAGACCAGGGACTTCGACATATTTGGGACACCATGTTGGAGTGTATGTATATAGGTTGCCATACCGAAGGGAACCTCCCCGGCGGACTCAATGTACGGCGAAGGGCCTATGACACCCACCAAAAATTAAAAGGCGACCTCCCCTACGCGACCCCTCAGGAATGGCTGCAAACCATTAGACAGACCGAGGTTAAATTCAGATCCATTCTAAAATGGGTAAGTTGCTTTGCCCTGAGCGTCAATGAGGTAAATGCCTCCTTGGGAAGAGTGGTCACCGCCCCCACCAATGGCAGCGCAGGGGTAATCCCGGCCGTGCTCATGTACTATATGGTCATAGAAAATCACGAAGCTAGCTTTGAACACGTCAAACAGTTTTTGCTGGTGGCGGGAGAAATTGGCAGTATTTTTAAAAAAGGAGCTACCATTTCCGCGGCCATGGGCGGTTGTCAGGCCGAAATTGGCGTGTCTTCTGCCATGGCCGCCGCTGCACTGACAGAACTTATGGGAGGTAGTCCGGAACAGGTACTCATGGCGGCAGAAATTGCCATGGAACACCACTTGGGCCTTACCTGTGATCCCATTGGCGGATTGGTACAGATTCCTTGTATAGAAAGGAACTGCATGGGCGCCATAAAAGCCATCAACGCGGCGGAACTGGCGCTGGACTCCGACCCTGCCAATGCAAAAGTACCCTTGGATAAAGTGGTCAATACCATGTGGGAAACCGCCAAGGATATGAGCACCAAATACAAGGAAACCTCTGAAGGCGGACTGGCCGTGGGTGTGTACCTGAGTGATTGTTGATGCTGGATAGTATTGAGAATGGAGTAGTGAGAATTGAGTAGTGAGTATTTAGAAATGAGATTCTAGAACCAGGAGACTAGAAACTGGACTAGGGACTTATGCTGGAATGTTTAAAGTTCAAGGTTGAATGTTCAAAGTTCAAAGACAGCCGTCACTTCGTAGCCTGCCTATCGGCAGGTAGGTGATCCGACGAAGGAGGATTGTATCGAGAAGTAGACGGTGTGCACCAAACATATACTCCTCTTGGGAGGGGCTAGGGGTGGGCTTTTGCGGGAGTCGAGACCTCATAGTTCATAATAAGCCTTAAGTAGTAATCAGTGAACAGTTTTCGGTTTAATGTTCAAGGCCGTCACTTCGTAGCCTGCCTACCGGCAGGTAGGTGATCCGACGAAGGAGGATTGTAGCGAGAAGTAGACGGTGTGCACCAAACAAATTCCCCTCATGAGAGGAGCCTGCCTTGCCGGTAGGCAGGCCTGTCCCGCTTTTTAGCTGGAGTTAGCCTGCCTGTATCCTATGGTTAAAACAAATTTTTTCTCATAAATTTTTTCTATAGTTCAGGATATATACCCCATGGTGTTGACATACGGTGTCCCTCTTACCACTACTGCAAATGCCCTGGCCAATAATTTGTTTCTTATTATATTCAGGGTACTCATTTTATTTTTTCCCGCATCTATTCTTCGGGTATAATAGGCCTTCATCTCTGGATTACATTGAATGGCGGAACCGGCGCAAAGATTCAGCAATGTCTTGCCTTCCTTATTGGCCAGTTGGCTTACCTTGGTCCTTCCCCTTATACTGGTCCCCGATCTGTTGGGAAAAGGGGCAATGCCACAATAGGAGGCGAATTTCCTCCACGATTTAAAAGCTGTGAAGCCAACGGTATGAACGATCATGAACCGGGCCGTTACCGCTCCGATGCCCTTGATGCTGACCAATAACCGATATATAATCTGCAGTTCTGGATCCTGCTCGATAAGCCTATCGAGTTCTTTTTCTATTTTGGTTATCTGCACATCCAGTACCCCGATAATATCGCGCTGTACCTGTAGCAATATGGGCCCCAGATCATTGTTCAGCACTCTTATTTGTTCCCCTAGAGTGGCAATATGCCCTGCGCGCTGTGAAACCAGTTTTCTGCGCATGGACATCAACCGTTTCAGGCTTATCAAAGATTCCTTTGGCATTTGATAGGGCCTTGCCTCTTCCCGGATGCGATATCCGTAAAGGGCGATACGTTTTGCATCCGCTCTATCATCCTTCCCCCTGGCAATGCCCAGGGACCGTTTGATCTCCAGCCCAGGGACCAAGAGAAAGTAATAGCCCTGTTCGCTCAGATAACGGACAAGTTGATGGGTGTAAAGGCCCGTGTGCTCAAAAACGAACAAAAGCTCATTTTTGGCCAGGCCACTAATTTTTATAGACCAATCCACCAAAAACACGATAGCTTCGGGAGTATTTTCAAAAACCTCTTGGGCCCCACTTTTGTGAAGGCAACAATCCAGTGTCAATTTACTGGCATCGATACCGATTACATCTTTTATTTTCATAATTTTATAATGTTTTAATATGGTTGCCTAAACTAAGACCTTTAAAAGATCTGGCTGAAATCCTATATGGTTCTTGGCAACCGGTTAGAAGAACGGGGACTGATACAGGCAATAGGTCACAAACCTTTGCGGCAGGAAAGTTCACCCCGTTCTTTTTTGTTTTACATTAAATTTATGAACATTTTAAAAGTTATGAGTCTCCCCCGGACCCCCTCTTTTCAACATTATTATAGATTATATTTATAATACAAATCTAAAGGCAGGCAGGGGGTGTGTTGCTTTACCAAGGACCCCAATCATTCCGCTAAGCTCGGGCTTTCAAAACCCTCCGTCTTCGCTTATGGCGAAGCCACCTCCCTTCGTCACAAGGGAGGAGCTTGTGTTGTCGTCACTTCGAGTAATCCGACGAAGGAGGATTGTAGCGAGAAGTAGACGGTGTGCACCAAACCTGTTCTCGATACAAAATGCCTAACGGCATTCCACTCGAACTGACGCTAGAGTTTATAATCTTAGCACCAAACAAATTCCCCTCTTGTTATCGTCATTGCGAGAGAAGCGAAGCAATCTGTGTTCTTATCTAGAGATTGCTTCGTCGCTATCGCTCCCTGCCTAGCCAGTCAGGCAGGCCTACCTGCCGGTAGGCAGGCTCGCAATGACGAATTCTTACTAAAATCTTACCCATTTTCAAATTAACCCATCACTACATTAACCCATTTGTAAATCATCAAATCACCACATTTACAAATTGATTCATTTCCAAATTGCTACATTACCCCATTGGTACATTTTCAAATTATCAAATTAACCAAATTATCAAATTGATTCATTGCTACATTAAACAATTGCTACATTCCCACATTAACCCATTAACCCATTAACCCCACCTCCTTAATACGCCAAATCCAAAATTTCAATTATTCTAACACTTTATTTGAAAATTAAAGAAGAAATGGATAATAAAGTCAATATATGATGTAAATCATGTAAAATATAGGAAGTCCAATACATTCAAATAAGGTTTATTTGTACAGGGCTGTAATACCTTTAGCTGGAAAAACCTAATAATGTTTTCGTTACAGACCGCCTGATCTATTGCAACCAAAAATATTTATTGATATGAGAAAAAGCTTTCGAAATTTATTATGGGGCGTACTCCTTGCGGGCGTATCCTGTTCAGAGGCCCCAAAAGGGGAAACAGCCGCAACATCCTTGCCCGTTTATAAGGATGTACCCTATCTGCAGGATTACAGCATAAAATATGACAAACAAGAGGATGACCTGCAATTATTCGAAGCTTTTATGGACCGTAACGGGGTTATTCAGGTTTCCTCTTCGGACGGAATTTTACGTACCCACGATGGACAATTTCTATATCCCGGTGTTCTTTTACAGGATAAAACCTACCGCCCGCTGACCGATAAAAATATTTCGGCCATGACCACCTATCAAGACCAGTTTGTATATCTGGATGACAAGGCAGTACTCAGCAATGCCTGGGCAGGAAGCCTATACCTAAAACACTCCTTACCCAAAGCAAATATTATTGCGCCAGGAAAGGATTTCGAATTCTTGATCGGCGATGGACAATCGCTTCAATATGTTTCCAAAAACAGTAATGGTTGGCAGGGAGCCCTATCCAAGGATAAGGCCATAGCCATTAAATTCGACCAAAAAACCAATGCCTTCTGGATTTTGGGGGAAGAATCCGTTAGCACCTTCAATCCGAAAGAAAAAAACTTAAAAACCGTCTTTGAGGGGAGTAATTTTACCTCCTTCGCCCTGTTGGACAATACATTGATATTGACCACCCTGGATGGCTATTTCGAAGTAGATGCCACTTCTGGACAACAAATTGGGGAGAAAAAGACCAAATTGCCCTGGACGGAAATCAATTATGTAGAAGAAATTGACGGAAATCTGTGGTTCGGTTCTACCAAAGGGGCATTTATGCTGAAAGATGATGGCAAATTTAATTACTACTATGGAAAACGTTGGATGCCCAGCAACAATGTTCAACACATTTCCAAAGGTACTGATGGTTCCATCCTTATATTGACCGAAACTGGTCTTGGACAAATCGTTTTTGAGGAAATGACACTTTTTGACAAGGCTCAATTTTATGAAAAACAGGTACGAAACAGGCATATTAGACTGGGGTTCAATGCCACTCTTGTGGATATGGACAATGGTAATTTTGATACGGGCCGACTCTCGGATTCCGATAACGACGGACTATGGACCACTATGTACCTAGCAGGACAAGTTTTCCGATACGAGGTAACCAAATCCGAAGATGCCCTTCAAAACTGTAGGGAGGCTATGGATGCCATGGAAAGGTTGTTCAGTATTAATCCTGTTCTAGGATTTCCTTCCAGGTCCTTTGAGCGAAGTGGGTATATAGAACAATTACATGATCCAGACAGATGGCAACATAGCAATGATCCTGAATGGGATTGGAAATCAACCACAAGTAGCGATGAGGCCATTGGTCACATTTTCGCCTATGGTGCCATGGCAGAGCTTATGGACAACGACCTAAAGGATCGTGCCATTGTTCTAATCGACACGCTAATGAGCCATATCGTTAGAAATGATATGTATATGGTAGACTACGATGGCAAACCTACCACATGGGGCCGTTGGAATCCGGAGTACGTAAATGCCCGTCCAAAAATGGTGGGAGATCGTAAAATAAACGCTTCCAATATTATTGGCATGCTGCAAACGGCCTATCATTTTACTGGAAAGGAAAAATATAAGGAAAAAGCTTTTGACCTAATGGACAACCACGGGTACTTGGACAATTTAATGTGGCCCATGAAAGATGTTGCCATGGCTCCGGACGATGCGGATGATTGGAGCAAAATGCTATCCGAATCCTGGAACCATTCCGATGACGAAATGTACTTTGTAGGCTATTGGGGCCTTTATAGATATGCCTTTAACGACACGCTAAAAACCAAATTCAAGGAAGCTATTCTAGACCATTGGGAAATTGAACGCCCAGAAAAAGAAGGTGCCTGGAATATTATGACGGCCCTCACCGGGACCCAGGAGTTCGACTTGGGGGAAGCGGCCTGGTACCTTAGGGAACACCCTATGGACATGGTTGCCTGGGAAGTCATGAACAGCCATAGAAAAGATATTACATTTATAGAACCTAATTTTAGGGAACAGACAACAGCAGAGGTATTACCCCCTGATGAGCGCCGAGTACAAAGACATAACGCAAACATGTTCACATTGGATGGTGGCCGAAATGGTACAGAGGAATTCTCTGCAGGGGATATCTGGCTACTCCCCTATTGGATGGGCAGATATTTAGGGGTTATTAGCGCTCCTCAAATTGAGGATTGAAAATTGAAAATAACAGAAACAGGTAAAATGGTATGGACATCCAAAAAAAACTCATGAAATTAAATTTAGAAAGTAAACCAATACTCCTTCTCTTCATGACGCCCATACTTTTTAGTGCTTGTGGAAAAGACAATTATAAAATGGAAAAGCAGATTACCCAGGATTTCACTTATAACCATGACTTGGACAACAACGACAATTTTTCCCCGGACGATGAATGGCTGGTATATGACACCCGAACCGAAACAGGTGGTATTGGGGCAAATGGTAAAATTGAAAAGGTACATGTTGAAACCGGCGAAAAAGTAGTTCTGTACGAACTAGAACAAAACAGGGCCTATGGTCCGGGCGTGGGAGCTGTCAGTTATAGCCACACCAACAATGAGGTGGTTTTTATACATGGATTATTGAATTGTACCCAGGATAAGCCGTATGAGCAATGGAGAAGAACCGGGGTAATAATCAAGGACGACCAACCTGGACAGCCCATTTTTATGGATGCCAGGGACATTTCCTTTCCGTTTACAGTGGGGGCCTTGCGCGGGGGAACCCATAGACATGAATTTAGTGGCGATGGAAAATGGATAGGCTATACCTATAATGATGCCATTATGAAGAAACTTGAAGATTCCACCGGTCTTACCCATAACCTTAGAACTATAGGGGTTTCCAAAAAAGATCATCCAGTATCAGTTGCGGAATCCCAGGACGGTGAGAATTTTTCTGGAGAATGGTTTAGTACGTTGGTGGTAAAAGTAGTACCAAATCCCGTTCCCGGATCTGATGAAATAAGTAGGGCGGCAGGTGACAGCTGGGTGGGACATTCCGGCTACTTGAAATCCGATGGCGCTACACAAAGGGCAAGGGCCTTTATAGGCTCCACAATAGGTAAAAATGGGGAACAGGTAGATGAGGTCTATATAGTGGATATCCCGGAAGATATCACCATTCCGGGAGAGGCTGCCCTTGAGGGTACCGAAACCAATTTGCCCGCGCCCCCTAAAGGAACCCGGCAACGTAGATTAACCTATACAGCCAATAACAAGTATCCTGGTTGCGAAGGTATTGTACGTTCCTCCTTTGGGGGAAGTATGCTTGCCTATATTGCCAAAGATGACCACAACATTAAACAGATCTTCACCATATCTCCCTGGGGAGGCGAGGCCATACAACGTACTTTTCACGACTCGGACGTGCAAGGCGGTATACGTTGGCATCCAAAAGAGCATCGCTTGGTCTATGTCTGGCAGAACTCCTTGGTAGGACTTAAAATAGAGGATGGCACAAGTACCATCTTGACAAAACCTTCCCAAAATCCACCAAAAAATCCGGTTTGGTCCCACGATGGAAATAAAATAGCCTACAACCGAATTGTTTCCAAAGACGGGAATACACCCACCATGCAAATATTCGTCATTGAAATGTAACCAAACCAATATGTATAGAATTCTATTTTCATTAGCCTTAGCCCTGATTTTTTCCTTGGGAATCTGTGCACAGGAGACCACATTTTATCAGGATGTTGCTTTTATAAATAACATTTCTGTTGGACTTCCCGAGGGCAGTATTGATCAGATATCAATAGTTGACAATACTCCTATAGCTACAACCACTTCTGGGCAGTATGAATGGAAGGATTCCAAATGGATCAGAAGTAAAAAGGGGTATTCGGCCGCTTCCCTACCCAAATTAAAAGGTCTACCAGAGGAAGCCGGTAGGGTCCTCAGCAACACAAATTTCGGGAATACCACCTATGTAGGTTGTGAAAACGGACTTTATGTGAAAATTGACAACAACAAGTGGAAACGGGAGCTTCCCTCGGACATAAATTATAGTTGGGCCCTAAAAGAGGTCGCAGCCCTAACAGTAGATACAAAAAACCGATTGTGGTTTGGTGCCAAACAAGGCATAGGCCGATTAGAGAAAGGTAAATGGACGCTGTTTACCGGAAAGGAAGGAGTGCCCTACACTAATTTCACCTGTGCAGCTTCCGGCCCAAAAGGTCAGGTGTGGTTTGGTACTGAATATGGAGCATTCAGAGTGGAAGAGAATGCTTTTTTCTATAGGGCAAACCGCAGATGGCTTCCGGACAACCACGTAAATTCCATTGCCGTTGATGCCAAGGGTACAGCCTGGATCGCCACCAAAAATGGCCTTGCCCAAATTGTTTCCCAGAAAATGACCTACCCCGAAAAGGCAGCCTATTTCACACAACAGGTAGAGGACAGACATAACAGAATGGGGTTTATCTGTCAAAGCCACTTAACAGAACAATTTGATATAAACACCAGCCAACTGGCCATCTCGGATAACGATGGGCAGTATACCGCCATGTATGGAGCCGCCCAGGCTTTCCGATATGCCATTACCAAAGATCCCGAGGCCCGGGAACTGGCCAATAGAAGCTTCTACGCCCTAAAATGGCTGGTAGACATTACCCATGAACCTGGGTTTCCCGCAAGGGTGATCATTCCTGTGGATTGGCATGAACCTGTTAACGAGCAGTACAATAGGGAATACAATCTCCGACGTCAGGAAATCGACCCTTTCTGGAAAGATATATTTCCCCGTTTTCCACTTAGTGATGACGGAAATTATAGATGGAAATGCGATACCAGCTCGGACGAATTGGCCGGACATTATTTTTATTACGGTATTTATCACGATTTGATAGCGGAAACCAAGGAAGAAAAGGATGCCGTTAAGCAGGTGGTCGCCGATGTAACTGATCACCTTATAAAACATGGTTTCAAATTGGTGGATTATGATGGGAAACCCACGCGTTGGGGGAGTTTTGACCCCGACTATTTTAATTCCATCTGGGGCTGGGATCAACGTGGACTAAATGCCATGATGATGCTTTCTTTTTTAAATGTTGCCTCGCATGTAACCGGAGATCCCAAATATGATGAGGTTGCCGAAATGTTGCGGGAAAAGGAAAATTATGATATCTATGCCATGCATGCCAAAGAATTTTTCCCGCCGGAGAATGCAGTGCCCTGGGACAATAATTTAGGACTAATGAGTCTGTATGGCCTCATCAATTACGAGAAGAATCCGGAAAGACAAATTATGTACCGTATTGCCCTAGAGAATGCATGGTTGCATATCAGTAAGCAGAAAAATGCCTTTTGGGACGGGCTCTATGGTGCTATGGCCGGTTTTTTTACCCAAAAGGTGGATGAAGGCTTTTTTAAGCCACAAGAGCTGTTTACAGAAAATCCCTTGTTTGCCAAGGCCAGTATTGACAGGTACTACAAGAGTAGCTTGGACAACCGCTATATGACAGAAACCCTACAACGTATTCCCTTGGACCTTATAGGATATGATATGGACAACACCCACCGCCTGGACATACAATTGGACCCAACTCCGGGACAAGTAAAGGATATGGGCTGGGGCAATGACACCTATGCGCTGCCCATTGATGAAAGGGGCCACGTAAGATTGGACAGGGATGCCACTGTTCTCCATGATAACGAAGGTAATGGCTATGCCGAGCACGAAGGCACCTTTTACCTCCTTCCCTATTATTTGGCGGCCTACCATAAACTAATTGAACCTTAGTTGGAAATAGTAAGTATATAATCGGTGTCGAACCTTATTGTTTTAATCAAATGAAAAGGTTTTATACAAAAGTGTTATTGAATGTCCACATAGATCATAATTATGGCTCTCCTCAAAATGTGTTGCCAAACCTTATTTTACCAATTACTCACAACCCTCTTTTCTTCTTGTATCAATCAAATAAATGATCTTATAAGTGCCTTGGTCATTAAACAGTTGAAAGGAATTAACGCCACAATGACTAAAACTATCGTTCACCCAAAATTCGTAGTTGGTCCATGCATTGGCCATAGCGCCGTCAATTTGAATATTATAGGACTTTATTTTTTCTTCAAATTTGGTGGTAACGGGTATGGATACTATGGATCTTAGAAAATGGCTAAAATTATCCGTTTTTACTACCTCCCTCCCATCCGCATCTTTTCCAATGGTCTGTAGCACAATATCCTTGGAAACCGTTTCCTTTAGGGCCATTGAATCCTGCTGGTGAAAAGCCTCGAAAAAAGAATCTATGGTCCTTTTAACCATTTCCTCCCCACTGTTTTGGGCATAGGCAAAATTAATTGCCAACAAAAAAACTAAAACGAAAATTCTAGTATTGTTCATATTTATAAGGTCTTGAACGTCACATAAAAAAAATCAAAAAATAAAAAAAATTGGAACTAACTATTGCTAGATTCACAATTTTTGGAACAAATCATTACTTTTATCCCACCAAATACAATCTAGATGTCCACTGCCAAAAAAGAATACAAAAGAGTAACAGTAAAATCTCTCGTTGATATGAAAAAAAACGGAGAGAAAATATCGATGTTGACGGCTTATGATTATTCCATGGCAAAAATTGTCGATGCCGCCAATGTGGATGTAATATTGGTAGGAGATTCTGCCAGTAATGTTATGGCCGGACATGAAACCACCCTACCCATTACCTTGGATCAAATGATCTATCATGCCTCTTCGGTTATACGGGCGGTAAACCGTGCTCTGGTAGTAGTGGATATACCATTTGGAAGTTATCAAAGCGACCCCAAGGAGGCGCTGCGCTCTGCCATCAGGATCATGAAAGAAAGTGGAGCCCATGCCGTAAAGGTTGAAGGTGGGCAGGAAATAAAGGAATCTGTAAAAAGAATTCTTAATGCAGGCATCCCCGTAATGGGACATTTGGGCCTAACCCCTCAATCCATTTATAAATTTGGCACTTATACCGTAAGGGCCAAAGAGGAAGAAGAAGCACATAAACTCATTGAAGATGCCAAACTTTTGGAAAAAATGGGGTGTTTTGCCATCGTTCTTGAAAAAATACCCGCCAAATTGGCCAAGGAAGTAGCAGAAAGTGTCTCCATCCCCATTATTGGCATTGGTGCAGGAAATGGTGTGGATGGACAGGTGTTGGTGATTCACGATCTATTGGGAATAACCCAGGAATTCAATCCAAGATTCCTGCGCAGGTATCTCAACCTGTTTGAGGAAATGGGCAATGCCATTTCCAAGTATGTAGACGACGTAAAAACGAGGGACTTCCCTAGCGACGAGGAGCAATACTAAATAAAAGTAAAATTATTCCCGCATAAGGCCCGCCATTTTATTGCGCGCATGTGCTATGAACTAGATAATCAATTCTTTACAAGTGTCCACAAAAATTATTTCCACCCCTGAGAATCTTCAGGTACTATACGAGGATAACCACCTTATTGCCATCAACAAAAGGGCGGGTGATATAGTGCAGGGCGATAAAACCGGGGACACTCCGCTCAGCGAAGTTGTAAAACAGTATCTAAAAACCAAACATAATAAACCTGGGAACGTTTATTTGGGGGTGGCACACCGGCTAGATAGGCCAACTACAGGTATTGTGGTCTTTGCCAAAACCTCGAAGGCCCTGCCCAGACTCAACAAATTGTTTGCTGAAAAAGATGCCCAAAAGACCTATTGGGCGGTAGTCAATAAAATGCCTGAGAAGGAATCGGATACCTTGACCCATTGGCTGAAACGAAATCCAAAACAGAATAAGTCCTACGGCCATAAAAAGGAAGTTCCCGATAGCAAAAAAGCCATTTTGGACTATAAGGTAATTAAGCAGCTAGACCGTTATTTTTTATTGGAAATCGATTTGAAAACAGGGAGGCACCATCAAATTAGGGCACAATTGGCGGCTATTGGGTCTGTTATAAAAGGGGATCTAAAATACGGGGCGGATCGAAGCAATAAGGACGGAAGCATACACTTGCATGCCAGAAGCCTTTCTTTTATACATCCCGTTAAAAAAGAATTGTTGCAACTTATAGCGCCACCCCCAGAGGATAGCATTTGGAATGCTTGTTTATGATATTTATAGCCATCATTTATAGGACCTTACACTCTCAATAACTACAGAACTTAAAATAAGTATTCCGCCCATTACCGTTGTCCAACTAGGAATTTCCGAGAGGAAAAACACCCCTATCAATATTCCGTATACCGGTTGCACACTGCTTAGGATACTCACCGTAGTAATACTAAAATGCTTAAAACAATTGAGGAATAGGGTATGCCCAATAGCAGTAGTGAACAGGGCCAATGTTAGCAGTGCCGGCCATTGGTCGGCAATGGCATCGACCTTATAAATAAAAAATGCCGGGGCCAATATAAACCCTACTATGCCCGTTTGGTAGGTCATCATTAAAGATCCGTTGTAATGGGCCGCCCTGGACTTTAGTATAATATTCCTGATAGCATAGACAAGTGCCGAAAAAACACCAAGACCCACGGCCACGCTATGGGTATTGCCGGTTTCAAAGTCGGGAGCCAGCAAATAAATGCCGCCCAATACCAAAAGTCCCAAAACAAAATGAATTCTTTGGAACGGCGTTTTTAAGATCAATGGCTCCAATAATGCTGTTATAATGGGGTAGGTAAACATGGACAACATACCAATGGCCACATTGGAAAGCTGTAGGGCATAAAAATAGGTCAACCAATGAATACCCATGAAAATACCACTTAAAAAAATAATAGGGTAATCCTTTTTGGCAATGCGGAACGATATTTTCTTCCACTTACAATAGAGCAAGAGAAACAAAAATGCCAATCCCGCCCTACTGGCTATGGTAACAGGTACCGGCAATTGTACATATCTACCCAGAGCTCCGGAAGTACTAATAAAAATCATGGCCAGATTAATCTCCAGCAAATGGTTTATGTGAAGGCTTTTACTTTTCAAGAATATATTTTATCGGGTCACGGACATGGCCTTCTCTTTAATAATTTGTGCTACGGGTTTATTTTGTAGATGACTTTCCAACCAAGAAATAATATCCAAATATAAGAAAGCACGTTTTTCATAGGGATGGTTTTCATATTTCTTTAATTCATCGTACAGTTTTTGGAACTCATTGGGCAATTCGTGTGGGAAAATATCGCCCAAGCGTCTTAAAAATTTGATCATTTCCTTCTGTACGGCATGTAGATCGTTCATTTTTAATAAGAACTTATAGGTGCTTTTCAGCTGCACTTCCAAATGATAGTCCATACCTGCCTCGTAATGGGCAATAAGACTTAGCACTCGGGCAAAGCACATTAAATCTTCCCGCATTTTTAGGTTCTTATTGTTAATGATCCTCTTTAAATATTGAATACAGGTTTTGTTGTCACCATATCCAAAATAAAGGCAGGCTATCTTATAGTACAATACCATTACGTGATGCTGGTCTATCCTATCCTTATGTTTATTGATACCGTATTCTACTATTTTGACCAAATATAGGCCCTTTTCAAAATTGCCCTCCAAGAAATGAAGGTTTAATTTATTTAAATTGATATATAAAAAGGCCAAGGACGCTATATTGTCATTGTCCGGAAATTCCTTGCTTCCCACAATTTTTTCCAATTTCTCCAAGGTTTCCTTGAATTGGGAGCTATATTTTACATAAAATAAGGATTCCAACAAATAATGATTTCCCTTTAAAAAGAATACGGGGTTTAAATAGATCATTTCCTTATTATCATAAAAAAGATCTACCCATTTACTGGAATACTTATAACAGGACAAAAAATCCTGGGTCAGGAAACTGTACCAAAGATGCGCCTTGTACAGCCAAAGTTTTTCCCTAAAGCCCAAGTCTTCCATCTTGTACTTTGGCATGTGCTTCTCGAAATATTTCTGAACCCTTTTAATATCCTCATCGCTTCTAACATAGCCAATTTTTAACATCTGTCCATATAGCTGTAGTGCCAGATTGGATAATTTACTGGTAATTACATTTTGTGCCGAAAGTTGTTTGGCCTGTACGGCAAGTTCATCTGCCCTGTCCGGAATACTACGGGTTATATACTGGGTCTCTATCAACTTCTCAAATTCAACAATTTCATAGGCCACGTTTTTCTCCTCATTTTCAATTGCGGTAGCCTTGGCCTTATCCAATATTTTGAGACTCTGCTTGTACAGTCCCTTTTGGTAAAGAATTGTGGCAAAATCCAATTGCTCCCGGATCTGCACCCTTATATTTTGATTTACCGGGTTTAACCTAAGGCTCACCAAGATCTGCTTGTACAGGTGGGCCTTAAGGTTGGACAACTGGGCCTTCTTTACTATCCCATTTTCCAGTATTAATTTTTCATCATATACCTTAATTTTATCCATTAAATTAAAAAGGGCAAGAAATTTGGCATCGGTATTCACTCCCAAGCGCCCAACATACAATTTAAATTGACGTTTCTCTGACTTGGAAAGTGATTTGACCAAAACGAATAATGCATCTTTATGAGCATTTGTCATCGTAATAATAAAGGTTTATATAATTGATAATCAGTGTTTTAAATACTTCAAAAAGTTATTTAACGTTGTAAATGCTATTTTGTAATTAGGACAAGCAAACCTACTAGTACTATATTCGTATAGCGCACATAAAATTACGTAAATATAATGAGCAAAGAAAAGGTACATATTTTTGACACAACACTTAGAGATGGAGAGCAAGTCCCCGGATGTAAATTGGATACGGACCAAAAATTAATTATTGCTGAGAGATTGGATCTTTTAGGGGTAGATATTATAGAAGCCGGTTTTCCTATTTCGAGCCCAGGAGATTTTAATTCTGTGCAGGAGATTTCAAAAATTGTAAAGAATGCAACGGTATGTGGACTTACGCGTGCTGTTAAGAAAGACATTGAAGTAGCTGCAGAGGCTTTGAAATATGCCAAAAGACCAAGGATACATACAGGTATTGGAACCTCCGAATCCCATATTAAATTCAAGTTCAACTCCAATAAAGATGCTATAATAGAACGGGCCATAGAGGCGGTAAGTTATGCCAAAACCTTTGTTGAGGATGTAGAATTTTATGCCGAGGACGCAGGAAGAACGGATAATGAATTTTTGGCAAGGGTCTGTGAAGCTGTAGTTAAGGCAGGAGCCACCGTATTGAATATCCCTGATACCACTGGTTACTGTTTGCCAGAGGAATATGGGGCCAAAATAAAATATTTAAAGGAAAACGTAAGCGGTATTCACAAGGCTATTTTATCCTGTCATTGTCATAACGACCTGGGATTGGCTACCGCAAACTCCATTGCCGGGGTAATCAACGGTGCCAGACAAATAGAATGTACCATTAACGGTATTGGTGAACGGGCCGGAAATACTGCACTAGAGGAAGTGGTAATGATCTTAAGGCAGCATCCTACCCTAAATTTGGACACCAACATCAACAGTAAATTGTTATACGACACCAGTCAGATGGTATCCCAAAAAATGGGAGTATATGTTCAACCCAACAAAGCCATTGTGGGTGCCAATGCATTTGCACATAGTTCAGGAATCCATCAGGACGGAGTAATAAAAAATAGGGAGACCTATGAAATAATAGATCCGGCAGATGTTGGGGTAAACGAGTCTTCCATTGTACTTACCGCTAGAAGTGGTAGGGCGGCCTTGGCCTACAGGGCTAAAAATGTAGGATACGAACTTACCAAGACCCAACTGGATGTGGTTTACCAGGAGTTTTTGAAATTCGCGGATAAGCAGAAAGAAATTTTCGACGAGGATATACATGATATCATCGTTGCCAGTGGCATTAAAATAAAAAGCATAGCTTAAAATGAATCTAAAGATAGCTCTTTTAGGGGGAGATGGCATTGGTCCAGAGGTCTTGGCCCAGTCTGTAAAATGTTTACAGGCTGTTGAAGAGACATTCAACCATCATTTCACTTATACAGAAGGGTTGATCGGAGCTGTAGCAATGGACAAATACGGCTCCCCGTTACCAAAGGAGACCATAGATCTTTGCAAGGCTTCTGATGCTATTCTTTTTGGGACTATAGGTACCCTGAAATATGATGAAAACCCAAGTGCAAGAGTACGCCCCGAACAGGGATTACTTCAGTTGCGCAGGGAATTACAACTTTTCACCAATATTAGGCCCGTAAAGATTTTTCCAACCTTGGTAAATAAATCACCTCTAAAAAAGCACGTTATTTTTGGAACGGATTTCGTTATCTATCGTGAGCTTACCGGTGGAATCTATTTCGGTGAAAAAAAACTAAGTGAGGACGGAACAGTTGCTTCCGACCTATGTGAATACTCCGAAAAGGAGATTAGTAGAATTGCCCATTTGGCCTTTAAAGCCGCCAAAAATAGACGTAAAAAATTGACATTGGTAGACAAGGCCAATGTCTTGGAGACCTCTAGGCTATGGCGCAAAGTGGTCATCAGAATATCGGAGAGCTATCCAGAAGTACAGTTAGATTTTTTGTTTGTGGACAACGCTGCCATGAAAATGATGTTGGATCCAAACGACTTTGATGTTATCCTGACCGATAATATGTTCGGCGACATTTTATCTGACCAAGGCAGTGCCATTTGCGGATCCAAGGGACTCCTACCTTCGGCCTCGATTGGTAATGAACATGCCATGTTTGAGCCTTTTCACGGTTCCTACCCCCAGGCAGCGGGAAAAAATATTGCCAATCCCGTAGCCTCAATTTTATCTACTGCCATGATGCTGAGCCATTTCGGATTGCATGAAGAGTCGCTAGCCGTGGTTATAGCGGTAGATAAGTCCATGAAAAAACATGTGGTTACCAAGGATTTGAACGCTTCAAGCAAATACGGCACCAGTCAGGTGGGGGATTTTATAGCCGGAAACATTATAGATTCTGATGAAAACCTCAATTATAACTACGAAAACATAGGGTTGGGAAGATCCACTATCATCTAATTACCGTTTAGTAGACTACCTCGGGGCAAGCGTTGGAGCACCTACTTGCGGAAGGCAGGTTTAAATCTCGATTATCGAGTAAAGTTCATTTTCTTTTTATGGATTTTTTCTTTCTAAAATAGGAAGGATAAATATCTGGGCCAAACTCTAATTTAATGCTGATTGCTTTATACCTCAAGTAGTTGAAGTATGAAGTTGTGAAAGTCTTTCTTAAAACTATCGTAATTGCTACCCGTTGCCGGACCGTTGAAACCAGTGTATATTTTTTGTACCTCACCCCTTTTGCCTATAATTATAGTTGTTGGAAAGGAAAGTACATGATTCAACATGGGTAATTTTTTTTGAGCCATTTCCTTATCTATACCTCCGTATTGAGCCAACAAAATGGGGTATTGAACCCCTATTCTATTTTTAAGCCTATTAATGGATTTATATGCGGCCTCCTTGGTTTTAGCGTATTCGAAAGCTAGGGCGATAACAGCTATTTTTTCATTGGAATGTTTTTCTACATAATCTACCAAAAACTTGGTTTCATCCAAACAGTTTGGGCACCAGGTCCCCATAATCTGAACGATCACTACCTTATCCTTAAAAACGGGATCAGTCAATGAAACCAAATCACCTTCAGAATCAGGGAACGAAAAGCTTAGCCTATCATACCCTTTTTTCAAATACGTCAAAGCCTCGGAATTGGGCAACTCGTAGTTTTCGTTTCTTTTCGCCACGAAAAACTCCTTGGAATGCTTTCCGGAGTAAAAAACTCCCACCATGGAGCTATCTGTAGTTTTGGCTTTGAACAAGTATGCCCGGGCGCCATCAAAAGTGGAGAACTTTACAGAGTCCACACTATTGATCCCTTCCAAAAAACGGTAATCTCCTGTGGCGGTCCTAAAGGTTCCGGAAACCTTGTCATCTACCTGCCTGAAGGTTCCCTTGGCCATATAGCTTTCCCCATTTCCAGGTTTGAACTCCACCTCCCAGTCACCAGAAATATTGGTATTGGGTATACCACTGCTCTTAAAGCGTTCCTCTATCCCATGGACCGCCTTAAAGGGCAAAACCCTTTCTTCATTTTCTTTAATAAATTTTCCTTTTATCTCTTTGTCCGTAAATTTTCCTGCCAAGTATCCTTCAAAAACCGGCAATCTAATGACCACAGAATCTTTCATCACCTTTATTTCGTCAATAAAAATAGTTTCATCGGCGTTGTACAATTCAATTGTGTTTGCTCCACTTGCGGTGTTCTTAAGGTTAAAATTGAAAGGTAAAAGTTGATGGTCACCTACTTCCAATTGGGCCAACCAAATGCCTTCTTCCAATACAATAGCATTAGAATCTTTACAGCTATTGAACAGTGTAAATAGAAAAAATATGAAGAAAATGTGCTTCATTTTTAAATTATAATTAAGTTGAGAGGGAACCTCTCTTAGGGGGGATTTTTGGCCAAATTCACATAATGATCGAGTGAATTGAAAAGAATGTTGGAAAAAACATAAAGTTAAGTAACAAAAATTTTTGGATATTAAAAAATAAAACATTCAATCAAATACGTATTGAATGTCTTCTAGCATTGTTTTATATTTGAGGTCTTTAAAAAAACTCGATGAAAATATCTTACAACTGGTTGAAGCAGTTCTTGAAAATTGACTGGGATTCCAATAGGACAGCTGAATTATTAACTGACTTGGGCCTAGAGGTTGAGGGTATTTCTCCTTTTGAATCTGTTAAAGGAGGATTGAGAGGAATTGTGGTTGGTGAAGTTTTAACCTGTGTAAAACATCCTAACGCCGATAAATTAAAATTGACCACTGTAAATATAGGTCTTGAAGCTCCTTTACAAATTGTCTGTGGCGCACCCAACGTAGAGGCCGGACAGAAGGTACCCGTGGCCACCATAGGAACAACCCTATACACTGGGGAAGGAGAAGCCTGGGTCATAAAAAAAGGAAAGATTCGTGGAGAGGAAAGCCATGGCATGATCTGTGCCGAAGATGAGCTTGGATTGGGCGAAAGCCACGACGGAATTATGATACTCCCTGATAGCTTAAAGGTTGGAACACCCTGTTCCGAAGTTTTCGAGGTTGAAGTGGATGAGGTCTTTGAAATTGGGTTGACCCCAAACAGGGCCGATGCCATGAGCCACTTTGGAGTTGCCAGGGATTTAAAAGCCGGATTTAAGCAAAAGGATATCCTTAAGGAACTGATTACCCCCCCTGTGACCAATTTCAATATTGTAAACAGATCATTAAAAATTGATGTTGAGGTAATCAAAAGCGAACTGGCTCCAAGATATTGTGGAATAACCATAAGCAATCTAATTGTGCAACCATCACCGGACTGGTTGAAAAACAGATTAAGATCTATAGGAATTACCCCAAAGAACAATGTAGTGGACGCTACCAATTATGTGTTGCACGAATTGGGGCAGCCCTTGCATGCCTTTGATGCTGCAAAGATCAAGGGAAACAAAATAGTGGTCAAAACACTTCCCAAAGGAACCAAATTTACCACTTTGGACGGGGTTCAGCGCACATTGAGCGATGATGATCTTATGATCTGCGATACCGAAAAGCCCCTGTGTATAGCCGGAGTCCTTGGCGGGCAAAATTCCGGGGTTACCGAAAGTACCAGTAGTATATTCCTGGAAAGTGCCTTCTTTAATCCAGTATCCGTAAGAAAAACTGCCAAAAGACACAGTATTAATACAGACGCTTCCTTCCGATTTGAAAGGGGGATAGATATAGATAATGTTGAATATTGCCTAAAACGGGCTGCTCTCCTTATCCACGAAATTGCAGGGGGAGATATTACTTCGGACATTGTAGATATTTATCCTAAAAAGAAGGACGACTACCACGTGTTTTTGACTTTCGACAAAATTAACAAGCTTATAGGCCAGGAACTACCTAAGGACACCATAAAATCCATTCTGGCATCATTGGATATAAAGGTTAAAAATGTTACTGAATCCGGACTGGGGTTATCAATTCCATTTTACCGTGTGGATGTACAGCGTGAGGTAGATGTTATTGAAGAAATTCTTCGTGTTTTTGGCTATAATAATGTAGAGTTCAAAGAAAAACTGAACGCTTCCATTGCCCCTACTTCCAAATTTGAGGATTATAAGATCCAAAACATTATAGGTAATTTTTTAGCTTCAAAAGGATTTAATGAAATATTGGCCAATAGCTTAACTTCCCCTGCCTATAATAAATTATCGGAAGATATTAGGGAAGAGCAAACTATTAGTATGTTAAACCCCCTTAGTACCGATCTATCGGTAATGAGGCAATCTATGTTGTTTTCAGGTTTAGAGGCCATTGCCCACAACAGCAATAGGCAAATGCACAACCTCAAAATATTCGAGTTTGGAAAGACCTATCATCAATATCAGACCCAGAGAGAGGAGAAAAAGCACCTAAGCATTCTTGTGACCGGGAACAGACTGGAAGATACTTGGACTACACCTCCAAAAAAGGCAGATTTCTTTTACCTTAAAGCTATTGTGGAAAATCTCTTGAATAGATTGGGACTTACCCATCTTATTTCCCAACCTGCTTCCAGTGATATTCTATCTGAGGGGATTTCCTTGTTATTGGCCAATAAGGCAATGGTTAGTATTGGAGTGGTAAAGAAATCCATTTTAAAGGAATTTGATATTAAGGAAGAGGTTCTATATGCGGATTTTGACTGGGACTATATTTTGGAAGCCATTGTGAACAGCAAAATTATTTATAAAGAGATTCCAAAATATCCCGAAGTAACGAGAGACTACGCCCTTTTAGTGGACGAGCAGGTAAGTTTTAAGCAGATTTACGACATCGCACTTCAGACCGAACGGAAATTTTTAACCAATGTAAACCTTTTTGATGTGTACAATGGTGAAAATTTGCCCGAAGGCAAAAAGTCCTATGCCGTAAGCTACACCTTGCAAGATGAAAACGGCACCTTGACCGACAAGCAGATAGATAAGATAATGAACAAGCTTTTACAGCGTTATGAAAGCGAATTAGGAGCAGAATTACGGTAAATTTGTCGCTGAAAGGGCATTGGGCAATATAACACTGTCTATCTCATGGATAATCCCATTGCATTGATTGGCATCGGCACTGGTTATTTTGGCCCTATTTCCAGCCTTGTCCGTAAGTACAATATCCAATCCGTCCATGGAAGCGAAAATTTTATCACCCTGTACAGTTGTAAAACTAGCTTTTCCATTCCCGTTGCACAAAGCCTTTAAAATTTTGGAGGCCGTTATGTTGCCAGCAACAATGTGATAGGTTAAAAGTGAAAAGAGCTCCTTTTTATTTTCAGGTAATAATAATTCCTTCAAGTTTACTTTGGAGAGTTTTCTAAAAGCCATATCAGAGGGCGCAAAAACAGTAAACGGACCATCCTCGTTCAATATCTTGTCCAAATTTGCCGCCTTTACAGCTTCCAATAATGTATAATGGTTACCAGAATCTGCGGCACTTTCTATAATGGAATTTTCCTTTTTTAAAAAACTATTTTCGGTGAACGACGTTTGGCCATAACCAAGGGAAGTGATTAAAAATAAAAGAGCGCAAACGGACACATAGCTTTTCATTGGTTCTGGGCTTGGGAATTTTAAAAAAATCGATAAACGGTTAAATTCGTCGACAATATACAATATTCAGTCTATTGTTCTAAAAAAAGTTATTAACTAATTTCAAAATATCACAATATTGAAATATGGGTTGTGAATACACCATTTTAATACAGGTTTTAATACATATTTCTAACTTTTAACGCTTTAGACCAAAAACAAAAACCTTAATTCCTTAACTTTATAACAATTGCTCTAAAAGAATATAATATGTTATTGAGAAGAACCAATATTCGGGAAAAACTTATTCTAACTAAGCAAAAGGACAAGTCTGCCGATAAAATTTTAGACGAAGTACATCGGCTTTTGGCCAAAGAGGATGAAGCAAGGAAAAGAATCGAGGTCAACCTTAATAGTAAGTACACAATAATTTCCAATGATTTTGATTGTGATCTATTGGAAACTGCAGAAATTTACCATCTACGTCATATAAAAAAAATAGCGGTGGACTATAGGTTGCGTTTTTTGGATTCCCGATATTTTAAAGGAGAAATTCCACAGGAAGCCATTTCCAAAATAAAAAATCTGGAAAAGGAGCATAAACTGGAATTAAAGGGATTTAAGATACTGGCACCCTCAAAACTTTTTAAATTGGAAGACAAGGATGATCCTATTTTATTTGCCCCGATCGGCAATGACCATTACTATTTAATACATAAATGGGGCCGCGATCTGCATCCCTTGAGGAAAATATTGATGTGGCCTTTCAAAAGCCTGGTAAATCTAATTTCTTTGGTAGTAGGTATTAGTTATATAATAACCTTGTTGGTCCCTAACGGATTGTTCTCTAAAGAAAGTTCCAGTTTTCAATTTTGGGTAATTTTCTTTTTTATGTTTAAATGTCTTACTTCCATAGTAATATTTTATGGCTTTGCCTTGGGCAAAAACTTTAATCCTGCCATCTGGAACTCCAAATACCTAAAAACCTAGGACCAATTCTTTATACTGAAATGTTTTAATTTTGAAACAATTCTACAGGAATGCCGTCCAAATCAACATTATCCAGAAATTTGGGATCCGGTATTGGCTTTATCCTCATTAGTCCTCCTTTGCCACTTCCCCCTTTTTTCCTATACCCTATCAAAATCAAATTATTCTTGGCATCATAGGAAACCATTGTGGTATCCTCTATTTCGTATTTTAGATTTCTCTCCTCCAGGCTAAGGAAATTTTCATAAATATATAGGACAGACATATTTTCCCTAAAATCATAAACCGCAGCAATATGGGGATAGGAACTTTTTGATCCCGATTCCATGGGGTAATACATTGCCTGGTTCCCAAAATATTCAGATTTGGCATACCCAAACTTTGGTTCTTTCCCCAACAGATAATTGGTGGTAATACCCAAAATCATTGTATTCCCATCAATAAGGCTATGCAAATTGGGATAACTTACCAGAATATTGCCCATGCCATCCTGTGATATCTTTAAAACATCGGTACCAAGGCCAACCTCGTGGGTAATGGCCCCGCTATCAATATTTATGGCCACAAGGGCGTATTTATTGGTGATATCGGTATCCAAACAGAGGATAAAGGCCTTATTGTTGGAAACCAAAAGTTGTATGGGTTCTTTGGCAAGGGACACATCTGTATAAGTGCTAGGGCTTTTTAACAGATCCAAAATCCTTATAATATAATCGTTCTCTTTATTGTCTTTGGGAACTACATAGGCCAACAAGGCTTTATTTCCAGAAAAAGCAAGGGATTTTACATCCCGGTCGCAATTTGAATCTTCCGCAAATACACTAGAATGGACCGCTGTACCATCGCTAAAGTCGTGGACGGTAAAGTTGGCACTGCAGTCCTCCTCGGGGATATAAAATCCCATTCTGGAGCCATTCCTATAGAATAGTTGCGGAACGGGCAACATCTCAAAAACGCCAGCTTCAGGGTCAACAATAATTCCCTCAGTATCTGCATTCAAAAGTGCAGTTTTCATAAGCCCGTCTTTATGAAGCAAAACGGTATAGTCGGCCAGCAGGCTTGGAGATTCGTCAATTTTATCCCCAACCCCTTCCTCAGAACAGCCTATGACAAGACATGCAATAAACATGCATATGAATAGGTAGGTTTTCATAAAGTAAGAATTTGGGTCCTACAAAATTACACCGGAACGGCGTACATTTTGTTGCGCTGCTCCTTTATAGTCTTATCGGACATATAATCATCAAACGTCAAATATCTATCAATATTACCTTTAGGAGTCAATTCTATTACCCTATTCGCCACAGTTTCAGCAAATTCGTGGTCATGGGTCGTAAAGAGAACGGTTCCTTTAAAATTCTTCAGGGAATTGTTGAAAGTGGTTATACTTTCCAGGTCCAAATGGTTGGTAGGCTCGTCCAACATAACCACATTGGCCCTCATCAACATCATTCTGCTCAACATACAGCGTACCTTTTCACCTCCGGATAAAACCGTACATTTTTTCAAAGCCTCTTCCCCGCTAAACAACATTTTTCCCAAAAAGCCCCGGATATTTACCTCTTCCCTTTCTTCTTCCGTTTTTGCCCATTGCCTAAGCCAATCTACCAAATTGATATCTTCGGTAAAGAAGGAGGCATTATCTGCAGGCAAATAGGATTGGTTGGTAGTAACCCCCCATTGAAAGGAACCACTGTCCGCCTTTCTATTGCCATTAATAATCTCGTAAAATGCCGTTGTGGCCCTAGAATCCCTAGAAATTATTGCCACTTTATCCCCCTTGGCAAGATTAATATTGACATCCTGAAACAAAACCTCACCCTCTTCTGTTGAAGCGGAAAGCTTTTCAACGTTCAATATCTGATCTCCTGCCTCCCGTTCCCTATCAAAAATGATGGCAGGGTAACGTCTGCTTGAAGGTTTTATATCCTCAATTTTTAATTTGGACAACATTTTTTTTCTGGAAGTGGCCTGTTTGCTCTTTGCCACGTTGGCGCTGAACCGCTGTATAAACTCTTGCAGTTCCTTGGCCTTTTCCTCGGATTTTTTGTTCTGCTGTGCCCTTTGTCTGGCAGCCAACTGACTACTCTCGTACCAAAAAGTATAGTTCCCGGAGTATAGGTTCATTTTTCCGAAATCTATATCGCCAATATGGGTACAAACAGAATCCAAAAAGTGTCTATCGTGCGATACTACAATAACGGTATTCTCATAATCAGCAAGGAAGTTCTCCAACCAATTAATGGTTTCATAATCCAAGTCGTTGGTAGGCTCATCCATTATCAACACATCCGGATTGCCAAACAATGCCTGTGCCAATAAAACCCTAACCTTTAGTTTGGAATCCAAGTCGCCCATAAGAGTATAATGAAATTCCTCCGTAATCCCAAGGTTTGACAATAGGGCTGCAGCATCACTATCGGCATTCCAACCGTTCATTTCCTCAAATTGCACCTGCAACTCCCCTATTCTATCTGCATTCTCATCACTATAGTCGGCATATAGGGCATCTATCTCCTTTTTTATCTTGAACAAAGGCTTATTACCCATTACCACGCTCTCCAAAACAGTATATTCGTCATAAGCATTATGGTTCTGTTCCAAGATAGACATCCTTTTCCCTGGTTCCAAATGAACATGGCCGGATGTGGGGTCTATTTGCCCCGAAAGAATTTTTAGAAATGTGGACTTCCCAGCTCCATTGGCACCAATAACACCATAACAATTACCTTGTGTAAAGGATACGTTTACTTCATCAAAAAGAACCCTTTTCCCGAATTGCACAGATAAATTTGATACTGACAGCATATGTAATATTTTAAAATTTGTGCAAAAATAACAAAAATAAACCCGTTCAAGCAACTATATTACAACGCCTTTAGGTGTCATTTTAACTAAGAGCCAATAGATTTAACTCACAATTAACAGCCTGTATCTGTTGAGTTTATTAGATTTGTTCACTATAAAGTAGCTATTCTCATATGAATAAACCTTTACTATATTCTTTTCTTATTGCACTAGTTGGTTGCGGTTCGATAGAAAAAAAATCCCCTGGTGCATTCTTTGCTGGTGAAATCGTAAATCCCACAAGCGAATATGTTGTTCTATTTAAGGATGATATTATCATAGATTCCGCCAAGCTTGATGGTGAAAATAGATTCAGTATCCAATTGGATACTGTTGTGGAAGGTTTGTACCATTTTGACCATAGCCCGGAATTACAGTACGTATATCTAGAAAAAGGAGACAGTTTAATGATCCGCCTGAATACTGAGGATTTTGACGAATCGTTGATATTTTCAGGAAGAGGTGAAGAAATAAATAATTTCCTTGTGGAGTTCTTCTTAAGCACGGAATCTGAGCCGGCATTAGTTTATTCCTATTCGGAACTTGATCCAAAGGACTTCTCCCATAAATTGGATTCTTTAAAAGAAATAAAAGTAAATGCCCTTAACGAGATTGTAACCGAAGTAACCCTATCTCCAAAAGCGGCGGACATGGCCAAGGCCAGTATAGATTACAATTATTACATTTATAAGGAAAAATATCCGTTTTGGAACAGAAGGAAGACAGGAAGAGATACCATACCTGCACTTCCCAACAATTTTTACGACTACAGAAAGTTGGTGGACTACAACAACGAAAACTTATCCTATCATAGGTACTACTACAATTTCATGAAGACGCATTTTAACAATCTAACCTATATGGGTTGTTATACAAAATGTAAGGACGCCCACTATGAAATAGTTAAGAACAAATTACATTTTAACCAGCACAAGTTAAAATTGATAGATAGCCTGGTTACCGAAAAGGACTTAAGGGATAATTTATTTAGAAATGTTGCCATGGACTATCTTATTAATGTTCATGATACCGACGAAAACAATAGGATTTTTATTGATGACTTTCACAGACTTTCAGGAAACAATAGGCACAGCGCCGAAATAGAAGCTATTTACCAAGGCGTAAACAATTTACAGCCCAGTAATAAAATGCCCAATATTTCAGTTATCAACACTAATGGAACTTTGGTTACCCTACAGGAAATTGCTGAAAAAGAGAAAAATGCCGTATTCTATTTTTGGTCAGGGACCCAGAGATCCAACTTTGAGAATGTACTTACGCGGGTAGCACAACTATCGGAAAACAAGCCGGAATTTACTTTTATTGGAATAAATTGTAATACGGACGCACTAAGGTGGCAATCCTTATTAAGTAGTAATCAATTGGATATGGAAAAACAGTTCCGTACCGATGATTTTGAAAATTTGAAAAATGCCCTGGTGATAGGTGGTCTCAATAAAGGTATTATCACCAAAGACGGACTTATTGTAGATGCATTTGCTGATCTTTATACTAGCTTTCAATAGGTTTTTTAGCTAGAAAAAACTTCACGTCTCGAGCTTTAAGAACATCCCGATCAATAATTCAACAATCTTTTACCTTTTATAGGTACACCAAAAAAAATCATTATCAAAAACAACAAAGCCTCTTTTGCTCAATGAGCGTAAGAGGCTTTGTAATATTTAGAAGTATTGCAAAACTAGTTGCCTTTCTGATAGTCTTCCAAAAACTTGGCCAGACCACTATCCGTTAAAGGGTGTTTTAAAAGACCTTCAATCGCTGACAAAGGTCCGGTCATAACATCCGCTCCAATTTTGGCGCAGTCAATCACATGCATAGTGTGCCTTACCGAAGCAGCCAATATTTGGGTTTCAAACTCATAATTATCATATATGTGCCTAATCTCAGATATCAAGTTTAGACCATCGGTTGAAATATCGTCCAATCTACCTATAAAGGGAGAAACATAAGCAGCACCAGCCTTAGCAGCCAACAAAGCCTGTCCACAGGAAAATACCAAGGTACAGTTGGTTCTTATTCCCTTATCAGTGAAATATTTTATAGCTTTTATACCGTCCTTTATCATAGGAACTTTAACTACGATTTGCTCATGCAATTCTGCCAATTCCTCACCCTCCTTGATCATACCTTTAAAATCGGTGGAAATCACCTCGGCGGATACATCACCATCTACAATATTACAGATATCCACATAGTGCTTTAAAATATTGTTTCTTCCGGTAATGCCTTCTTTGGCCATTAGGGAAGGATTTGTGGTTACCCCGTCCAATACTCCTAATTCCTGGGCTTCTTTTATCTGTGCTAAATTAGCGGTGTCAATAAAGAACTTCATGTTAATTGCTTTTTAAATTATTAATTTGAAAGATATAGCCTTTTTTGCATGCCTACCTTTTGTCTGGCAAAATTACAATTTATAATGGTTCATCAAGAGTTTCTCATATACTTTGTCCGGTAATATTTTTTTTAGAAACAATGAGAACTTTTGCATAAACTCCCCTACCTTATAATGCACTTTAGGGTTTTTTGTATTTATTATTTTAAAAACCATATGGGCCACTAATATGGGATCTTTACCACTATCCACATGCTCGTTCATCATTTTCAAGGTACTGCCATAAGATTCTTTGTAGGGCGAGTCCTCCAAAATTGGGGCGTGGTAACGGCCAGAGGCTATATTGGTAGCAAAATCTCCAGGGGCCAAATTGGTAATGTTCACTCCAAATCCTTTGACCTCCATTCTCAGGGCCTCCGTAACCAGTTCCAAGGCTCCTTTACTGGCAGAATACAATCCCCTATACGGTAAACCCATATAACCCGCAATAGATGTAATATTGATGATCAAACCCTTTTCCTGACGCCTCATGTGTGGCAAAACAGCCTTCGACATGTGTAACGGTCCGTTAAAATTGGTATCGAATGCCTTTAAAATTTCAGCGTGTGGTGTTTCCTCTATAGGACCTGTAATTCCAATACCGGCATTGTTTACAAGAACATCCAACCTACCTTCCTTTGCCATTAGCTCAGAAATAGCGTTTCCTATACTTTCCGGATTTCTTACATCCAATTCCAAAAGTTCAAAATCGGTAAAATTGGGATGATTGGCAACCTTCCTTGTTGTTCCGTAAACTTTAAAACCCTGTGATTTTAAATATATCCCGATCGATTTTCCAATTCCCGAAGAACCTCCGGTAACCAGTACAACCCTATGCTCCATTAATTAAAATTAAGGCTGCAAATTAACGAATAAAACAGGAATAGAAACGGATATAACAATGATATCTATGCCAAATGGCTCAAAAAAGCAGGATAAACATCTCACTTTAGGGTACAAAAAATGGCAAGCTACCTACATCGCACCGCTACAACCATATACCCTTGCTGCGTTCCCACCCTGGGGGATTCTACAGGAGCTGGTCGTGTAGGACTTGCCGATGCAAATATACAATCTTTTAATTTTTTTACAATCGTTTTCAGGTCTTAATTTTATTAAATATCTTGCCTTAAAAAGTCGCCAATTTTATTTCTGGATAGCGGGTTGATTTTAAGACAACTATATTAAATTCAAGCAAAATAAATGTTCAGCTCAGGCACTTTACCCACTAAAATTATATTATAATTATACCCATATTAAAAAATGAACGCCTTTAAATTAAACCTATTCTTCATAATTCCCCTGTTCTTTTTGGCCTGTGATGGTACCTCCAACCCCTCCAAGCTTTTCGAAATTCAGCTGGAAGGAAACCAAACCGAATTTCAAAAAAATCAGGCAGTGGGCATCTCTGTCAAAAATTTTAAGAATAAAGAGATTGATAAGATTACCTATACACTGGACAATAAGGAAATTACTCTGAACAATGATAAAATTACTCTTGATCAATTGGAACTTGGGGCCAAAACCTTGACCGCGAACATAAGCTTCGAAGGCGAAACAGTTGAAGTGTCCAAAGGAATTAAATTATTGGCAGAACACGCCCCCGAGATCTATACCTACGAAATTCTAAACGTTTATCCCCATGATATGGACGCCTATACCCAAGGATTGGAATTTCATAAGGATACACTTTACGAAAGCACTGGTAAAAAGGGGAAATCCTCCTTGAGGCAAGTAGATTTTAAAACTGGGGAAATTTTAAAAAAAATAGACTTGGACAATACCTATTTTGGAGAGGGCATCACTATTTTAAACAATAAAATTTATCAACTCACTTGGCAAAGTGGAGTTGGGTTTATATACGACCTAAAAGATTTTAAGAAAATAGATAGCTTTAAATACAACCAAAGCAAGGAAGGTTGGGGCTTGTGCAACGACGGAAACAAAATATTCAAGAGTGACGGCACCGAGAAAATATGGTATTTAAATCCTGAAACCATGGCCGAGGAGGGCCATTTTGAAACGGTAACCAATACCTCCATATTCAACAAGGCCAATGAACTTGAATATGTAGATGGAAAAATATACGCCAATGTCTATCAAAAGGAAAGTATGATGATTATTGATGCCAAAAGTGGTGCCATAGAAGGCGTTATAAATTTTGGCGGCTTAAAGGAGAAAGTTACGCAACATCAGAATCTGGACGTCCTAAACGGAGTAGCCTTTCATCCAGAAAGAAAGACCTTCTTCGTTACCGGAAAAAACTGGGACAAATTATTTGAGGTAAACATCCTTAAAAAATAACTATGGGAATTTTTGAAAAAACCATAAAGGTTGTAGAAGATGACCTGGATGACCTAAATCACGTCAACAATGTACGATATGTTCAATGGATGCAAGATATTGCCAAGGAACATTGGCAGACCAAAGCCCCTAAAGATTTGATAGACAATACGGTATGGGTAGTTTTAACGCATCATATTACCTACAAAAGTGCAGCAAAATTGGACGATGTTATTTTAATGAAAACGTATATCGATAAGACCAAAGGCCCCGTAAGCGTTAGGATTGTAGAAATGTACAATAAAGAAAATAATCAATTGCTTGTCAAATCCAAGACCGAGTGGTGTTTGTTAAACTCCGAAACCTTTAAACCAATGAGGATTTCCCCGGAAATAGAAAGTATCTTTCTTACCCAAACCTAAATATTCAATATAAAATCCGTGCACAAGACTTTTTGTATTTTTTCTGCCCTAGTTCTACTGCTAGTATTTTCCTCCTGTAGGATGGACTTCGATTATAAAAAAAGTAACGGCTCTTTGGAATTCTCCAAGGATACTGTTTTCTTGGATACTATTTTCAGCAACATTGGCAGTAGTACCTATACCTTAAAAGTGTATAACCGCAGCTCCACCGATATCAGCATCCCAACAATTCAGCTTAAAAACGGGGACAACAGCAAGTATCGTTTAAATGTGGACGGTGTAGCTGGTCAACTTTTTAGTGACACCCCTTTGTACGCCCAGGATAGTCTGTACATATTTGTGGAAACCACTGCCGATATTGGCAATACCGAAGCCAAAGAATTTTTGAACACCGATGCCATTCAATTCGACAAGGAAAACCATTTGCAAGAAGTACAATTGGTTACCTTGGTCAAGGATGCCATATTTTTATACCCAGCACGATCCTTGAACGGTGAACGCGAGACGATTGTTCTTGACATTAAGGAATCTGGGGAAGAAATTAAAGTGGAAGGTTTCCAACTGGGGCCAGATCAACTCAATTTCACCAAAGACAGACCCTATGTTATATACGGTTACGCCGCCGTGCCAGAAGGCAAAACCCTAAATATAGAAGCGGGCACAAGAGTACATTTCCACAAAGACTCAGGGATATTGGTAAAAGAAAATGCCTCCCTCCATATTAAGGGTGAATTAAGTGAAGACAGGAGTTTACTGGAAAACGAAGTTATTTTTGAAGGAGATCGACTGGAGTCCAACTATTCCGACATCCCGGGACAATGGGGATCCATCTGGATTTCCAAAGGCAGCATAAATAACAAAATAGAATACCTCACTATTAAAAATGCCACAGTGGGCATTTTAGTCCAAGGAGACAACAACCTAGTAGAAACCACTTTATCCCTAAAGAATTCCCAAATCTACAATAGTGAAAATGTTAACCTATGGGCAAAGACGGCGGTTATAAGGAGTGAAAATTTAGTTTTGGGAGCTGCAGGGAACATCTCCCTATATTGCAACCAGGGAGGAGATTACAGCTTTATACATACAACCATAGCCAATTATTGGAAATATGGGTTCCGCTCCGGCGCAGCACTGCTTTTGGACAATGCTACATTGAGCGGGGGTAGTTTAAACGACCTGAAAAGGGCAGACTTTAAAAATTGTATTATCTATGGAAGCAACCCAAAAGAATTGAACCTTGTTAAAGAGGAGAATTCTGCTTTTAATTTTTACTTTGAAAACTGTCTCTTAAAATTTAAGAATAAGTCCGAAAATGAACTGTACAATTTTGAGAATACCGCCCATTATGACAATATATTACTAAATTTAGATCCTGAATTTACATCTCCCATACAGAATGATTTTATTATCAGGGAAAATTCGAGTGCTTTTGGAGCAGGAAATCTGGCCACAGCAGGGTTGGTTCCCTTAGATATTTTAGGGGCGGACAGAACCAAAAACCCAAGCCTAGGTGCATATGAAGTAATTTTTACTGAATAAAGTAATAATATTCTTCATAGTCAGAAAGAAAAATCTTTCAAATAGTATATATTTAGCCAATAAAACGAAAACCCTAGTTTTTCTAAGGTTGAAATACACACCTATGCCTTTAAGTATTACTAATTTGCATTAAAATCATCTGAAATTATGGAATATACCTATACCATTTTGGACTCTGATGCCCAATCCAATTTACAGCTTCAACACTATATGGAAGAATACAGTGAATTCTATTGTTCAGGTGTAGCCACTAACAGTATAGATGGTCTAAATGGTATACTTAAAAAATCTCCTGATGTGGTATTCATCCATTTAAATGATAAGGCCCATGAGTATTTTCATATGATAATGGAAATGCATCAATACTTAAAAGAAATTCCCATTTTTATAGGAATTTCCAAAAGCAAGCAATTTGCCTTTGAAGCCTTAAAATGTCATTTTTTCGACTACTGGTTATTGCCTTATAACGAATTCGACATTAGAAAGACCCTCCTAAGGTTAAAATTAAAAACACCGAAAGAGCAGGAGCCCAAAACACTTTTACTTCAATCCTATAAAGATTATCGCTACATAAATACTCAGGAAATCATGTATTTACAAGCCGATAACAATGCCACCGACTTTTTTATGAAAGACGGAAGTACTATAAGTGCTTTTAAAACGTTAAAGACTTTTGAGAACAATTTACCGACGAATTTTGTAAGGGTTCATCAGAGTTATATCATCAATATCGACTTCGTTTCTAGGATCAACTACGGGAAAGGACTATGCACTTTAAAGCATGACAAACTACAATTACCCTTTTCCAAATCCTACAAAAACAACATTGACAACTTAAAAAAGGTCTTGGCCAAAAATACCATTTCTACTCTTAACTAGACAAATTCTCACAAAAACCATACACTTACTAATAGAACTCCCACATACACTAAAGATAATTCCTACATATATTTTTAGTGCCCCTTCATTGTTAATTTAGCTTTAGAAATAAACCTCATTAACCCTCGAAAACCACTAAAAATGAAAAGATTACTATCTATTTTTGCCGTATTACTACTAAGTATCGGCTTATTTGCAATGGGATCCAAAGGTGAGTTCCCAACTCAAGACAACGCCGTAGCCACAGACAAGGACAGCGTTCCAAGAGACAGAAGGGACCCACCCCCAGCAATGGACAATTTCCAATACAATGACAACGCCGTAGCCACAGACAAGGACAGCGTTCCAAGAGACAGAAGGGACCCACCCCCAGCAATGGACAATTTCCAATACAATGACAACGCCGTTGCCACAGACAAGGACAGCGTTCCAAGAGACAGAAGGGACCCACCCCCAGCAATGGACAATTTCCAATACAATGACAACGCCGTTGCCACAGACAAGGACAGCGTTCCAAGAGACAGAAGGGACCCACCCCCAGCAATGGACAACTTCCAGTTCAATGACAATGCAGTTGCTACCGACAAGGATAGCGTTCCAAGGGATAGAAGGGATCCACCACCGGTTATGTCCGAATTAACACCTTTCAACAGTGCCATAGCCTAAATTGGCTGACAAATTATTGCAATCAGATTGTAGTAGACCATACTGCATTAAAATATAAAGCCCTAAACAAATTTGTTTAGGGCTTTTTTTTTATCTTTCCTGCTCCATGGAAAAGAACTTGTCATATAAATTCTTGTTTTATCTACTAATTTTCCTACAACTTCTGATCATCGGTTGTAAGGAGGTTATGGAAAGTGCACCGAACCCAAGGTCTGCGCAAACAAATGACAGTATCGCCTACTGGTTGGATGAAAAAAATAGTAGTTCCGAAGAGAATTACAAATACAACCTTGGGAAAGCTTTTAATTATGCTTTGGAAACTCAAAATGATTCCCTAAAATCCAAATATTTCTCAAAAATCTCCTATTACTACTCTGTTCTAGGCGACTCCCTTCAGTTTAGACGCTCCAACAAAATTGCGCTCAAGCTTTCGGAAAAAATGAAAGATTCAAGTGCCTTGGCCAACAACCATTGGGATTTGGCTTATTTCTTAGGAGATATTGCAGTTGAAGACAGTGCCTATTATCATTTTTCCCAAGCGGAAAAAATATTTAAAGCACTGAAAAATGATTATCCCAGAGCCCGTGTTCTTTACAACATGGCTCAGGTACAAGCAAGTGTAAAAGACTATACGAGTAGTGAAATAACGACCATTGAGGCCATTGAATTATTCAAGCCGTTGAATAAAGATTACAATCTTTATATGTGCTACAACAATCTAGGATCGGTCACCAACGCTCTAAAGGAATATGATAAAGCACTTGAATATTATGGTAAGTCGTTATTATACCTGGACAAATCGGATAACGATAATCTAAACCGGTTCAACGTTATAAATAACATAGGTAAGGTTTATCATGACAAAGGACAATATAATAAAGCATTGGAATCATTTAAGCAAGTTATCAGCGCCGATAGCCTGTATAATAAGGATGCCAGATTATACTCCATTGCACTTTCCAATTATGCCAATGCCAAGAATAAACTGGGAGATACAACTGGTGTCCTCTCTTTATTAGAGAAAGCCATCAAAATTAAAGACAGCTTAAACGACACCAAGAGTTTAGCAATTACCT
Source organism: Arenibacter algicola (assembly GCF_000733925.1). Taxonomy (NCBI): domain Bacteria; kingdom Pseudomonadati; phylum Bacteroidota; class Flavobacteriia; order Flavobacteriales; family Flavobacteriaceae; genus Arenibacter; species Arenibacter algicola. Next base: position 957,133 of record NZ_JPOO01000003.1, read on the forward strand.
ATTACGAAATAGCCGAATATTATTTGAGCAAAAAAGACACGGGCATGGCCATGCAATACGCCCAAAACTCCAAAATTATCTCGGAACAATCGAGCAATAATTTTCGCCTGCTCGAGTCCCTGGAACTTTTGGCCAAATTGGACCCCATTAATTCATCCCGATATACGCAGGAATATATAAAACTGAATGATAGTTTACTTAGGGAGGAACGTGCCGTTAGAAATAAGTTTACCCGGATTAGG